>JBCBRY010000058.1:0-51604 GCA_039819485.1 Bacteroidota bacterium | reverse complement strand
CCCTAAAAACCCCTCTTTTACAAATGAAGCTGGCTCGACGCCAGCTTCATTTGTCCTTTCCGTAAAATTTGGGATGACCCATGTTTATGTAAGCTATTTTTTCATGATTCGGTCAACAATGCCAGACACCTTTTCAGCAGCTGACCGATCAATTTCCAGTTCCGGGGCATGATGTGGCTTTTTGCGGGCATCAAAGATCAACCCTCCCTTACAGCCCCAGTGTTTGTTTTCAGTAAAAGAATGGATGCCATGAATATCATGCGAAGGATTGGTACGGGTAAAAGTGACCCAAAGGAAATTATGATCGGTAGCAGCCAAAAAATGCGGATCTTCAGTCAACACTACTAACGGGATGTGTTTTTCAAAATAATCTGCGAACTGCTCTAAATGCTGACTCAAGAGCAAAGCATCCTTTTGACTTTCCTCACTGGTAAACAATGGAGGCCGAATGGCCAAAATTCCCGGCTGCACAAAAACAGGTTCAGAGAAACTTTTTGGTAAGGAAAATCCATCTGGCAATTCTGCTTTCAGATCCCGTTTTTTATCACCACAACAAGCTATCACCACTTTGCTGCCTTCATTCCAACCTGTGCCGGAATAATCCAATGTGTCAATTGTTGTGCGTGTTTGAAAATGCAAATCGCGGGTCAGGTCAATTCGTTCCAGAACATGATGGAAAAAATGACGGGTATCGTGGGTATCGAGGTTATTGGCGTCGCCATGCGCTGCAATGACAACAAATTTGGCGAGGGTCGTCTGGCCTTTCCCTAACAAATGATTGGCTTGGGTCAATATCTCCTCCGGCTTCCTTTCACGGAACGGCATATAACGCTCCGAACCAATTGCTAATAACAAAGGATGCACACCCGCTGCATCAACAGCATGAATTTCCTTGATGCCGGGAAACTCCTGTGAAGTCAGCGGTTCAACCAACTGATGAATAAGCCAGCCAAATGCAGAATCTTCCTGAGGCGGCCGTCCAACCACTGTAAAATGCCAGATCGGGTCTTTACGGTGGTAAACGCTTTCTACTTCCATGACCGGGAAATCATGTGCCAGCGAATAATACCCCAGGTGATCTCCAAAAGGGCCTTCCGATTTTTTAATATCCTTCCTGATAATTCCGGTTATCACAAAGTCGGCGTCACTTGAAAGAACATGGCCATTTTTTCGGGTGTAACGGAATCTCCTGCCCCCGAGCATGCCGGCAAACGTCAGTTCACTCAATCCTTCCGGCATGGGCATGATCGCCGCAAAAGCATGCGATGGCGGGCCGCCAACAAAAATGGAGCAACGGAAAGGTTCATCGCTTTTGTTGTATGCCGTGTGATGCACACCAATACCACGGTGCAATTGATAGTGCATTCCTACTTCTTTGTTCTGAATATAATCGTTGCCAGAAAGCTGAATACGGTACATGCCAAGATTGGACTGCATGATGCTTTTTTCTTTGGGAGGCAGCGTCAACACCTGAGGAAGCGTAACAAAAGCACCACCATCCATTGGCCAGGACTTTACCTGGGGTAATTTATCGACCGTGGTTTTACCATATAAAACAGGGTTTCGAATCCCTTTCATTGGTAGTGCCGTAATAGCCGTGAAAGGGGCAGTCAGGTAATTGAATGGATTGTTTAAAAAGCGGGTTGGATCGGCTTTCAATTCCACTACTTTTTTGACCTTGGGAAGGGTTTTTCTAAATATAAAAGCGGTCCGTTCATTGGTGCCGTAGATATTTGATGCCGCTTTGAATGGACTCCCTTTTACTTTTTCAAATAACAATGCTGGCCCGTTTTGATCATAGACCTGCCGATGAATTTCTGCCATTTCAAGGTTCGGATCTACTTCTTCCTTGACCCTTTTCAAGTAACCGTTTTTTTCTAAATCCCTAAGGCATTCCGCCATGCTGTTGTAAGCCATTATTCAATGTTTTTTTCTGAAAATAATAAGTTCAAACCTACGAATCTGAAAAAGGTTTTTCACCAAATTGTCACATGATTCTCCTTTCAAAAACCAAACTCATATTATAAAAAAATAATTTTTTTGGCAGCGTTTTTGCACCCCCGTATGTGACTCACCTTTAACAGTCTTTTTAAAAATATCCTCTTTTTTTTCCTGAAAAATTGAATTGGACCTTAATTAAAAATCCTTTGAATATTAACATGCTGTTTTGAAAGTACGATTTGTATCAGTATTTCAATTCAGGATGAAATAAGCATTAGAATTAAACATACCGAGTATGAGAACCCCCAGTTCCTTACATTTAAGGCTGACAGGTAATGGTATCATTCAAATGATATCAACCTTGCCACTGATTTTCCTCGCTTTTATCTTTTTACCAGATCGAACGTTGGCTGAAGGCTCAAAAGATTTCATCGGCAATGATGGATATCGAATGTTTCTTGATACACGTGATACCCAACAAATGAAGGTCTACGTGAAAGGAGATGAATTCATAAACCTTGGATCGAGCCATTTAGGTATTCAGGGTGGATTCATTAGAATATATCGCCCCGATGGTACTTTGCACACTATTTTGAATGGAAATAATGGGAACGAGGGAATCATTTTCAATAGAGATCAGGAAGTTGCAGGGCCGACAGGTGATGGTACTCCGGGATCGTCCGGTTATCAACCCTGGTCCTACAAAGTTCCGGATAACCAAGAGGGTATCTGGACAGTTTATTTTGGGTACCCGATCTATTCATCAGCAGACTTCATGAATGTATTGAACAGCGCTGATTGGAACCGGGCGACAGACCAGCCTAATACCCCACGGGTGGTGCTTGCCTGGGACATTACGGTTACTCAAGTGAACGCAGGCAATAATGGTGGTTTGCCCATATCCGGTCGGGTATTCACCAACGAATATGTCTCCCTGATCAATCAGAATGGATTTACTACTTCACCTACTTTTCATATATTGACAAAAGATGGTTTTGTCTTCGAGGTGGATTTCATGGATGCTGACCCTTTCAGGTTCCCGATTTCTTCCAATAATGTTGGTTTTACCCATGACAACCTGCAACCAGTCTATTCTTCTCAGCCCCGTAGCATGGTCAACCGGTCTGCAGACCCATCGAGTTGGACCTCCAACATGTATTATTTATATGAACCCCAGGCTGAAGATTACCAGAACGGGCTGATCGTTAACAACAAGATATTTTTTAATACTCCTGATAAAAATTTACCATCGTCGGCAAGAGTTTCTGATGTTTTTAGAAACAACCCTCATACTACCTGGTTGCGAAACGTGCCTCAAAGCTATGTGGTGGAGATTGAGAATTTTACCATAGTTGCCACCGATAGCAACAACAACCCTTGTAACCCCGGTTCAATGGAAACAGGGCTAGGCGCTTATTTCCAGTTTGATTCAAATGTGAGCGGAACCGCGAGTTTATCGCTCGACATGACCGGTGATGGTGACTTTAATGACACACAGGACCGCATCATTTTCAGTTATGTAAACATTGGTTCCAACCAGATTTTCTGGGATGGAAAAGACGGACTTGGAAATTTCCTTTCAGCAGCTGACGATGTGAATATGGCCTATGTCGTAGAGGTAAGAGGAGGGGAAACCCACATCCTGCTTACAGACGTAGAAAACAACCAGGGAGGTGTAGCATTTAGCCTTACCAACAATGTGCAGCCTGGAATGCCTACGGATCAATTTTACTACGATCATACCCCGATTGGTGGTGGAGTTAGTGGAAACGGCGGCCCGGGCAATCCCATGCCGACCAATCAACCTTATACCTATCAAAATAATTTTGGGAACAACAAAATCCTTGATTATTGGGCGTTTTTTGATTACGACGGAGAGGGGAGCGGCACCTTGGTTTTTGATATCTCCGATGATTGTAATCCAGATCCTCCTCAGGGGCCGGACAAAGACAACGATATGATTACCGATGCGCTGGATCTTGATGACGATAACGATGGTGTTCCAGACCTCAAAGAATATTGTAACCCTGGAAATGGTTTTGCTTGTCTTCCAAACGGGATTGACCCTACCACGGATTTGGATGCGGATGGAAACTTAAATTTCATGGATGCCAATGACCCTTCCTATCCCAATGCATGTGCGGACAACAACAATGATGGTATTTGTGATGAGGTGCCGGCGATCTTTGATACTGACGGAGATGGTGTACCTGATCATTATGACTTGGATAGTGACAATGATGGAATATCAGATTTAGACGAAGCAGGCCACAATCAACCCGACGTAGACAGGAATGGAGTTATTGATGGAGATCCGGCCATTTTTGGCTTGAATGGTTTGTACAATCCGATTGCCTCCAATCCAGATGCCTTCACTGCGGTCGAAACCTATCAAAGGTTTGATGTGGATTTGGATGGAGTTCCGGATCATGACGATCTGGATAGTGACAATGATGGAATTAATGATGTAGCGGAAGCAGGTTATGCTGCATCTGATTCAAATAACGATGGTCGAATTGATGATGGAAGTGGTCAGCCCCCAGTTGTTAACCAAGATGGCCTGGCGCCACTGATCGACCCTGCTATCACTGGACAAGGCATCCCTTATCCCCCTGATAAAGACTCGGACAATATTCCTGATTGGCATGACCTTGATTCCGATAATGATTTAATCCACGATGTCGAAGAAGGTGGAAATCCCGACCCGGATAATAATGCCATAATTGGTGTCGGTACTCCAGCTGTTAATATGGACGGCCAAGCTTCTGGCACCGGTATATCCCCGACCTCACAACCCCTTGATACGGATACTGATTTGGTTCCCGATTTTCATGACCTTGATAGCGACAATGATGGAATTAACGATGTTAGGGAGGCAGATGGTACCGATCCAAATGATGACGGACTGCCAGGGACTGGGCCCATCACGGTGGATGCGAATGGGATTCCGAATTCTGTTAATGGTTCATCTCTTTCCTCATCTTCACAACCCGCCGACACCGATAATGACGCTGTACGAGATTATCGAGATTTAGATTCTGACAATGATAACATCAATGATGTTGCAGAAACCAATAAACCTGATTCCGACAACGACGGAAGGGTAGGGACGGGGATTCCACCCGTAAATATTGATGGTCAGGCAACCAGTATCGCTCCGACCTCATTCCCCACTGATACCGACGGTGACGGCACACCTGATTTCCGTGAAATTGACAGTGATGATGACGGCATTAATGATGTGACTGAGGCTAATCAACCTGACCCTGATTTTGATGGAATTATTGGTGCAGGTTTGCCAAGTGTGGATGCTAATGGATTGTCTGACAGCTTTTTGTCCACATCAAAGCCTACGGATTCAGATGCAGATGGCACTGCTGATTTTCAGGAACTGGACAGTGACAATGATGGAATTTTGGACGTGGAAGAATGTCCTGCAAATATCCCCTGCATAGATGGGGACAATGACCTTACTCCTGATTTTCAAGATCCAGACCGAGACAATGACGGCATCTTTGATGGCTATGAATGCGAAACAGGCTTCCCTTGTCCTGATACCGATAACGATGGTATCCCAGATGTAGACGACCTTGATACGGATGGTGATAATATTGTTGATTCAGACGAATGCCCATTAGGTGACCCTTGTCCTGATGCGAATAATAATGGTATTCCCGAATGGAGAGAGTTTTTCTGTAATCCAAATATTGTAACGCCAGAGGTGACGAATCTAACTTCCAGCGGGATTACGTTCTGTGAAGGAGCTACTGTTTCGATGGACGCTGAAAACCTGATAAACGTAGAAGGTGATTCTGTTTCCTATCAATGGATCGGGCCAAACGGATTTGAATTCACAGGTATGGCTACAGAATTTGGACCGTTTCCGGTTTCCATTTCACAGATGACTGCTGCGAATGCGGGCGAGTATACTTTGTTTCTCTTTACCGAAGCCGGATGCGTTGGAGATCCTGCATCTGTCACCTTGTCAGTGACCGATATTCCAGATGCTCCTTCCCTGAATATCGAAGAGGATGTTCTTTGCGAAGGTGAAATGCTGGAACTGAACAGTACAACCGCATCAGGGACAAACATTGAGTACGAGTGGTGGTTTGATGACGGAAATGGCCCTGTTTCTTTAGGTGTGACCGATGTTCCAACATTTTTTATCAATAATGTAACCACTGCGGATATAGGCGTTTACAATGTTTCTATAAATGCAGGAGGATGTTCTTCTCAATTGTCTAACTCTCAAGACATTATGGTGGACAACGTGCTGAATGGGATGACTCCTTTTCTCAATGTCGAAGAAGATATTTTATGCGAAGGACAAACGATTGAATTGAACAGCACATCATACTCAGGCCTGAATGTCTCTTATCATTGGTTCTTCAACAGCGGCAATGGCCCTCAATCAATTGCGATTACTAATACCCCTACATTATTCATCCCGGATGCAGACTCCACCAACACTGGTATATACAGCGTCATGATTTTTAGCGGGAATTGTAGTAGCCAGTTTTCCAACGAGCAAGACATAGAAATCAATAATGATTTGTCTTACATCGTGCCTGAACTGGAAGTTGTCTTTGATGAGATTTGTGAAGGTCAAACGATTGAGTTGAATAGTTCTGCGTATGGCGGGCAGGCCATCCAATACATTTGGTCGTTTGACAATGGAAATGGGCCCTCCGTTATTGCGGTTACCAACTCCCCGACCTATTTTATTTCAAATGCTACTGCTGCTAACTCAGGCATATATTCAGTTTCAGTTACCATGGGATTATGTCAAACTACTATGTCAAACTTACAGGACGTTTCGGTGTCAAACGATAATGTGAGCCAGACTCCTGCTTTGCAAGTAGACGAGGATAATTTATGTGTGGGTGAGATGATCGAGTTGAACAGCTCTATTTTAAATGGAAGCAATATCACGTACAATTGGTGGTTCGATAATGGAGCCACTACAACCCTTTTAGGATCAACGGATATTCCTACTTTTTTTATCAATGATGTGGACACAGCCAACATTGGAATCTACACGGTGAATGCGACGATCGGGAACTGCGAGACCCCCTTCTCAAATGCCCAGGATATTTATATCTCAAATGATTTGGCCAATCAAATTCCCGTTTTGACTATCAACGAAAACACAATTTGTGAAGGTGGAATGTTGGAATTGAACAGCTCAACAGCCTTAGGCAACAATGTTGTGTACGAATGGTGGTTTAACGATGGAACAGGACAAATTTCATTGGGCATTACATCCGTACCGACTTTGTTTATTGATAGTTTGACTGCTGCTCAGGAAGGAGTTTATGAAGTGACATTTAGTGTTGGCAACTGTACTTCTCAGTTTTCAAATTCGCAGGATGTCAACGTGACAGCTGATTTAACCAATCAAACACCTTCATTGACCATTAACCAAAGCACATTGTGCGAAGGGGGCATGCTTGAATTGAACAGTTCGATCGTCACTGGTGGTAATGTTACCTATGAATGGTTCTTTGATAATGGATCAGGCGCCGTTTCACTGGGGATTTCTGATGTGCCCACCTATTTCATCAACGATATTGATTCCTCGTTTACAGGAGTTTATACTGTTCAGGCAAGTGTTGGCAATTGTACAACTCAATCATCCAATGCTCAGGATGTTACGATAAATAATGCTTTGGGGATGGCACCTGAACTTTCGGTCGCTGATGATGTGATTTGTGAGGGCGATATGCTGGAGTTGAACAGTTCAATGATTCCGGGCAACACCGTTGAATATAACTGGTATTACAATGATGGGTCAGGACCGATTTTGATCGCTTCTACTGATTTACCGACCCTCTTCATTGATGATGTAACACTTGATAATTCTGGCATCTATTCCGTCGGAGTAAATGTAGATGGGTGTAGCTCTCAACCATCCAACGCACAAGACATTGCCGTTGAGGCAACTCCAGATTTAAACGTTACCAATACTACCGATCCAATCAACGTAGCTTGTCCTGGAGACCTGGTCGAGCTGAACGTGCCAATGGTATTGGGCGCGCAATACCAATGGATGGGACCACAGGGTTTTTCGTCCACCCTGGTAAACCCGATCATTGAAAATGCCAATTCCAATAATGCGGGTGATTATTACGTCATTGTTGAAACAGAAGGATGTACGTTCATATCAGACCCAACGGCTGTTTATGTCTATGATGGGGTTGCCGCCAACGATGATGAATACCAACTGGCAGAGGGAGATTCATTAACAACCGAAGACTTCCTGGTAAACGATGATTTAGGAAACGTCGAGAACTGGGAAATTACCGTGGTGAATTCTCCCATCAATGGAACACTTGCACTCAGACCAGACAATGAACTGGTATATCAGCCAAATAACCGATTCACGGGCGGTGATGCTTTTACCTATGAAATCTGCAATACCGACTGCCCAGATCAATGCGATATGGCCGTGGTTAACATCCGGGTATTGGCCAACAATGAGGATGAAATCTGTTTTGTACCTAATATCATTACCCCAAATGATGATGGTTCTAATGACTTCCTGACCATTCCTTGCCTGGAATCCGAGTACACAGATAATAATTTAAAAATCTTCAACCGCTGGGGAGACCTTGTTCATGAGGCTCAACCATATCAAAATGATTGGAGCGGAACCTATAAAAACGTTCCCCTGCCACCAGGCACCTATTTCTATGTTTTGCAACTGGATCGAAACGATGAGCATTGCCTGCAAGGCTATTTTACATTAACCCGCTAATTAATAATGGCAAAAGAAGAAGTAAAAGCACTTCTTCTTTTGCCATGTTTTTGAATACAATCAATTTTATATAAATCATTGATTATGAAAAATATATTAACCGTTATTCTGGTTGTCTCCACTGCTGTTTTGGGGCTGTCGCAGAGTGATGTTCAGTTTACCCACTTCATGTACAACAAACTCTCATTTAACCCGGGTTATACAGGCTCCAAGGGATCATTTGATTTGTTGGGATTGTATCGAAAACAGTGGTCTGGCATCGAAGGCGCACCTTCCACGGCTGCGTTTAGCCTTCACTCTCCATTTGCCGGAGGCAGAAACGCTATTGGACTGGCTTTTACTGGCGACGAAATAGGAAAAGTGAAGACCTCAGCCGTGGACCTGATGTATGCCTATCACATCAAGGTCAATGAAAAGAGCAAGTTAAGTATTGGCCTGCAGGGGCGAATTGAACAGGCAAACCTAAGATGGACCAAAGCAGATCCACTTGATTTGGCCGATGTGTTAATTCCCAACACAAATGAGTCCTCTTTTGCACCCAATTTCGGTTTGGGAGCGTATTACTATGCGAACAATTATTTCGTAGGGCTTTCCGTGCCCCGGTTGCTAAAGAATGCC
This sequence comes from Bacteroidota bacterium, assembly GCA_039819485.1. Taxonomy (GTDB): domain Bacteria; phylum Bacteroidota; class Bacteroidia; order Chitinophagales; family Saprospiraceae; genus UBA6168. The sequence goes on along the minus strand of JBCBRY010000058.1, from coordinate 42,288 downwards.
CTTTTTCTTGACCGTTCTGAACAGGTGGAAAAGGAGACCTTTTTGACTTACTACCTCAACGCAGGCACTATTTTCAAAATAGCTACAAAAGTCAAAATGATGCCTTCCTTTTTGGTCACCTATAATTCTAATGCGCCGGTGGATCTGGATTTGAACACGAATTTCTTGTTCATGGACAAGTTTATAGCAGGGCTCAGTTACAGGCTGGCAGATTCTGTTGATGGACTGATCGGTTTCCAATTCGATAACGGAGTAAGGCTGGGTATGGCCATGGATTTCACAACATCCGAACTGGAAAAATTTACCAACGGCAGTTTTGAAATCATGATGGGATACACTTTCCAGTGCCGGGACTGCAACGTAAATCACCTCAGGTATTTCTGATAAAAAAGGTTTAATATGAAAAAGATTTTAATTTCTACTTTTTTAATAGGGTTGACAGCATGGACCTTGGTTGCCCAAAAATTTGTACCTGCCGGAAGTATTTCCATGCCCTCCGAATATGAGATCAAAAATTTGGAAGACCTGAATTCAAACCAAATTGATTATTCAGCGGTGCCTTTTCGAAATGGGGTGGTTTTCACCTCTACCAGGAGCAGGACTGCCTTGTTCGGTTGCAGCAATGATTTCACAAATGGTCATTATTCAGATTTATATTATGCTGAATCCGATGGTGAGGGCAATTACCAGACGCCAGCTTTACTGGAAGGTGATCTGAGTGGAAAATACCATGACGGCACAGCCTCTTTTACCTCCGATCAAACGAGGATGTTTTTTTCCAGAAATAATCGAAAAGGACCAAATGGATTTGGTACCATTGACTTAAAAATTTACGAATCGACCATCAAGCACGGATATTGGACCGATGTGAAAGAGTTGCCATTCAACAGCAATGATTTTGCTACGTGTCATCCGTCCATAACACCGAACGGTACATGGCTGTACTTTTCTTCTGACCGGCCAGGTGGCTACGGAGGTATGGACATCTATGTAGCTGAAAAAAAACGAAATGGGCAATGGGGCGCTCCGGTCAACCTTGGCCCCAAAGTCAATACGCCGGGCAATGAATTGTTTCCGTTCATTTCTCCACAGGGTATTTTGTACTGGTCATCCAATGGTTTTGATGGAATGGGTGGACTGGACATTTATTCCCTGCCAATTTCCAATGGTGACGTGGCCGACCGCGCCCATTTGACACCACCTATCAATTCCGAAAAAGACGATTTCGGTTTCACTACCAATTTTCAGGGGACAGAAGGATTCCTCACTTCCAACAGGGAGGGAGGCAATGGAAAAGACGACCTTTATTCGTGGAGGTTTCTGGGTCAAAAACCGAAAATGGCGCATCTATGTGTCGTAGATGAACGGAACGGAGATCGTATTTACGATGCTTTTCTCGAATTGACCCCGGAAGCTAAATCTGTTCCTGGACAGGACAATTTGGTTGTAAAAGACGGTATTACCTACTTGCAGATGGAAGCGACTGAAGTGGATGGCAAGGAATATCTGATCCTCGTCCCTTATGATGAAAGAAACAAACAGCCAGTGCAAAGAGAAGGTGTAGGAAAAAGCTGTAACGTCCATTTGCCCATTTTACCAGGTCGTATGTATGAAATCATCGTCGACAAACCTGGTTACATGCCGCTTCGCCGAATGGTTTCTGCTGCTGAAATTTTGGCTCATGAAGAATATTTAATTCCGATCTCGGTAAAACCACCCATCGCAATGCGGGGCGAAGTAAAAGACAAAAAGAACAATGAGCCTATTCCATTTGCAGACATAAATGTTCGGGACAAATGCACCCAAAAAATGATGGAATTTACTGCTGACCGCCAGGGACGGTTTACTTTTCCAATGGATTGCAATTGCGATTATGAAATTACGGCCAACAAAGGGAATTACAGAGAAGACTATGAGGTCGTTTATTCTTATGATATTCAATGTGAAAACGATGATAATACAGCGGTTTTACTCTATCTGGAGCGGACTACCCCAAATCGGGCATCGGACGAACCTGACTTTACCGTTGGAAGAACGATTCGGCTGGACAAACTTTATTACGATTACGACAAGCACTATATCCGTCCGGATGCAGCTGTCGAATTGGATAAAGTGGTAAACTACATGAAGAAATACCCGACGCTCGAAATTGAATTAGGATCGCATACAGATGCGAGAGGCTCGGACGAGTACAACCGCGATTTATCACAACGCAGGGCACAGGCCGCCGTGGATTATATAATTTCTAAAGGTATATCCGTAACCCGCATAACGGCACGGGGCTATGGCGAATATATTTTGGTAAATCGTTGCAGAAATGGAGTAAATTGTTCAGATGCTGAACATCAGGACAACCGGAGGACAGAAATTAAAGTGACCCGCTTCGATGAGAAAGGAGTTCGTATTGAAGACTAACGCCTGTTAAAAAGAGGCTGTCTCAAAAGCGCGGATTTGCTAAATTTAAAGATTTGGCAAATCTGTTTAAACCGTTTTGAGACAGCCTCTTTTTTATTTTAAAATATGCTCCAACTCTTTTAATTCCCCATCAATATTTTCCGGAATTTCTATTTCCAGAATTTTGCACATGATAGGGTAGAGGTGAATATTTTTTACTGTTTTTGTTTTGAAATTATTTTTAAATGCAGGGCCATTTGCATAAAATATTGCATGCATTTCTTTTAAGTCTGGATCAAGTCCATGTTCGCCATTATTTACTATATTCATTCTTTTTTTGAATCCAATATTTCTTTGTGATGTGAAATACCATCCAACGTCAGGTATAATTTGAATTGCACCATAATCTTTATTGTCAATTTTTATTTCGAATTGAGGTGTATTTTCAGTTTTATAGACTTTAAAATTTTTCTCTTTGTTTTTTAAATAATTATAAACAGAATCAATTTCAGAACTGTCGTTCGGATAAATATGTACGATAGCACCGTTATTCACTGCTTTAAATAATTCTTCATTTTCGACATATTCGATCGGCATATACTTTTCTGTGGAGATTTCATACATTCCATGGTCTGATACAATCATAATATTTACAGGCAATCCGATTTTTTTTATTTCTGAAAATAATACGCCGAGATCATGGTCTAAAGCCAATATTTTCGCTTTTAATTCTGCATCATTATTTGGGCCAGCTCTATGACCAATATCATCCATGTCAGAAAAATAGGTGGCAATAAAATGTGGTCTTTTTTTTGGTGGCATTTTCAACCATTTTAAGACCTGTGCCACGCGTTCACTATTTTTTACACTTCCGTCGTAAGTATAGTAATAATTGGGCCTGACACCCTGAACGTCAGCCTCCGAACCCACAAAAAAATAACTGGCAGTTACCATTCCGGAATTCGTAGCCTGTACCCAAATAGGGGTACCACCATACCATGTTCCATCCTCTACTTTTTCCCTGTCTCTGATTCTGTAGACTTCATTTTTTTCGTAATTAAAAAAACTATTATCTACTAATTTATGGTTATTGGGATACATGCCGGTAGCGATAGAATAATGGTTGGGAAATGTTTTAGAAGGGAAACAAGGAAGCATGGATTCAGCCTCTACTCCTTCTTCGATAAATTTGAGAATATTTGGTGGCTGAAAGCGTTTTGTGTAATCCCAGCGGTAACCATCAAGTGAGATCAAAACCAGATATGGTTTTTCAAAATTCTCCTTCTGATTCAGTGAACTTGCCCCAAGCTTAACATTTGTTTTTTCGGTACAACTGAAAAGAAAAAGGACTGCAAAAAAAATTAAAAACAATACCGGAACACACATGTATTCATGTGAAAAGGTTTTTATTTTCTTTTTCATTTTTTAATCATTAAATTTCATTGGTCAATTCATCTAATCGCCGTTTCTCTTCTTTGGACAAACTGTCGAGACCAGATTTGCCGATTTTATCCAATAATAAATTCAACTCTGCTTGTCGATCTTTTTTTAAATCTACTGGTTTGTTTTTTTCTTTTTTAAAATTTTTGATTGAATTTATTTCTTCTCCCCAATAATTGTCTATCAGCATCATATTTGGATTTTTAATGATTAGATAAAGAAATATTAAGATTGGTAAAACAAGTGCAAAAACTACCCACCATTTAATCATTGAAAAAGGGATGAAAAACAAAGTGATGACTGCTCCGGTCAAGGCGCCACCCAAATGTGCTTCGTGTCCTATATTGCCCACTTGCTTCTTGATGCCAAAAATGGAAATGATTATAAACAGCAGACCAAACAGCCAGCCAGGAATGCCCAGTTCCTCAGGCATAAAAATGAAATGAATGGGTACGGATGGAAATAATAAGATGGATGACAGGATTACACCACTGATCGCCCCCGAGGCCCCGACTGCACTATAGTCACCGTGGTTTCGATGTATGAACAGCGCCAATAAATTGCCACCGATTAAACTGGTAAAATAAATGAAGAGAAATTTCCAAACGCCGAACAACAATTCCAAGGACCAGCTGAAGGAAGTCAAAGCGATCATATTAAAGCCAAAATGCCACCAACCGGTGTGCAAAAAGCCAGAGGATAATAAGCGTTTGTATTCTTTTCCAATTAATATGGCATCAATGTTAAAGAGGTTGTCTTGGAAGTACTTTGTATCCCGAAAACCTTTATAAGTGGTCATGGCGACCAATAGCAGGAGGATGGTACCGACGGCCGAGGTTTCGTTCATAGTTTAATTAGGTGGTTTCGGGGCGCAAGATACAATTGAACGGCTCTGCCTTTCAACCAATCCATCATTTTTCTTTCCTTTGCGAATATGAAAATCCTCCACACATCGGACTGGCACCTGGGGCAAAAATTCATCGCTCGCGAGCGGGAAGAAGAACATGCCCTTGCGCTGACCTGGCTGTCCGAGATCATCATAGCAGAAGAAATTGAGGTACTGATAGTTGCTGGGGATGTTTTCGATATAGGAAACCCTCCAAGTTCTTCAAGAGCTCTCTATTACAATTTCCTGAAAGGACTGTGGAAGACCAGTTGCCGCCACATTGTTATCACTGGCGGCAACCATGACTCGCCTCAAATGTTGGATGCTCCCAAAGAAATCCTGCATATTTTAAATGTACACGTAGTCGGGAGATCGACCGAAGACCCCGCAGATGAAATCATCGAGTTAAAAAATGAAAAAGGCCAGTTGGAAGCCGTGGTAGCAGCAGTTCCTTTTTTGAGAGATCAAGATTTAAAAAGAGCAGTGTCGGGTGAAACAAGCAATGACCGGGTGGAGAAAATAAGGCAAGGAATTTTAGCACATTACGATGCGATAGGCGAGGAAGTAAAAAAATATGATCAAAAAAATATTCCTTTGATTGTTACCGGCCACTTGTGTGTTACGGGTCATGAGGCAAGTGAAAAGCAAGACAATATTTATTTGGGCAATACAGAAAACATTAAAGCAGATCAATTTCCTGCATTGTTCAACTATGTTGCGCTTGGACATATCCACCGGCCACAGGCCATCGGAGGGGTGGAAAAGGTGAGGTATAGTGGCTCAATAATTCCTTTAAGCTTTAGTGAAACAAAAGATGAAAAATCCGTCACTGTGGTTTCTTTTGAAAGAGAAATCATTAAAAAAATTGAGGAAATAAAAGCCCCTCAGTTTCGTCGTTTAAAAACCATTGAGGGAGACCTGGAATATGTGCAAGAACGATTGGAAAAATTACACCACGATTACAAAGAAGGGTTGCCCGCTTGGGTTGAGGTGATTGTTGATTCTGATACTTTAATTCCTAATTTAAATGGCATCTTACAGGATTTTGTAAAAAATTTTAATTTGGAAATTTTAAAGATCCGCCACCGACGGCTTTCCCATTCGTTGAGTGAACAGATTGTTACGCAGGAATTGGATGACCTTTCGCCAATTGATGTTTTTAAGAAAAAATGTGAGAGCACCGGAAGGCCTCCAGAAGATGTAGATGATTTAATCAGTACCTTCCGGGAGTTGGAAGAATGGATGAGGGAAAAATCAAATTGAGGAATTAAGTTGATAAAAGGTCAATGGTGTTCTGCCTTTTTTACAGGACAGTTCTTTTTCAATCAACCTTTTATCAACTCATGATAAACTAATTTACGGTGCCCCGGTCAGTCCATTTTCTCCGCCACCTGCAATATCGATCATCATTTCCAGTTCCCGAACCAGATCAACATCATTGCCGTTAAAACCGACGCTTTTAAACCGGATTTTTCCTTGCTTATCCAAGATGAATTTAGTGGGAATACCACTTACGCCAAAAGCTGCGACAACTTTACTGTCGTTGTCCATCAGCACATTGAAAGTGTAATTGTTTGTCTCAATGAATTCGGCAGCATTTTCTTCTTTATTTTCTCCACGTTCCCATGTGTCAATAAAAACAAATTCAACATCGTCCCGGTCCTGATATTTATTGACGGCCGTCTGCATACCGGGGAAAGAAGCTTTGCACGGCCCGCACCAGGTTGCCCAAAAATCAACGACAACTATTTTCCCTTTGAGAGATTCGGAACTAACTTTTTCACCTTTTAAATTGACCAGTTCAAATGTAGGTGCATCCTTTTTGATCAATTTTTCTTTGACCGCTTCCCGCATTTTTGCAATCGCTGCTTTTTCCAGTTCAAATACATATTTTTCGTAAGCGGACTCGACAGAATTATTGGCAAGAAAAAGTTCTTTGTGGCGGTCTTTCATAGCAACAGATGCTGCACCGCTGCCAATTAATTTAGCCAATAGTTCCTCGGTTGCTTCACCTCCGTTGACTTCTTCAAAATATACGGTATAGCGCTCGTTCATTTCTGCATCTTCAAAGTCGCCGAGGTCGCAGGTGATCTGCTGATATGTCAAAGCCTCTTGCACATTGCCAGTTTGATAGGCACATAGTGCATAGGTGTCGGCATACATGCCATAATTACTCTTTATGATTTCTTTCCACTTACGTTTTGAATAGCGCGCAGGACTGTTGGCAAGCGTTTCTTTTTCTTTGCCAAGCAAATCCAGTGATTGTTTTGAAAGGGCCAAACCTTTTTTTGCAAGTGGTGCGTCAGCCCCGATTTTTTCACCTGACAGTCCCCAGGCCACACCGTTTAACGTACCTGCTTTTTGGACCGGGTCGGAAACCATGTTCAAGTATTTTTCAAACTTGGTCCAATCTTCTTCATTCGCGTAATTTCTGGCAATAACCGAGGTGAAATAGTTGATATTTTGCGGGAAGTCTTCGTGTTGGCTATAGTCCTTTTGGTATGTTTTCAGGAAACTTACCTGCTCATCCACTTCCTTCAATGCCCTGAAATCTCTTCGCATGGTTTGGTGTGCCAATTCTCCTTTAGGAAAATCATTGAGGATTCTTTCTTCCAATTCTTTAGTCAGGCCTTCTTTTTTGAGAATTTTAGAAAAGCGTAGTGCCCACAGAAGCGACTCCTCTTCTGGTTGCTGCAAATTAATGAGCTGGTTCATTTTTTCTTCTACAGACGCAATTATGGCTTCATCTTTTTGTCTTGCAGCGATTGTCGCATAGTCCCGAAAGTAGCCCATGTTCTCTTTTGAACTTGGATAAAGTTTGAACTCTTTTTTCATTAGATCAAAAGCTTTTTCTGAGTTCTTCTCTATGTTGGCATATCGGTAAAAGTTATTGTAAATCATGGCTTTGGAAGCATAAGCTCCCTGAACTGGCGATTCCTTATCCGCATTGTAACTGAGGAATTTATAGCCCTTGTCATCTCTGCTATCTTTTACTTCCTCGTCCATGCTGGTGATAGATAGGATGGTGGCCTTTGTCTGCTTAGTAGTTTCTAAGTAACCAATGAATTTACCATCCTTGGCAGTCGCTTCAACGTCATGAGCAAGTGGTTGGTCTTCCTCAATTAAGTAAGCGGTAATCAATACTGAGGCATGGTCTTCCAATGGTGTTCCGGTGGGGTCATAGGTAATCATGACTTTTTCACCAGGCACAGGTTTGTCTGGTGCAATAGTCAGGTTTTGAGCATCGATATTTGCGATCAGAAAAAGGGTAAATGCAGTCAGGTAAAAATGTAATTGTTTCATTACTGGATATTTAGTTAAAAAAATTGGAGTGAAGTTAATGTATAATTCAGGAACCCATCAATTGTACGAAGTAAACTGCCGAGGATTTTACAGTTTTGGTTCGGGGAGTTACATTCCAGGCAAATTTGAATTTGCTTCAGGGAAGGTGAGGCCTAACTGATTTCCCTCAAACGATCCGAGTTCTTGGATTTTTTGCAGTGTACAAGGTCTATCATTATGGTTCATAAAAAAGCTATTGCCTCTCATGTGACAGGAATTATTACAAAATACTTAGGCAGGTTGATTGTAGCTGCTAAATTTGACGCTCAATTCAATAGCGACATTTGATCAAATTAATCATAAGGCACTTTTTATGAAACAATTCTTTACGCTGCTTTTTTGGGTAGCCTCCTTTTTCTGTGCATTTGCCCAACCAGTAAACGATGATTGTTCCGGTCTCATAGATTTGGGAGATGCACCAATTTGCCCGAGCCCAGCCGTTTATACCAATACAGATGCAACCCCGACCGACATCGGGAACGACAACTTGCCACTTTGTTTTGGGATTGCTCCGGTGAGAGATGTATGGTTTTCGTTCAGAGCGGTACCCAGTATCCTTGAATATCAAATTGACCTGACGGGTGTAGGTAACGACCCGATCACCCAACCCCAGTTGGCGGTTTACCGGGGTGACTGTGGCTTTGATCAATTGGTTCTTCTTGAATGTGCAACCTCTGGTCTGGGCTCTACCGAGTTGTCAATGGTGCTGAATGGTTTGACGCCGGGGATCACCTATTATGTCAGGGTGACGAACGGGCAAGCTTCCGTTGATCCAAATCCGGGCGATTTCGAATTGTGTATTCAGGAGTTTCAACAAACTGAATTTACAGTGGATGAGGGCGGGAGTGATTTGTGCAGTGGAACTTTGTATGATTCTGGTGGCCCAATTGGTAATTATGGTTCTGATGAAAACCACGTGTTTTCGATTTGTCCGGCAAATCCACAGGGGTGTATTAATTTCAATATTTCCCAGTACAATGTGGGCAATGGAGGGGACGATATAATTTTATATGATGGCCCCGATATCAACAGTCCGGTTCTTGGGTCGATCATGGATGGAAACATCTTATCCAATGACATTTTAATTGGTGGGGTTTGTTATGAAGTTGTGGCTACGAGTGGCTGTTTGACCGTTCAATTTTTATCTAACAGTTTCAACAACCAGTCTGGTTTTGCAGCCACTTGGGAGTGTACTTCTGACTGCCCGTCACAGGGACAATTGGATATTTCTTTGGGACCTGATTTTGCTGCTATTCAAGATGCTTTACAAAATCCATTTTTTGACATTGCGGTCACCAATATTAATTGCAATGAAGCTGGTTATGGACTGTTTAACCAAGGTGATGAAACGAGTTTGGGGATGAACGATGGCTTGTTGCTGACGACCGGACTTGCCGAGGATGTCGCGAATCCAGCAAGTTTTGATGCTGACAGTGACCTTGGTTTGGGTGGGGATCCCGATTTGAATTTTTTAGACCAGGAATATGGATCGTTCTTCAGTCTGGGAACCTCTGATGTTTGTTTCGTTGAAATGGAAGTAGTCGCCAAAACAGATCAAATTGGGTTCGATTACGTGTTCGGTTCTGATGGATATCAGGATGACTTTTCCCCTTTTGCTGATGACTTGATGGCTGTGTTGATCAAAGGCCCTGGAATCGTAGGATTGCCAGGAATTGATGACAAAGAAAATCTGGCCTGGGTGCCTGGTACTAATAACCAGGAACTTATTCAAATACAACGAGTGAATGCCGGCAACAATTGGGAATATTTCAGAGATAACCTGAACAGTGAAAACATAGCCTATAATGGTTTGACGTCTGGTTTTTTGGGCTCATCGAAAACGCTTTACGCAGGCAGTGCCGTTATCCCATGTGAAACTTACACAGTGAAATTTGCAATTGGAGATACGGACGGAGGGGATGACTCAGGGCTTTTCATCCAATCTTCGAGCTTAGGGTACCCTGCTTTGAGTGTGGATTTCAATACGGGAATCGACTACCTCGTTGAAGGGTGTACCACCGCCACGAGCGAGCTAGTGATTAGATTGCCAGAGGCACTGAATCAAGACTTTACTCCAAATGTGACCGTTGGAGGTACAGCGACCCCAATCCTTGATTATAATGTAACGATTCCAGGAAATCCCACCATTCCCGCAGGCACTACAGAGTTAAGGTTTCCTATCTCCGTAATTGATGATGGAGTTGCGGAAGGAACTGAAACGATTGAGATTTCTCTTTCTGGTGATTTTGGCTGTGGGTCGGTCACCTTTTCCTCTGTTTTAATTGAAATCATGGATGAAATCGAGGTGAATATTTTGCCTGACCAAGATACTGTATTGGTTTGTGATGGAATATTCAGTGCAGATTTGGAGGCAACTGGAGCTGACAGCTATTTATGGGAGCCAACCGCTATTTTCAGTAATGCCAACTCTCCATCAACCATTGCGACAATCAGTTCTAACCAAACTGTTACGGTGACTGGTACAGTCGGCACCTGTGAGGCGAGCGATGAAGTGTTTTTACAGATCGTATCTCCTACCATCAATATTCAGCCAGATGGGCCAGTGCAAATATGTGAGGGCGAATCAGTTCAGTTGCAGGTCATTAATAATGTTGGTAATGAGGGCTTGGAATGGTCGCCAACCTTAGGCCTTTCTGATCCTATGTCTGCGGACCCTGTGGCAGCACCATTGTTCACAACAACTTACACGGCAACCGTTACTGCTACTGACGGTTGTTCGGTCTCAGATGAAATCACCATCAATGTAGAACCATTTGATTTTCCTGATTTTGTGATTGGTGACTCAATAATCTGTCAAAATTCAACTGTTCAGTTAGCCGCCGCTGTTCCAGGAACTACGACCACCTTTGAATGGTCTCCTGCTGATGGTTTAGATAACCCAATGTTGCCCAACGCTATGGCGACACCCGAGGAGACTACTACCTACACGCTTACAGCTACAAGCGAAAACGGTCTATGTACCGAATCCGAAACTACAACAATCACTGTTCTCCCAGCCGATGTGGACATCATCCCTGACACTATTGACCTGTGCATAGGGGACAGTACTTTTATAAATGCCATTACAAGTACCGGTGGTATAGGATTGACCTGGTCACCAACAGATTCCCTGACTCAAATTGATGCAGAAAATGTGAGCGTCAAACCTGGTATCTCGACTTTTTACTACGCTACTTTGGTGGTGGGTACTTGTACGGTGGTCGATTCAGTCTTTGTGAGGGTGGATTCGCTTCCGCAAATAACAAATATTGAGGCGATCCCGGCCAGAGAAACCTATTGTGTCGGGGAAACGATTTCTCTTGTTTCACCGAATTACGAAGCTGCTTTTTTCCCAGACATAATGTTTCAGTGGAACCCCGCGACGGGAGCTGTTTCGGACGACACCCTCTTTAATCTCGCTATCCAGGCAGTTGAAACCACCACTTACGTTAGGCAGATAACCAACAATGCCTGTGCGATATCAGACTCCATAGAAATCATCGTCATACCGGTCGCAAATATAGAAGTCACTCCAGTGGACCCGGAAATTTGTCCAGGAGAGACCGTACAGTTCAATGTAACTGCCGACCAACCGATTGATTCATGGGAATGGTCGCCTACCGACGGTTTGAGTTGCAGTGATTGTACTGATCCGGTAGCCATGCCGCCATCGACGATTACCTACCAGGTGACTGGAGAATTTATGGGTTGTCCTTCTTCCGCTCAAGTGACTGTTGACGTAATTCCTCCACCTGCTTACATGTTGCCCAACCCAGCCTCTATTTGCGTTGGCGATACAATCGTTCTCAATGGAGTTGCCGATCCTAATGCCACTTATGAGTGGTTAAATGAAGATGGCAGCCTATTGAGCAATGAAGCGCAGCCAGAAGTATTTCCAACGAGTAATACGACATACACTTTAAATATTTCAAATGGTGTCTGTCCAGGAGTGAGCGAGGACATCATGATAGAAGTGATTCAGGATTTTACATTTACGGTAAGTGGTGATATGACTGTTTGTCAGGAAGATGGTGCCACTATTACAACTAACGTTGAACCGGACGATGCAGTAGTTTTCTTTGAATGGGAAGATGAAAACGGTAATACGGCAGCAGGTTCATTTTTTGAAGTTTCGGGAGATTCCCTGGTGCCCGGAAGCTCAAATGTGTACACCGTAACGGCGTCTACCTCTCAGGGATGTTTCTCTTACATGGACGAAGTTACAATCAATGTGTTTCCAACCAGTTTCTCCTTGGATTCTATAGAGATTATGCTAATGGACACCACTGGCGTTTTGTACGAAGGATCAGAAATCAGTATTTCAGCTTTTACCTCCCCTCAGCCTGCCCCAAATGCTACTTACGAATGGAGCTTTAATACCGAAGTGTTCAACACAACTTCAAATGGAGAGAGCGGATCTTTTAACATCCCAGAGCTACCAGATGGGGTTGCAGTGGACACGGCATACTTGACGGTGAGCATTGTAAGTGCAGATGGTTGCTCACAGAGCATGACTGATACTTTGCTTTGGCTGAACAACCCTGTCGAGGTTCCCAATGTATTTACGCCCAACGGAGATGGCATCAATGAATTGTTTACGACTATTTCCATTGTCCCCGTTGACATTAGGGCTATTCGAATCTGGAATAGGTGGGGAAAACTGGTCTATGACAATGATGATAACGAAGGTGCGTGGGACGGAACCCTGAACGACGAAGCAGCAGCATCCGACGTATATATCTATGAAATCCTTTACTCAATTGAAGGCTCTGAACGAATTTACACTGAAAAGGGTGATGTGACACTTATCCGATGATTTGATTTTTATTGAAAACCACAGATTAAATTTTGATAAAAATGCTGCTCAAACGACATCGAATTGAGTAGCATTTATATTTTTGGCCCCCAAAACCATGTAACTTCGCTGGTAGGAAATCAGTTAAAAGTAACTTACAATACTATCCAAACCGGACAACAGTTTATTATGAAACAAATCCTGACGTTTTTTTCTCTCATACTCACTATTGGACTTTTCTCACAACCCGTTAATGATGATTGCAGTGGAATTATTAATTTGGGAGTTGCACCAAACTGTGACTCAACCATTTATAATAATGTAGGCGCTACCGAAAGTAATATCGGTGCCGACAATTTCCCCAGTTGCTTCAAAGGCGTGCCCGACAGAGATGTCTGGTTCCAGTTTACGGCCACCCTGGATTTCTTTGATTACAGGATTGAAGTAACTGGCTGTGAAGACCCAATGCTTGGCCTCAACGCCATGTCGAACCCACAAATTGCCATTTATCGTGGCGATTGCGAGTTTGATGGACTGCAAGAGCTGAACTGCATCTCGGCAGAAGATGGAGAGTCCTCGGTGTTTATTGACTTAAATGGCCTCACTCCCAATATCACTTATTTTTTAAGAATAAATGACTGGACTTCAACAGCGGCTTCCAATGAGGGAGCCTTCAAGCTTTGTGTCAGGGAGAAGCCCCCCGTCAATACAGTGGATCAAGATGGCTCGACCGAATGCTCTGGAACACTGGCAGACTCTGGAGGCGAAAATGGTGATTATAGTGGGAATGAAAACAACGTTTTCACTATTTGTCCCACCCAGCCGCATGAATGCATTTTGTTCAACATGCAGTATTATAATATCGAATTCAGGTCTGATAAAATATTGTTTTTTGACGGCTCTGATACGACTGACACACAGATCGGAAATATTTCCGGCGACGGGGTTATTCCTACTGTCAACGAGGGGGGAGTTTGTTATTCTGTGGCAGCTTCAAGCGGATGTCTGACCATACAGTTCACATCCGACAATTCACTTGAGTTTGAAGGCTTTCTCGGTACTTGGCAGTGTACATCTGAAGCCTGTCCAGCACCCAGTGAAATGTTAGTCGATACGGATGCCGATCAAGATGAAATTGTAGAAAGTTTAATATCTGGACAAACCTTAATTTCCCTGGTGGACGTTAATTGCTCAAACGGGCAAGTAGGTACCTTCCAAATAACCGATGACACTGATTTAGGGATGGATAGAGGGCTGGTCCTATCCACAGGATCGGTATTAGATATTAACCAGCCTGCGCCAAACCTGGTTAGAACTGCCTATTGTGGAGTTTTATGTTCAGATGAAGATTTAAATATTCTATCGAACTTGTATGGCAATGGACAAGAAGCTGAAGATGCATGTATAGTGGAAATGGACGTTTTGGCAGCATCCAATGAAATAACTTTCGAGTACGTATTCGGGTCGGAAGAATATCCTGATTTTATCGACCCCAACACGGCCTTTAACGACATTTTTGCGTTCCTCGTTTCCGGCCCGGGGATTGTGGGTGATCCTAACCTTAACAACAAACTCAATGTCGCTACTCTGCCAGATGGAACTTTTGTTCAGATCAGAGATGTCAACCATAGTGAAAACTGGGAGTATTTCCGTGATAACACCAATAGTCAAAGCATTGTGTACGGGGGCCTGACTTCTGACAGCCTGGGGGCTAAGAAGAGTTTGACTGCGCGGGTTCCTACCATCCCGTGTGAAACCTACACTTTGAAATTTGCGATAGCCGACAGAGGTGATAGCGAATACGACTCAGGTGTTTTTATTTCAAAAATCAATAGTGGGACTCCCGAAGTAGGTGTTGATTTTCAAAATGGAATTGATTATTTGGTTGAATCTTGTACGCAGATTCCCGATAAAATTGTCATTGATTTTGGAACTGCATTGAACTCACCTCAATCCTATAAGATTACCGTTGGTGGCACCGCTGAACAAGGAGTTGATTATAATCTTGACATACCTGATTCTGTAACTTTCGTAACCGGCACTGAAATCTTCTCCTTTCCGATAAGCATTATTGTTGATACGGAGGTAGAAGGGACTGAAAACATTGAGATCACCTTGTCTCAGGATTTTGGATGTGGAGAAATGATTATTTCATCATTTAGTTTCGAAGTCGTTGATTTGTTGACGGTTGATATTTTAGATGACTTAAATGATACCTTAATCTTATGTGCAACGGAGGGTTGTATTCCTCTGGAGGCTACTGGTGCACAATCTTATTCCTGGTTTCCGGATACCCTTTTTAATGATGATACACTTGCCATGCCTACGCTTTGCACACAGCAAAGCCAATGGGTTTTTGTGGAAGGAACGCTTGGCTCTTGCACCGATATAGATTCGGTTTACATCGATGTGGTGAACATTGAAGTAAATATTTTTCCTGATGAAGACAATTTGGTTATTTGTGAGGGAACACCACTGGAACTGACCGCCCTGAACAATGTAAACGACCAGGGGATTCTTTGGACTTCGCCCGATGTAGATTTCGCAGATCCGACCAATCCTGTTCAGATATTGAATAATGAAGAGGGAGATGATTTTGAGAGTGCTCTCGTGACAATTGAGTTAGCAGGTTGTTCTGTTTCCGATGGGATCAACGTACAATGGATTCCTTTTGACTTGCCAAAAGTGATCGGTGACACGACCATTTGCCAAAATTCAACTGTCCAATTAGCCAACGAAATTGATTCTGAGTCCACTACTTACACTTGGACACCGGACGATTTCTTATCTCCTTCTGCTGATGTATCCGGGCCTTTTGCAACACCTGAAGTGACGACAACATATACATTGATTTCATCGTCCTCCGGACCTGGCAATGAAACTTGCGCAGATACATCAAGTGTGACCGTCACCGTACTTCTTGCCGATATTGATATCGAACCGGGTGACTCGGTCTTTCTCTGCTTAGGAGAGTCGGCTGTATTAACTGCCAATACTTCCAACAATGTAATTGATTTAGTTTGGTCGCCGCTGGATTTCTTAACGGATGTAGGACCCAATCAAGTAGAAGTGAATCCTCCTTCTTCTCAATACTACTATGCCACTATCGAAACGGTGGATTGTGTAGTCACTGATTCAATCTGGGTGCAGGTTGATTCTTTACCAGACCTGAGCATTATGGCAGACCCAGAAAAGGAAACTTATTGTGAAGGTGAGGAAGTGACACTGACGTCCACGACCTATGAACCTGCGAATTTCCCTGATCTTGAATTTATGTGGGCGGACGGTCTGCCAGGCGTACAAACCCCTGATAGCTTCTTGAATCTCGTGTTCATCGCACAGGAGGATTTCTTTTACGTACGGACATCTACCATCAACGCTTGTTCTTCCATTGACTCAATTTTCATTGATGTAACTCCAATCATTACTATTTCTGTTGTGCCGGACGATACGACCGTTTGCGCAGGACAGCCCGTGCAATTTACAATTGATGGTCCTGCCGAATTAACAGAATTCATGTGGATGCCGCCCGACAACCTGAGTTGTACGGATTGTAGAGAACCCGTCGCAACACCTTTCCAATCAGGTACCTGGCAAGTTGAGGCAGAATTTGAAGGATGTCCGGTGGGTGCATCCGCATCCATTAACGTACCGACTGAGTTTTTCCAATATACCGGGGATAACCCTATCTGTCCGGGGACACCTGTTTTGTTGAATGAGATATTTATTCCGGGGGCAACCTATACCTGGACATCATCAGACGGCAGTTTAAATACAAATGAACCACAGCCAACTGTTTCTCCTACACAAGAAACCACGTATAACCTGGTAGCCACCATTGATGACTGTGTTTTTGAAACTTCAATTACGCTGCAAGTCCTACAAGATTTTAGTTTATCGATCGAACCAATTGAGGTAGTTTGCCCTGGTTCACCTGTAACATTATCTGCCTCCATCTCACCGGAGCTTTCAGGAGTTACTTTCACGTGGACCAATCTGTCCACCGGATTTGAAGTATTAGGACCTACGGTAAATTTAAACCCTGCTGTCACTGAAGATTGGCAGGTTACGGCAACAGATTCCAGGGACTGTTTTAGCCAGACTGCTACGCAAACGGTTGAAGTAGCTCCTGCTTATACGATTTCCGTTAATCCTCCGGAAGATAACGTGATTGCCGGCACTCCAACCACGTTCACTGTGGAGGCATCTATTCCTGGGATTGATTTTGTCTGGGAACAATTAGGTACAGGTGGGGGAGTAGTTGGAATGGGAGAATCCATTACCGTTACGAATTGCGACACGACCTTCTACGAAGTGACCGGAACAGATTTCAACGAATGCCCCCAAACCGATACAGTTGTGCAAAATGTACTCGATGGATTCCGGGTCGATAGTTTGATTGTTTTGAATACAGAGGGTGACACCTTGGTTTTCAGTGATCCACTCATGACTGATTCGATGATTTTTGAAGGACAGGAAGTAGAAATGTTTGCTCAGTTGATTCCTGAAATCCCGGGCAGTACCTACATCTGGCTGATCGATGGAGAAGTCGTTGCTGAAACAAACAGCCCTTCTTCCGGCACACTGTTTTTGCCTGAAACCGAAGTGGATCGGCCTATAACTTTTACAGTAAGGGTAATCAGTCCGACAGGATGCGATGATGAAACAGAACAGAACGTCACCCTGAAAAACAATCCGGTGGAAGCTCCGAACGTGTTCACTCCTAATAGTGACTCTATCAATGATGTATTTGAGCTGATCTCATTAGTGCCCGTTGAAATCTCCGAATTCAGGATTTGGAACCGATGGGGGAAACTTGTTTATGAAAATGAGGATGGAGCCAATTCCTGGGATGGAACCATCGATGGAGATGCAGCTACTTCCGATGTGTTTATTTATTCTATTACCTATCAAATTCCGGGTGCGGGTAATCCAACATATAACTTAAAAGGAGATGTTACGCTTTTGCGTTAAATCTGCCACTCAATTGATGATCGCCATATTGAATTTTTAGAAAAATGATTCAGGTGATAAAAATTTAAGGCGTCCATTGGAATAATGGATGCCTTAAATTTTTTAGGTATTTATACACTTG
This sequence comes from Bacteroidota bacterium, assembly GCA_039819485.1. Taxonomy (GTDB): domain Bacteria; phylum Bacteroidota; class Bacteroidia; order Chitinophagales; family Saprospiraceae; genus UBA6168. The sequence continues at coordinate 24,336 of JBCBRY010000058.1, read as the reverse complement.
AACCTTATGATGAAGTCGTTTAAAAACTCTTTGTTGGCTATGAATCCAGCCTTTTCAATCAGTCATCCTGACTATTTAAAACTCATCGATTCAACAGGAATTTTCGAACAAATTCGATTTTAAATTTCTATTTTTTAAAATCATTGCAAACGTTGTTTAACGAAATCTTAACGGTCGCCTAAAATGTTTTCAGCATAGTCATTTCAGTCTATATTTATCATATCAATATTTAATCAGAAATGAGTGCTTAGGTTAATTGATTTATTAAAAACCGTTTTCCAATAGCCCTCGGCTCTCTTTTTTAGTAACCCTTAAAATTTTTCATTATGAAAAAATCAATTCTCTTTTTCTCTTTTTGCCTGGTAGTAGCTTTTTCTCTGAACGCTCAATCAATTCCGGCACCTCCAACAGGGCCGACCACGACCGTTACATTTGATGAACCTGTATTTGAGTTTGGCCAGATTACGCAGGGAGAGAAGGTTCAGCATATTTACAGATTTACCAATACAGGCACCCAGCCCTTGGTTATTTCCAATGCAAAAGGCAGCTGTGGCTGTACAGTTCCCAGTTGGCCCAAATCACCCGTAGCACCAGGTGAAACAGCGGCGATAGTAGCTGAATTTAATTCCAAAGGAAAAATGGGTAAACAGACAAAGACCATTACCATCACTGCTAATACAGACCCGCCTCAGACCATGTTGAAAATCAAAGGAGAAATTTATCAAGCTGATGAAAATGTAGACACTCGTTTTGCATTGGGTAAAGACGGTAAACCAGCAGGCGCTCCGGTAGTTCCTAAAAAAGATGTGCCTCAATTAAATTTATTCCCAAACCCAACAAATGGTGTTTTGAATATTGATGTCAGCGATTCTATCGGCAAATCTGCGAATATTGAAATCTTCAATTCTTCGGGTCAATTGGTTAATAAATTGGAAGTGGATAATATTGATGGAGCCATTCAAATGAGTGTTGGCGAATTTAAGAATGGTCAATATTGGTTGTCCTTACAAGTAGCTGATAACGAGCGTGTCAGTTTGCCTTTCGTAGTCCAGAAGTAACCAGTTTAAATAGATAAGGAGGCCATAAAAATGACCTCCTTATTTTTTGCCCATTCTTTCTGTCTGCATCAATCCTCACTCACCGCCACTCGAATTCCTTCAGAATGACTGGTAAATTCAGGCGCATACATACATTGAATGGTGGTAATTCCATTTGAAAAATCACCGTTGTGCTGAACGCGCAGGGGATATTCAAATACATGAGTTCCTTTTGGCAGCCGGGAGAAGAAGAAATTGGTGGAAGCGTCCCGCGTACTTTCATAATAGCCCAGTCCGCCCTGCCATTTGTAGCTGCTTAATACATTGATCGGCTCAAAGCCACTGGCTCTCATATCTTTCATGTGGACGTATTCCATATCTCTGTCAACCCTTAGCTCGATTCTTACATTCAATTTTTCCCCAACTTGCAGAGCCTCGCCTTCTACCACTGGTCTCATGACTTCTCCCCGATCCGAATTTTCAACTCTGAAAAGCTGCTTTTTGATGGTCAGTGGGGTCTCTTCAAAAGTAGTTATCTTGTCCAGTTGCTCAAAATATTGCCAGTACATCGCACCCCAGGCTACCACGTTGTTTGGATTGGAAACGGTCAGGTCGGCCAGACTTTTATCGACAGAGCCTCCGTCAATACGGGTTTTGAAATATCCGGTCCCGGCTTCTGCATTCTTTTGTGACTCTTTAACTGTGTTAGTTAATTCCTTTCCATTTTTTCCGGTAAACTTGATGTCCAACGGAGCATCATCCAAAAGCCAATTGTCCCCGCTACTAAGTAATGCGTACACAGCAGCAGCTGTGGCTTTGGTGGTTTTCCAATGGTTGGTTTGTTTATTTTTCAGCAACCAGACTTTCAGGTCGTCAACTGATTTTTGATCGTCCGAAATATCAGTAAATGCCTCGATCAAAAGGGCATGGGTCTCAATGGGAGCCTGGTACCACCACCAGCCAGAAGGGTATTTCCAGTACATGCCTAATTCTGCATGGTTCAATGATCTTTCTTTCAGCGAACGAATGACTTTTCTGGCAGCCTCTGTGTTACCGTTCCGGAACAGGGCCAGGGACAACATACCTTCAGTATACATACCTTTGTTGAGCCAATATTTTTTAGCCTGTCCCAGGTAATAATCATGAACTTTTTTAGCCTTATTGTTTAATGCTAAATATCTTTTGTTTTCGCCTGAAACCACATTGGTACTGGCCTGCGCGTTGTTCGGTTCCAGGAAAAACGATCTGGTATAGAGATAATGGGCAGCCATGTAATTCAGATGATCTTTGTCCCAGGTCGTTTTTCCTTCACTGACTAATTTTTCTAATTTTTCATATTGTTCAACTATACGGTCATCGCAGTATTTTACTGCTTTTTGGATCATTTGCCAGGTTGCTGGGTCTTCCTGTATTTCACTAACATTTAGTTTTTGTAAATGGCCAAACCCTTCAACCAAATACTGGGTGATATACCAATTGTCCCGACCTCCAGAAAACCAAGCCCATCCACCGCCGGCCATTTGCCGGTCCTGGAGCTTTTTCAGGGCAGCGTCTTGTTCGTAGGCCATCCGATTTAAATCGAACAATAATCCAATGTTCTGCTTTTGCAACTCTTCACTTTGAGCTTGTAAAACCCAAGGGGTTTCCTCAAGGAGAGCCGTTTTTAATTCTTGATTTTTACTCAAATTACTCATTAAGGCATCTGGCTCGTAATCTTTCCATTTATCAAATACCGTTTTGATCTTAGGATGTGAATTCGCCACAGAAGTTGCTAAACTATTTGCATAAAAACGGCTAAAAATCTGCTCGGTGCATTCATAGGGGTATTCCATCAAATAGGGTAGGGCCTGAACCGCATACCACGCTGGGTTCTGCGTAAACTCCAGCGTTAACCCTTGATGCCTCAACGTACTTGAACTGTTGTTTTTCAAAGATTCAAAAACAAATTTTTTCGTTTCCTTTCCCCGAACGGGTAATGGCTTTGTTTCTGTCACCAACATTCTATTGGAAAGTACGGGAATGGCACTACGTTCACCATCTGAAAAATCTCCTGCCACTGCTGAAACTGTGTGTTCAATAACGGGTACATCTGCCACATCAGGGACTTTAAATCGCCACGCCAGCCGGGCACTTTGTTTAGCTGCAACTTCAAAATTCTGATTGAATTGAGGGTTGTCGAGCCATTTATAGACTGGCATCGAATTGAAAGGGTTGACCAGTTGAAGCTCCGCATTTCCGGTTAGCGCCTGGTCGGTCAGATTCACAACTTTTGCGGTGAACTCGATTTCATCGTTTTCCCTGAAAAAACGAGGTGGATTGGGAACGACCATCAAGTCTTTTTGCGTAATTACTTCTTTGGTCGTGACCGCAGATTGAAGGTCAGGTGTATGGGCAAGTCCAAGAAATTTCCACTTCGTCAATGCTTCGTTCATTTTGAATTTAATCAGAATGTTTCCTTCTTCATCTGTCATGAGATGAGGAAAAAAGAAAACGGTTTCATTTAAATTCGTTCTGACCTTTACGGCTGGATTATCAATGGAAGCTGTCGGAGAATCATCCACGGCTGGGGATTCAGAATATTCGGTCGGTGTGGCTGAATTATTGGCTATAGAGACCCCATCCGTAGCTTCATTTCTACTTTTTCCCCGAATATTAATGGTGCTCAAAACTTCCTCTTCTAATGCTATTCCGGCTGGTGCTGATGGTACAGCATCCATCATCATTGACCGTTGTAGCACAGCGCCTTCGGCTTTCGCAAAATACAGATTGCCGAAGTTCCAGTTGAACCAATTGAGCCGGTCATATTGCCTGTTGACCGACTTGAAAGAACTTGGTTTGAAATGAGAGAGGGAAGACTGACGAACTGTTTTGTAGGTAGTTCCACTGTACCTCAACCGAGCAAAACTTATCGGAAATAAATTCATCCCCCAATAATTAGGAGCAAATGCGTCTAACGAAGCATCATACATGCCTGCTACCATTTCAGCGGCCACTTTTTCTCCTTTAGGCCCATTAATTTTTATCAACCATTCTTCCTCCTGGCCGGGTTGCAGCTTATCCCGAAAGGTCCCAAATTCGATTTGCAGGTCTTTGTTGCTCCAGGGAACAGAAATGGATTGAATCAGGTTGCTGGAGCGATTCAGCGCCGCAAATGAATAGGCATAACTCAAATTGCCCCGGTGTGATTCCTGTACTTCAAAATCGTTGGAAACAAGTTCTTCCACCGTTAACCATTTCCTTAGCAAAGTTTCACCATCTTTACCATATTCAATCAAGACAGGCTGGTTCTTTCTGGAAGTTCCGAAATGGGTTTTTATTGTGCTACCTGGCTCATGTTTTTTTTGCTCGACCTGATGCCAAATGACGGTAGGAGATGGTGTTTCATGACCATTCAGATCGAAGAGGCTGAACTGTTTTTTTAATTCAACGGGTTCTCCGAACCGGTCTTTGGTTTCAACAGTGACTCTGTACCAACCAGCTGTAAGAGCTTTTTCATCCAAGGAGATTTCAGTTGATTTTTCTGTATCAAAAGTTTCCTGTAGCACTATTTTTTCGACGTTCCAATTTGCCGGGGCATCCTCATCCCTCCAGGCAAATTGAGGAAAATTTTTCTTAAAGGTGGCCTCAGGCAAAAGGCGCGTATCGGTAGGTTGCCAGTAACGATCAATGAATATTTGATCGGGCGATTGAAGCAGTTCGACTACAATGGAACCCTGGGCCTCCTCTTTTTGTCCATTTAGGTTTGTAATGAGCAGGTCAAGTTTTTTTAAACTATCCACGTTCGTTTGTTCCGCCATTGGAATGCTTACATTCATCGCAATGTAACCTACTTTGACTGAGGACTCTCCGCTTTGTGTTTCACCCGTGATATCTGTGACGTCGGCATAAATTGTATAGTTGAACTGAGGTTTTTTGTCGGCATGGATTCTTTTGTCAGGGACCGCTTTAAATTCTAAGTCAAAATTGCCATTTTCATCAGTAGTTGCAGTGCCATGGGCAATTTCCATGGTTTCACCCATCCACGGCAAACGGCCCCAACGATACCAGTACCAGGGAAAACTGGTTTTCCGGACGACTCTCCAGGTCACGTTCGCACCATCAATCTGATTGCCTGCATAAGCTTTGGCATTGCCGTTTACCGTTACTTGATCATTGATCCGGTAACTTTCACCGACAGGATCAAATGTCACTTCAAATTTTGGTCGCTTGTATTCTTCTACTTTGAATGTTTTTGCATTACCGCCGATGCTGGAAACCAACGACATGTTGCCCAAAAGCCCACCACGAGGTGAAACAAACTGACCGCTAAAAGTCCCATATTCATTGGTTTGTAAATTCAGTTTCGATACTTCCTGATAATTTGCATCACGCAAGGTGACCTCGACTTTCTGGTTCTTTAAAATACTTGGCATTTTCTCTTTGTCAAAGCTCAAGGCCACTCCCTTAAAATAAACTGTTTGTCCGGGTCGGTAGATTGCCCTGTCTAAAAAAAACTCGGTTTTTTGATACGGACGAGGCTCATTTCTATAATAGTTATTGTAGAAGTTCTGATCTGTAATAAGTTCATCATCAGCATGTTTGATGTGTATACTAAAGTTTCGATCCGTCCTTTCGGTTAACTGATTTTTGACAAAACCATTCTCGTCACTGATTTGTGTGTCTCTTTTTTTCTTTTCATATTTCCTGAAGACCGAATTGTAAGACCTGACCCAAAATTCAACTTCCGCTCCTGCTACAGGTCGGCCATTGCCCCGGTCAAAAACTACGAATTCGACACCTTTGCCTTCGCTTTTTCTTTCCCAAAAACCAATATTTGAAATATGAGTAAAAAGAAAACCCGTGAGCGCATCTCCTGAAGTAAACCCTTCATCACTCGAAACAAGAATTGCATACATGCCTTTGGGCAATGTGCCAATACTTGTTTCTCCTGCATGTTGATGGAAATCTTTTTGGTCCGGCAGTTCTACTGACCAGCTCGACATATGCTTTTTACTATTTAAAAATTTGATAGCGCGTTCTTTCCAGTTTCTTTCGTTGCGCAACTTTTCAAAAGCTTCCCGATCATTTTGCGTAAATGGAATTACCTTAAAATATGCTTTGTCAATATTCCTGAATTCAAGCTTTCCTAAAAATGGTTGGTTTGGCAGGTTGACCATTTCGGTTTCCAACGTCAGGTTTTTAGCAGTGATTTGGTTCATCAATTTTAAGCAGTCACTGGCTGCAACTGTATTCGGAAACGCCTTTACAGTCTGCTCACAATATTCATAAGCCTTTTTCCAATGCCATTTTCTCTCGTCCTCATCAGTTTCACCAAATGGAACTGGCAGGTAGTTGCTGCCAGTAGAGTAAAAATGCGAAGCGATGGCTGCGTTAACATCACCCAGCCCTTCACTACCTTCGTACGTCGCGGCCAAGTCCTTCAAGGCATTTAAATACAATTCATCTTTGTCAATATGAATAGAGTTTTGCTGAACAAATTTTAACCTTTTCAAATCAGCGTCGAGCAGGGAAGGGGATTGCATTCTCTTTTCTGTACTACGGAAGGCCAGGAGTTCCTGGAAAAGCTTCAGTGTCTGAAATTTTTGGGAAGTTGTGTCTTGGGTATTTATTTCCCATTTGATAAAATCACGAACCTTTGAAAACGCATTACTGTCTTCGATTTCAAATTTATAGGCAGGCTGAGCGAGGTAATTCCGTTCGTTCATGAATTGATCAATGGCCCGGTGGGCGAGGAAGTCGTAAAGTGTCGGGCGCAGTCCCGCATCGTTTTTTCCTTTTGATAGAAGGATTTCGAACTGCTTAATGTCTGTTGTTTTAGACTTATTGTCAGTGAGTGAAAGCCAATAAAGTTTTGCACTTTCCTCCATAAAGTGTTCAATTGGCCATGTACGGATATCCTCATTATTAAATTCAACAGTATTTGTTCGATTCTGGAATTGATACCTATTTTGGTCGAGGTAATTGACATACATCTCGCCGAGCATGGATTGCAAGATGGGTTTAACCGGGAATCCAGCGCTTTCCATTTCATTCTGTAATTTCAAAATGGCGTTTGAAAACCCGTCTTCTTCCAGTTGGCTTTCATAATTTCCCCTATAGATTACTCCCTTAATAAACTGGGAATGTTCTTCTTCTTCCCTGGCTTTTTCAATTAATTGATTGACTTTTTCCAAAGCCGACTTAGGGAGGCCTTGTCTGGCGAGATCGTTGATTTCAGCCCAGGCCTTTTCATAATCAAAATTCATAACAAGTTGGTTGTCAGTTGTTTCGTGCTGCTTATCAAAAGTAAACAAACAGGTGGTCTTATTATGAGCGACCTGTTCCTGATGATAACTGAAACTGGCCAGTAATATAATGGCCAACATCGAGGTGAAAAGATAGATGCTTTGGTTTTTACCGAATAAGCTTTTCATACGATTAAATTGTTGTTTAACGGAAAAATACACATTGAGCTCCAGATGCAAAATGCTAATTGTCATCAGGCCCAACATTGTGATGCCTTATGTCCAAATTAGAAATAAACAGGAAAGACTATTAAAGAAATATTAACAAAATGCGGGAAAGCATATATTTACTCATTTATAATTTTCTTTTTATTAAATTATTAACATTTAAACATTAAATTCCTATAGTTCTCAAACCAATCATAACATCTGGGCCATGCTTTTTTTCGGTATTTTCCAAACTCATTATACCTTTCTCTAACTTTGCCGCCTGACTTTCGTATGAACATAAAAATCTTACTGATAATGCGCAATTGTTATCCCTTACTACTGATTTCCCTCATTAGCTTCTTTGTTTTCTCTTGTACAAGCGAGAACGAAAATGTGAGTTCAGATCCTGCCAGTTCAACTCCAGCCACCAAAACCGTTACAGACCCTCAATTCCAATTGCTAACGGCAGAACAGACGGGCATTCAATTTTCCAATACCATTTCGGAGTCGTTCAAGGAAAACATATTGAACTATTCTTATCTGTATAATGGAGGTGGTGTTGCCATCATCGATGTGAATAATGACGGGCTCCAGGATATTTATTTTACGGCCACCCAGGAGCCCAACCGACTGTTCTTAAATAAAGGCAACTGGAAATTTGAAGATATCACACAAAAGGCTGGGGTAGGGGCCGTTGGCGGAAAAAAAACGGGGGTAACTGTTGTCGATATAAATGAAGACGGATTTTTTGATTTATATGTGTGCAGGTCCGGTGCTGTTCCGGGGCCAGACCGCTCCAATTTATTATACCTTAACAATGGGAACCTAACTTTTACTGAATCAGCGAGAAGCTTCGGACTTGATGATCAGTCGGCCTCAAATCATGCTAATTTCTTTGATTTTGACTTGGATGGCGACCTGGATGTCTACTTGTTGAACCATCCGGTAGATTTTGGCAACGTGAATAAAATCAATGTTAAAAACTTACCCGATGGTGGAAGTGAAGTAAATACAGAGCCATCGAATGAATGGGACTCTGACAAATTTTACCGAAATGACGGAAACGGAAAATTCACGAATATTTCAAAACAAGCGGGCATCCACAACCGGGCCTGGGGGTTAAGTGCCACCGTCTCGGATTTCAACCGGGATGGATACCCAGACATTTTTGTCGGGAACGACTACATTGTTCCGGACTATCTGTACATCAACAATCGAAACGGTACTTTTTCCATTCAAACTGATCAATATTTCAGGCACCAGAGCAACCATACGATGGGTGTGGATATTGCTGATTTCAACAATGATGGACTGGTGGATTTAGTGGCCCTGGACATGATCGCAGAGGATAACCAAAGGCAAAAAGAGCTGATGACAACGATGATGTTGGACCGGTACACAAATCTGGTTAATTATGGATATGGGCATCAGTTAATGCGCAATGTGTTACAACTCAATACCGGCCGCTCCGGCAAAGAAGGCGATGTGTTCAGTGAAATAGGTGTGATGTCTGGTGTTTGGAATACCGACTGGAGCTGGAGCCCCTTATTGGCCGATTTTGATAATGATGGCTTCAAAGACCTATATATTACTAACGGCTATCGCCGAGATGTTTCCAACCTTGATTATTTGACTTACACTTCTCCTTCTTTGGCGCCCGGGGGCAGAATTGATTTTAATAAAACACCTACAATCCAGGACTATCTAAAACACGTCCCCTCTATTCCATTGGAAAATTATGCGTTCAAAAATGTTGATGGGCTCAATTTTGAAAAAGTAAATAACCAGTGGGGAATGACGCAGCCAGGTTTTTCCAACGGAAGTGCTTATGCGGACATGGACAACGATGGCGATCTCGATTTATTGGTCAATAATATTGCTTCGGACATCATGGTTTACCAAAACCAAACTGTTGAAAAAGGAGGAAGTAACTGGTTTCAGGTTGAGCTGAAAGGAAATGCAAAAAACCCTTCAGGCATCGGTACAAAAGCCAGAATATCTGTCGACGGTAAGATTCAATATCAGGAAATGACTCATAACCGGGGCTTTCTGTCCTGTTCTCAGCCGTTATTTCATTTTGGGTTAGGAAAGGCAAACTCAATTGAAAAATTAGAATTGCAGTGGTCAAACGGTCAAATTCAAATACTTGAAAACTTGCCGGTCAATCAAAAAGTTGTCTTGAATATCGAAGATGCCGGAAATGGAAAATGGGAAGAAACCGTAGCTACCAAAAGTTTTGTCAAAGTAAAAAATATTGGACTCGATTATACCCATGTGGAAGATGAATTTGAAGATTTCAACCGAGAGAGATTATTGCCTCACCGGTTTTCAAATTTAGGGCCTTCCATTGCAGTTGGAGACGCCAACGGGGATGGCTTGGAAGATGTTTTTATTGGTGGAGCAAGGAACCAGGCTGGTGAATTGTTTTTACAAAATAAGAAGAGCCAGTTTTCGAAATCTACAGGTCAGGGTTGGGACTCTGATTCAGCTTTTGAAGATATGGGGTCTGCATTTTTAGATGCTGATAATGATGGCGACCTCGATCTTTTTGTAGCAAGCGGGGGCAGTACTTATGAAGCCAACTCAGCCAATTATCAGGATCGGTTGTATCTCAATAATGGCGCTGGTAAATTTACCCGGGCAACGGCCAATTTACCAAATGGAACGGCCAGTGCCTCTTGCGTGACTACGTTTGATTTTGATAAAGATGGAGATGAAGATGTGCTTGTTGGTGGTTTGGTCACCCCAGGCCTTTATCCGACTACACCGGCAACCTGTTTTTTAGTGAATGACCAAGGAAAATTTACCGATTACTGTGGTCAAATCGCAGCTGAATTACAACAGCTCGGAATGATCAACGATTTGATTTGGGCTGACCTTGATGGTGATGGTACGGAGGAAATCATTGCGGCAGGGGAGTGGTTGCCTATTTCCATTTTCAAAAATAACAGTGGTCAATTTAGCAATGCGACTGCTGCATTTGGTTTGGACAAAACGAACGGTTGGTGGAATTGCCTGCATGCCGTTGATCTTGATGCTGATGGTGATTTGGACTTGATCGGTGGAAACCTTGGACTGAATTCGAGATTGAAAGCCACAGAAGACGCACCGCTCAAATTATTTGCCAAAGATTTTGATAAAAACGGCAGCATTGATCCAGTCCTCGCTTACTACAATAATGGGAAACTGTACCCGCTTCCGTTGAGGGATATGATGATCAAACAGATGCCCATCCTGAAAAAGAAATTTGTCTTTTATAAAGATTATGGAGTGGCTACTATCACCGATGTATTTGCCAAAAATGAGCTGGACGCGGCCATGCAGTTCGAAGCCTACACATTTGCCAGTAGTTGGTTTGAAAATAAGGATGGCAGATTCATTCAGCACCAACTGCCCGTTGAAGCTCAATTTGCCCCGGTTAACGAAATCGAGATCCATGATTTCAACCAGGATAACAATTTGGATATCATGTTGGTAGGCAACTCCAGTTCGCCCGATGTAGAGACCGGTCGTTACGACGCCGGAAATGGCACCATCCTCCTGGGTCAGGGTAATGGAAAATTTACAGCTCTACCTAATCGGGAATCTGGTTTTTGGGCTACCAGAGAAGCGAGAGATTTAGCAAAGGTCAAATTGGCAAACGGAAAGACGTTATTTATTGTTGCCAACAATAATGACCGCTTAGAAACCTATGTTTTAAATTAAAAGAATGTCATTGCATTTGCATTGATTAACAAACTCTTTGCATTGATTCCCGTTAACCGTGAATATTGTTGTTTTTTACGCTTAACTAATGATCACTTCCTATGAATGTCAGTATGAAAAAACTACTTATCATTTTTCTGTTCCTCACCTTTTCGGGCGAATATCTAAAGGCTCAACGACTCAAACATGTACTGGGTGACATCATTGTACAATTGCAGCCGGGAAGTGACATTACCAGAATCACTAAAGACCTACAAAAATTCAACGGTCAAAAAACCAATCTTCAAATTCAGGATGAACTTTCTCCTCCACTCAGGATTTGGTTGCTCCACTTTGATTTTGCCAAGATCAATGAAAACGAATTTCTCAATAAAATAAGGCGGATTCCCGCTATTGAAAATGCACAGTTCAACCATTTGGGAAATTATCGGCAGACCGTACCGGACGACCCAGGTTTTGACCAGCAATGGATGTGGGTCAATACCGGCCAATCAGGTGGCTTTCCAAACGCTGATATCGACATTGACCTTGCCTGGGACCTCACCACCGGGGGAACGACGATCGACGGTCAGGAAATTGTGGTCTGTGTCGTGGAAGGCGCCAACCGCAGTCACCCTGATTTGCAGGGCAACCTTTGGTTCAATGAGGCAGAAATACCGAATGACGGCATCGACAACGACAATAACGGATATGTAGATGATTACGGCGGCTGGCATGTAAATAATAATAACGACATCATGCTCGACAATTCATTCGGCCATGGAACATTTGTCTCGGGATTAGTTGGTGGAAAAGGTAACAACGGGATGATGATCAGTGGGGTAAATTGGGATATCAAAATCATGCATGTGGATTTTTCAGGTGTCTCCGAAGCGAATTCCATTGCTGCTTATACCTACCCACTTGTAATGCGGAGGAAGTACAATGAAACGGCCGGACAAGAAGGTGCATTTGTTGTGGCAACAAACTCCTCCTGGGGCATTGACGGAGGAAACCCTGCTGAAGCACCAATCTGGTGTGCCATGTATGATTCACTGGGCCTGGCAGGGATATTAAGTTGCGGAGCGACCACTAACGAAAATGCGAATGTTGACCTTATCGGTGATTTGCCAACTGGCTGTTCGAGTGAATATTTAATTTCAGTAACGGCGACAGATCACGAAGACGTCCGTACCTTTTCCGGGTTTGGCATTGAAAATGTGGATTTGGCAGCTCCCGGGGAAGATGCCGTGAGCATAAATTTAAATGGTGGCCCAGTCAGTTCGAGTGGAACTTCTTTTGCCACACCAATAGTAGCGGGAATGATTGGGCTATTGTATGCCGCACCGTGCAACACATTAGGCGACCAGGCACTCGGGGCACCAGCGGCCACTGCCAGATTTGTTAGAGATGCCATATTTGCCGGAATTGACCTGATCCCAAATTTGGAGGATGAAGTCAAATATGGCGGCCGGGCAAATATTTACAATTCCATGCAGATTTTGCTATCTGAATGCGGCACTTGTCCGAAACCTGCTGGCCTTTCAGCTTCTAATATTATTGATATTTCTGCTTCCATAGAATGGTTTTCAACTGATTCCACACTTTCCACCACTTTGTATTTTAGAGAGGTAGGTTCCTCCAACTGGAATATTATCGACAACGCTGTTTCGCCGGTTCTCTTTGATAATTTAATGCCTTGTACTTCTTATGAGGTTCAGCTCGAAGATAATTGTACAAATGATGCAAGCGGATTGACCGATATTTTGGTATTTAAAACGGATGGATGCTGTGTGTACCCTGACGGGTTAACTGTTACCGGCTTTTCTGAAACAACAGCAACGGTAGAATGGGGGAGTGTTTTTGCAGCACAGAGCTATAACCTTATTTTGAACTCTACTACCGGTGGCTCCGTCTCTTTCAATGACATCACGGATACTAATTTCGAATTTTCCAGCCTTGATTCCTGCACCAGTTATTTGGTCTTAATTCAGACGGTTTGTGAAAATGAAATTACTGATTTCAGTCCTCCTGTTTCTTTCAAGACCGCCGGTTGCGGGAACTGTACAGACCTTCCTTATTGCCCGTCCAATAGCGAGGATGCAACGGACGAATGGATCGCAGAAGTTAGTCTTAATACATTAAACAATATTACTGGATCGGATGGCGGATATGCCAACTTTACAGATCTTTCAACAGACCTTTCTACCTATCGTTTTTATGAAATTAATTTAGCTCCGGGCTACTCGGGTTTCGGATTTAATGAGTGGTTCAAAGTCTATATAGATTTTAATCAGGATGGTGATTTCGATGATTCAGAGGAAGAAGTTTTTGATGCAGGAAATGCCTCTAACGATCCGGTTTCAGGTGAAATTTTTATTCCGGGGGATGCTGTCCCGGGAATTACACGCATGCGTGTTGTGATGAAATGGAATAGTGAGCCAACTGCCTGTGAAGTCAATATTGAACATGGAGAAGTGGAAGATTATTGTGTAAATATTATCAGGGAACTACCCACAGATTGTGACCCTCCTGCCAATTTCACGATTGATGATATTGGATTTTATGAAGCCAATTTTGCCTGGGAGGAAAATATTTCTTCATCATCATATGAGGTCCGGCTTAAATCGGAATTAGATAATAATTGGCTTATTATTTCTACGCAGAATTTTTTCTTTTCTGCTATCAACCTTCAAGAATGCATTAACTATGAAACGCAAATAAGATCAGTATGCACCGATGCAAAAAGTGAATGGTCTTCCAGTACTTTTTTTAAGACAGAGTGCATTGTGGGTGCAGTCAGGCTGCCAGATGAATTAGATTATTTCAGTGTTTCACCCAATCCATTTAAGGAAAAAATAAATATTGAATTTAGCTTAAATAAAAGGACAGAAATACTGTTTGAATTAATTGATATTACCGGAAAATCAGTATTCGAGTCAAAGGGGAATTTTGGGGCAGGGGAGAACAACCTGGAATTTAATATTGAAAATAAATTAAGTAAAGGAATTTATTTATTAAAAATAGAAACTGAAAATGGAGTGGGGGTAGAAAAGTTAATTCATGAATAAACGAATTTTTAATTGTTGAAATTGAGAAACCAAATATTTATCCCAATTTAGAATGCTGTATTTAATTGCTCAATTTCATCCAATTAAATCGAGTTGGAATTTATTTAACTTAGTACTCCTCGAACAAAAGATCAAACTCAGAATTAAATCCTAATTTATTTTTCTTATTTATTTTCTTTGATATTTTTAAAATAATTCCGCTTTTAATTATTGCAATAGATTTTTCTATGTCATCCGCAAATACCCTGTCCACTTCTGCATGGGTAATTTTTTTTCTGACCATCTTGTGTACGGCTTCTAAAATTGGGGTAGTTTTTAATGGGCGATGAAAATCAAGGGCCTGTGCTGCACACAACAATTCGATGGCCAGTATTTTTTCTAAATTATTGACGACTTGCAATACTTTTCGGGCACTTATTGATCCCATGCTTACGTGATCTTCTTGTCCCAAAGAAGTTGGAATACTATCCGCACTGGCAGGATAGCATAATGTTTTATTTTCACTCACCAGTGCAGCGGATGTATATTGTAAAATCATAAAAGCAGAATTTAAACCAATATCTTTCATCAATAATTTTGGCGTATCTGCGGCGATACCTGTCAGTGAAAGATATGTTCGCCGATCTGAAATATTTCCAATTTCCGAAGCTGCGATACAAACATAGTCTAATGGCAGAGCCATTGGCTGGCCATGAAAATTGCCTCCGCTGATGGCATTGTTCTCATCAACAATGATTGGATTATCGGTCACTGCATTCAATTCAATCTCCAATAATTCTTTTAGATGCAACCAAGCATTTCTGGAGGCACCATGTACCTGTGGGATGCAGCGAAGAGAGTAGGGGTCTTGCACTCGGTCACAGTCCTGGTGGGACGAATTAATACCAGAATTTTCAAGTAATTTTGACATTCGGTAGGCTACATGTAGAGTGCCTTTATAAGGTCGGATTCTATGTAAATTTTCCAGAAAAGGACTGGAAGATCCCAAAAGTCCTTCAATCATCATGGCACCAACTATATCTGCCTGGCTCAGACAGTTGTGCAGTTGTTCAAGGGCCTTCACGGCGTATGCCGCTATGAACTGGGTACCGTTTATCAGAGCCAAACCCTCCTTGGCCCCAAGCGTGAGGGGTTGTAAGTCGTTCTCTTTCAAAACCTTATTCGATGGATAAACTGTTCCCGAAACAGTGACGAAGCCGAGGCCGATCAATGGCAAAAACAAATGTGATAGGGGAGCGAGATCACCCGAAGCACCTACCGAACCTTGACAAGGTACTACAGGGATGACATCATTGTCAATGTGCCACATGATCCTGCTAAGAGTTCTTGAATGAATGCCGGAATAGCCCTGACCAAGTGCCTGCATTTTAAGCACGAGCATTAGTTTCGCAATCTCAGGTTCAATCGAATCACCTACACCGACACTATGGCTTTTTAAAATATTGTGTTGTAATGTGCTGGTATCTTTCTTCGATATCCTCGTTGTGCACAATGGTCCAAATCCAGTATTGATTCCATACACAGCTTTATCTCCATTGGCCAGTCTTTCAACTATTTTTCTGCTGGCAGCCACTTTTTTAAGTGATTCTTGAGTAAGGACGCCACGGACTTTTCCACGAGCTATTTTTAAGGCAAGACCTGCGGTCAACAAGTCTTGTCCATAATTAAATTTTGGTTGGGCTTTTTTCATGGTTTTATTTTTTTGAGGTCAAAGATATTGTGACGTTTTATTTCAAAAAAATGTTTTCACTTACTTAGAATTATTTTTTACCGCTTCAGCCGGGGAACTCACGTAGGGCTTTTCATTCGTTCCAAATGTCTATCCTAATTTTAAAGGCAATATAATATTTTCATAATTTATGTTATGTTAAGTAATAAATTTCCACTCTATATCCTCTATTATATTTAATGCTTTAAACGAACCCTGCTCTACAGAAAAACTGAGAAAATGTCTTATACTTATTATTGCTGACAAATATTATTTAAACGCCGATCAGAAGAAGAATCCATAAAAATCAATTCAGGACGAAATTAACGCCCTACAAAAAATCAAGCCCTTCTCCCCTATCGAAACTTAAAAGTTTACCACGGCGCATGCCAAATCAACATGGGGCCACTTTGCAGTCAATCCATAATGTTTTACTTCAACCTTGCATTTTACAAAACAAACATCAAAGCATTTTAAAGAACCCAACTCCTCCCCTTTTGTTACTTTTGCAAACATTTATAAATCATGCAAAAAGAACAAGTAAAGCCATACAACCTTGAGGAAAGCAAAAAAAACCAGGTGTCCAAAATGTTTGACAATATAGCGCCCTGGTACGATTTCCTTAATCACTTTTTGTCACTTGGTATCGATATTAGCTGGCGCAAAAAAGCAATCAATGCATTAAAATCAATAAAGCCAAATATGATTTTGGATGTCGCTACAGGGACGGCGGACCTGGCCATTGAGGCCAATCGGCAGTTAAAACCGGATAAAGTGATCGGGATTGATATTTCCAACGAGATGCTGGAGGTGGGCCGCAAGAAGCTGAGGAAAAAGCTCTTGGATGAAAGCATAGAATTGCAATTGGGCGACAGTGAAAATCTCCCCTTCCCAGACAATACGTTCGATGCCGTGACCGTTGCTTTTGGCGTAAGAAATTTTGAAAACCTGGAGATCGGTATGCGAGAAATGAACCGAGTGTTGAAACCCGGTGGAATGATTGTCGTTCTGGAATTCTCTCGGCCTACTGTTTTCCCGTTCAAACAACTTTACAATTTCTATTTCAGAAATATGTTGCCAGTTATTGGACGCATTACTTCAAAAGATCCGAAAGCCTATAGTTATCTCTACGAGTCCGTACAAGCATTTCCAGACGGCAAGGATTTTGTAAAAGTGATGGAAGACACTGGTTATCAATCTGCTACATATAAGCCTTTAACACTTGGTGTTTGTTCTATTTACCAAGCAGTTAAGTAACAAGATGACATGAAAAAAATCATTTCCAAAAACATTGTAAAGCTCTCTTTCCTCTTTTTCGTTCTGTTAGCTTTTGGGGATCTTCAATCTCAGACCTCAAGAGGCAATTATAATTTCCTGGACTTCAATCAAAAGCCCTATTATTTTGGGATTACACTTGGGTTTAATTCCTCTGATTTCAAAATATTCCAATCAAGGGATTTTATACTGAACGACAGTATCAATGTTGTGAGGTCGGTCACCGGTCCAGGTTTCAACTTGGGTATCGTAACGAACCTCAAAATTGGAGATCATTTCGATATCCGGTTTCTACCTACGCTGTCTTTTGCTGAGAGGAATCTGAATTATGATGCTACGGAGCGTGATAATCCATTTGCGAGAAGAATTGAATCGGTTTTCGTAGAGATGCCTTTTCATGCGAGGTACAAATCAGTCCCTTACAGGGATATGCGTTTGTTTGTGATAGCTGGTGTTAAATATGCCTTTGATGTGGCGAGTGACAGCCGGGCGAGGAATGCTGATTCTTTAGTAAAGATTGCCCCCTCTGACTTTGCATTTGAGATTGGTGCAGGCATTCAATTCTTTCTACCCTATTTTATCTTTTCGCCTGAAATCAAGTTCTCTCACGGCTTGAACAACATTCTGATCTTCGACGATGACCTTCCTGAATCAAGTGTCATTGAGAAAGTACTTTCGAGAGGATTTACCATTTCTCTTCACTTTGAAGGATAAGCCTCATTATAAATAAAAAAGCCCCTGGAAATTGGCAATTTCCAGGGGCTTTTTTACGACTTCACGATTTTCTTAATCTGATATCGTAATTTCTTTCGTGATCATTCCAGTGTAGGATCTTAATTCTACTTTGTACTTTCCGGGTTTCATATCGGTAAGATCCAACTCGTAAATCGTATTGACTGGCAAATCCCAAAGATCATCTTTCTTCACTATATCTCCTGCTTCGTCCAACACTTTTACATCGCTTAAATTGACGCTGATGGTTTCAAAATCAATGTAGTAGACTTTGCTTTCAGCATCCAGATAAAATGTCCAACTATCGCCCTCTATTATAGGAAGTTCAGAAAGTTCTGTTTCAATAGTGCTGTTATCTGCCATTGCAGATGTTTGTGCGTTCATGAGACCGACCGAGGCAAATAGAGCAACAGCAGTCATGTAAGTTTTAAAGTGCATTTTAGTTACCGTTTTTTAAAAGTATTTAAAAGATCGTTTTGGATATCAATTCACATTGCGAATTTATAGCACATTCTTTAGGAAAAAAAATGCCAAAAACCTGAAAAGGAACACTTTTGGCATACATTATTTGGCCTGCAAAATTTTATATCACAAATTCTTTTGATCTGAAACACAAAATAAAGAACTTGGTTTGACATCAAAATATTATTCTGTAACAGTTTATTTGTTAAAAAACGTTAATGTTGTCTATTTGACACTAAGCAATTATTTCTCCCAGCCCATCGTTCGTTGCACCGCCTTTTTCCAACCCTTGTAGCGGGCTTTTCTCTCCTTCTCATCCATCTTTGGTTTGAATGCACGTTGTAGTTTCCAGTTCTTTGTAATCTCACTTTTTTTCCAAAATCCAGTAGCTAACCCAGCCAAATAAGCAGCTCCCAGAGCAGTCGTTTCAATGATGCCAGGTCTTTCTACATTTACACCAAGCATATCTGACTGAAACTGCATGAGAAGGTTGTTCGCACATGCCCCTCCGTCCACTCGAAGGGCTTTCAATGAAATTTTTGAATCTTTCTCCATGGCGGTTAAAACATCCTTGGTTTGGTAGGCTAAGGATTCCAATGTTGCCCGGATTAAGTGCGATTTGGTAGTACCTCGGGTTAGGCCAAAAATGGCGCCCCGTGCGTACATATCCCAATACGGCGCCCCTAAGCCTGCAAAAGCCGGAACCACATAAACCCCTTCAGGATCACTTACTTTCATCGCCAGGTATTCGCTATCACGGGCCTCGTCTAAAATCTTCAAACCATCTCGCAACCATTGGATAGCTGCACCTGCAATAAAGACCGATCCTTCCAGCGCATAGTGTACTTCTCCATCTAATCCCCAGGCTATCGTTGTCAACAGCCCTGACCTTGAGGCCACTGGTTTTGTACCAGTATTCATTAACATAAAACAGCCTGTACCGTAGGTATTTTTAGCCATCCCAACTTCATGGCACGCCTGTCCAAACAAGGCAGCTTGTTGATCCCCGGCAATGCCGGCAATTGGAATTTCAGCTCCAAACAGGTTGGCTGTTGAATTGCCATAAATCTCACTCGAAGGCTTCACCTCCGGTAAAACTGACTTTGGAACATTTATTAATTTCAAAAGCTTCTCATCCCATTTCAATGTTCTGATATTAAAGAGCATAGTACGGGAAGCATTGCTAAAATCAGTGATGTGTACCTGCCCGCCGGTAAGTTTCCAAACGAGCCAACTGTCAACGGTCCCGAATAGCAGTTCGCCCCGCTGGGCTAATTTTCTCGCACCACTCACATTATCCAGCAGCCATTTCACTTTTGTTCCAGAAAAATAGGCGTCTACAACTAAGCCTGTTTCCCTTCTTATGTATCTCTCATGTCCGTCCTTTTTAAGTTTATCACAAATCTTTGCGGTTCTTCTGTCTTGCCAAACAATGGCGTTGTGGATCGGCTCACCAGTAATTTTGTTCCACACGACAGCTGTTTCACGCTGGTTGGTTATGCCGATTGCTGCGATCTGCCCGGCGGTGACATTATTTTTTTTCAATACATCCTGTGCTACCTTTATTTGGGTCTGCCAGATCTCATTTGCATCATGCTCTACCCAGCCTGGTTTTGGATAATACTGAGTGAACTCTTGTTGTTCGGTAGCGACGATGTTTCCATTTTTATTAAATAAAATAGCACGTGAACTGGTCGTTCCCTGATCGAGGGCAAGAATGTATTTTGACATGAAAAATTAGTTTGATTTATAAATTGCGGCGAAAGGTAACACATCATTTTAACCTATCCAAAAGTGCCTGAATTTCAATATTTGAACATTTAAAATGTCTTTTCGGACAAGCTTTTTTACCATGCAAACCACACGGGCGGCAACCCAGATTTTCTTTTGTTTCGAGTACCACAGCATCTTCTGAAAGTGGTGTAAATCCGAATGATGGCAGCGTGGAACAAAATAGTGCGGTGACAGGTGCATCAACAGCAGAAGCCAAATGCAAAGGTGCTGAATCGTTGACGAAATTCATTGCCGCACCTTTCATCAGAGCAGCTGACTGAAGCAGGGAAAGTTGCCCTGCCCTGATTTCTACCTGTTTATTTGAACTGTTGATTTTGAGCATGTTACACAACTTTATATCATTATTCCCCCCTAAAAGAAACACTTTGAAGTTGTTATTTATTTGGTCCATTAACGCAGTCCACTTTCCTGCCGGCCATTGTTTTGTAAACCAGACAGAGCCTGGAGAAATGGTAATGTAAGGGCCGAGGATTCTTACTTTATCGAAATCAGTCTCAGATGGATAGAGCTTCGGTCGACTTGGCTGGCCTTCGGTAAATTGACTAATCAGCTTTTGGTTCCGTTCAATCTCATGAATAGGATTTTCATCAGTCCCGATCTTGTGTTCCCACTTCTTTGAATAGAAAAAAGACATCGGATTTTTGGTAAAACCAGATGTATACTTAGCTTTTGAAAGGAAGGATAAAAATCCGCTCGAAAAAAAACGGTGAAGGTTAAAGAGATGGGAATATTCTTCCTTTCTGATCATTTTAATCAATGAGTAATAACTACTCCATTTCGCAGATTTTTTTTCCCAAACATGAATCTTCTCGATATGTGGGTTGTTCTCCAGGATCGATTCATTGCCTTTGCGCAACAAAAAATGAACAGAAGAAGCCGGATACGTTGACTTCCACTTTTCAACAAGTGAGGTGGCTAATATGACATCGCCTATAAAAGCGGTTTGTATAAAAAGTATTTTATGCATAACGAGGAAAGCCCCAATGTAAACACATCGAGGCTTTCAAGCTTTCAGGAAGCTATATTTTAACAAAATCAAACGGCGAAACTTTCTCCGCAACCACAAGTCCTTGCAGCATTCGGGTTATTGAAATAAAACCCTTTACCGTTAAGGCCGCCAGAAAACTCCAGCGTCGTATTACAGAGATACAAGAAACTTTTCAGGTCGGTAACAACCTTAGTGTCGTTATCTTCAAAGACCTGATCGTTCGGCTGGCTTTCGTTATCGAAGTCCATATTGTAAGAAAGACCAGAACAACCACCGCTGGTGACCGATACTCTCACAAAATAGTCTTTACTCAGGCCCTCCTGATCTTTGATTTCGTCTATTTTGTTCTTTGCGCTGTCTGCAACAAAAAGCATAGTTTCAATTTTTGAAAAATGGATTAGGCGTTAGCTGTAGCTGCTGCTTCGACACCATTTTTTTCCTTATAATCTTTAATGGCTGCTTTGATTGCATCCTCTGCTAAAACCGAACAATGGATCTTGACGGGAGGCAAAGCCAATTCCTCAACAATATCCATATTATCGATCGCAAGAGCCTGATCAACTGATTTGCCTTTCAGCCATTCAGTAGCCAATGAAGAAGAAGCAATTGCAGAACCACATCCAAATGTCTTGAATTTGGCATCTTTGATCATCCCGGACTCATCATCTACTTCAATCTGAAGGCGCATTACATCACCACATTCTGGCGCACCGACCAGACCAGTACCTACATTTTTGGAACTTTTGTCCAGCGTACCCACGTTCCGAGGATTTTGAAAATGATCGAGAACTTTCTTTGAATAAGCCATAATTTACGAGTTTGATATTTTACTTAAAATTGATTTGTTTATCGTGAAATTTATCGTGATCAATGTTCTGCCCACTCTACCTGGCTGAGGTCTACCCCTTCTTTATACATTTCCCAGATAGGGCTTAGATCACGCATGTGCTGAACACCTTTCGAAATAGCTTCGATGGCAAAATCCACCTCTTGTTCAGTTGTAAATCGACCGAGGCTAAATCTCAAGGAGGAGTGTGCTAAATCATCTCCAAGTCCTAAGGCTATAAGCACATATGAAGGTTCAAGAGATGCTGAAGTACAAGCAGAACCAGAAGATAAAGCAATATTTTGATTAAAGGTCATCATCAAGCCTTCACCTTCTACATGTTTAAAGGAAATATTGCTCACGTGAGGCATCCTGTTATCAACACTGCCATTGATGTAAGTCTCCTCCAATTCACACAATCCTTTTTCAAGCTTATCTCTTAATTTGCTCAAACGTTCTGCATCCTGGGCCATTTCTTTCATGGCAATTTCTGCTGCTTTGCCAAAACCAACAATCCCAGGGACATTTAGTGTTCCAGAGCGCATGCCCCTTTCATGTCCTCCACCATCCATCTGAGCAGTAACTTTAACCCTCGGGTTTTTACGGCTCACATACAACGCTCCTACCCCTTTGGGACCATACATTTTATGGGCGGTAAACGCCATAAGATGTATTCCCAGTTCGCGTGGGTTAGTTGGTATTTTACCTACGGCCTGAGTAGCGTCACTGAAGAACAACACACCGTGCTTCTTGCAGATTTCACCAATTTCCTTCATGGGCTGAATAACTCCGGTTTCGTTGTTCGCCCACATGATGGAAATCATGATAGTGTTAGGTTTTATTGCAGCTTCCAATTCTTCCAGATCAACCAGACCATTGCGCTTCACATCGAGAAATGTGATTTCAGCTCCCTGTTTTTCCAAACGATGGCAAGTGTCTATAACTGCCTTATGTTCAGTTTTCAGGGTAATGATGTGGTTGCCCTTGCGACGGTACATTTCATACACACCTTTCAAAGCTAAATTATCACCTTCAGTTGCCCCTGAGGTAAAAATGATTTCTTTTGGATCTGCGTAAATCAGCTTTGCAACCTGTTCACGTGCATAATCCACCGCCTCTTCAGCGACCCATCCAAAAGGATGGCTACGGCTGGCAGCATTTCCATGATTCTCAAAAAAGTAAGGTACCATGGTATCGACTACCCTTGGGTCACATGGTGTCGTGGCGTTATTGTCGAGATAGATTTTTTTTGTTGACATCAATTTGAAAGTTAATCTTATTTAGATTTAGTCTAAGTGCAAAGATAACACAAGACTTTTTATTTGGTTGATCAAAAACAACAAAATTTTAGTTCATATAGTAATTAATTATCTCCCGCTATATCAATATTCCAGACCGGATTAGACAAACGCTGCATGCAGATAGCCCGTCAAAATATTTTTTTTAACGCATTAAATTTTATCATAAAGTAAAGTTGGCCTCTTATTTGTTATTTTTTAATATGTTACAGGTTGAATACCCGCAATTAACATATTAAATCCAAACGAGTTACTTTAAAATGAGAAAAGCTACCCTCATATTTTTCCTTTTTTTGACAGCCAATCAACTAATGGCGCAGTATACAGAGGTGGGAATTCATCTTGGCCTTTCCAACTATATGGGAGAGTTGAGTGAAAACAAGATGAGGCCCGAATCATTCGGGACTATGTTTGGAGCTTTTGGACGATACAACTTTAGCAATCGTTTGTCTGCAAAAGCCTCCCTCATAAAAGGAACGATCAGCGGAAGTGATGAATTAGCTAAAAATATAGCTATAAGGGAACGTAACCTGAGCTTCCGTTCCGATATCATAGAGTTAAGCGTTACTGGTGAGTTTAACCTCTCACCTTATAATATCAGAGCAAAGAAGACGGGAGTCCCTTATCTTTTTGCTGGTTTAGCTTTTGCCCATTTTAATCCGCAAGCTCAAATGAGAGGTTCTTGGTATGACCTGCAACCTTTAAAAACAGAAGGAAAAAAATACAGCAGGTATATTGTAGCGGTTCCATTTGGCCTTGGAATGAAATTTAACATTTCTTACAAAGTCAATTTTGGTTTTGAATTTGGTGCTCGCAAAACTTTCACCGACTACCTGGATGATGTCAGCAGTGACTACATAGACATTTTAGAAGTAAGAAGTACTGACCCCATGGTTGCTGCCCTGGCGTACCGAACGCCTGAAATTACCGGATCATTTGATGAGAATCCTGTCGGAACAGAAAGAGGAGATATTGAGAACAAGGATTGGTATATATTTGGGGGTATTACAGTATCGATAAATTTGAC
>JBCBRY010000057.1:0-54326 GCA_039819485.1 Bacteroidota bacterium | reverse complement strand
ATTGTCAATTAGCGATAATTTTGTGCCGGTAGGAGGTCAGTTTTATACAGTATTAATAGAACAACCGGTGGCAACCATTATTGAATGGGTAAAAAAAGGGATTAAAACGTTTATTTATTTAGGTTTTTTTGGATTGCCGCTATTGCCTTTTTTTTGGAAAAAAATAATCGCATTGGAATTAATGAATAAAAAAATAATTTCAGCTATAATTATTTTTAATGTTATTCTTTTTTTATTGCTTTTTTATATTGGTAAAACATTCCCTTTTGGAGGGAACATCATGTTTAATTTTGGCCTGGGTTCAGAGTTGTTAGCTGATGTGTACACACTTGGTTTGTCGAATACACCAAAAATACCGGATTGGTTTATGTTGGGGATTCAGTTGGTTAGCCAATTAACGGCTACCTTTTTATTTGTGTTTATACTTGTTAAAATAAAAACCCTTTCGGAAGACAAAAAGAAAGTGGCTGTTTTTTTATTTCTATTAAATGCTGTTTACCTGCCTGTCATGTCCATTACCAGTTTTTTTGACAGGTATTTATTGTTGACCATTGTGTCTTTTTTATTGGTACTTTCATTTTTTTATGAGCACCTGGATTTTCGTAGGCCTGCGCTAAAATTTATACCTGCCGTTTTAATTACCGCATTCAGTGTTGTGGCCACGGCCGATTTCATGGACTGGAACCGGGCCAAAAACAGTGCATTTTTGTTTTTGCAAGAAAGAGGGGTTTCCATTCGGGAAATGGATGCAGGGTACGAATACAACGGCTTTTATAATTATCATTTCCCAAGACAGGAAAAGGAGGGGCAGTCCTTTTGGTGGGTGACGGACAACGAGTACCTCATTGCCTTTGGGCCGGTCGGAGGTTATCGTATGCTGACATCTTTTCCCTATTTTCGTTGTCTGTTTTTGAAACAGGATGCCATTTTGGTTTTACAGCGAGAGCAGTAATTGTCCGATTATGGACACAGCCCGTTCGAGGTCGCACATCGTTATTGTACTGATCGATTTATTTCTATTTATAAAATACTGAAAAACAGGCTGTTGATGCTAATGGCATGCCCGTTGCAAAAATCGACAGTACATCTGGATAAGTAGGCTATTTTAATTGAGGTTCAGCATTTGAAAGATATAAGGTCTTGGTTTTTGAATTCGGCCCAAGTCAAACCAAAAGCCATAAACCACAAACTAACATAAATGGACAAGAAAATAGAAAAGAAAAAATGGACGTGGCAAAAGATTGCCCTTTATGCGGCGATAGTAGCGGTGGGTGCGTTCTTTATTTCAACCATCTGGAAGGAGTCCGGCACTTCCAAGTTAAATGTAGAGACGGAGCGCTTGCTGGTTGATACGATCCACCAAGGTGTATTTCAGGAGTTTATTCCTGTAACTGGTATCGTCCAGCCGATCAAGACGGTTTTTGTCGACGCCATTGAAGGTGGCCGGGTAGAAGAGAAGTTTGTTGAGGACGGAACCATGATGAAAAAAGGCCAACCCATCCTCCGCCTATCCAACCCCGACCTGCAATTGAACTACCTCAACCAAGAGGCGAATACCGTAGCCCAGATCAACCAGATCCGGAATACCAGCCTCATGATGGAGCAACAGAGCCTGAACTTACGGGAGCAGGCACTAGATGTAGAGTTCCAGATTGATCTTTTTAGCAAGAGGAGTGACCGTAACAGAGAACTGTTTGAAGCCAAGGCAGGGTCCCGGGTAGATTTTGAAGAAACAACCGACCAGTTGGAACACCTTTACCGCAGAAAGAAAATGTTGGCCAGAACGATCGAAAAGGACAGCATGTTCCACATCTTGCAACAAGACCAAATGAACAATTCACTCGATTTGATGCAGCGCAACCTGGCCATTGCCCGGCAAAGCCTTGACAACCTCATTGTCAAATCCCCAATCGACGGACAACTCTCCGGCCTCAACACCGAACTTGGAGAACTGATCAACGAAGGTGAGTCCATTGCTCAGGTGGATGACCTCCGTAATTTCAAAATCAGGGCAAGGATTGATGAGTACTACATTAACCGGATCTTTATTGAGCAGCGCGGCTCATTTACCTTCGACAATAAAAATTACAACCTGAGTATCAGAAAAATCTATCCACAAGTAACCAATGGCTCTTTTGAGGCCGACTTAGTATTTGTGGACGAAGCACCATCGAATATTAAGCGGGGCCAATCTGTATCCATCAAGCTGGAACTGAGTGCCGAAGAGGAAGGGCTCTTGCTTGCCAGGGGCAGCTTCTACCAAAAGACCGGAGGTAACTGGATCTACAAAATTCAGCCTGGTTCTAATGTGGCCCAAAAGCACGAAATCAAGATAGGCCGATTGAATCCAAATTTTTATGAGGTCTTAGGCGGCCTTCAGCCAGGCGATGTTGTCATTGTAAGCAGTTATGATAATTTCGGCGACAAAGATGAACTGATTTTGAAATAAATATAACCGGTGGACGGTGGACGGCAGACGGTAGGCGGATTTATTCATTCCGTTTTCCGTCAGCCGTCAACCGTTGGCCGTCAACCGTTAAAACAAATGATTCGCACCAACAATTTAGTCAAAGTTTATCGGACAGAAGAAGTAGAAACTACAGCTCTTGCTGATGTTAGTATTGAAATCAAGCAAGGAGAATTTGTCTCCATCATGGGGCCTTCAGGCTGTGGCAAGTCTACCTTGCTCAACCTCCTTGGAATGATTGACAGCCCATCCAAAGGAGAGTATTATTTCATGGACGAAGAAGTCGGTAATTTGCCGGAACGTAAACGTTCCAATGTTCGCAAACACAACCTTGGCTTCGTATTCCAGAGCTTTAACCTCATTGATGAACTGACAGTATTTGAAAATGTAGAACTACCGATGCTCTATACCAAAGTACCTGGCGGTGAACGCAAGCAGCGTGTAGAAGAATTGCTTGAACGCATGAACATGATGCACCGCCGCAACCATTTTCCCCAGCAGCTTTCCGGTGGACAGCAACAACGGGTTGCTGTGGCCAGGGCCATCGTCAACAGTCCTAAACTGATCCTGGCGGATGAGCCTACTGGAAATCTCGATTCTTCCAATGGGGATGACGTCATGAAAACGTTGGCGCAGCTGAATCAGGAAGGAACCACCATTGTAATGGTGACTCACTCTCCGTACTGTGCTGAATTTGGTAACCGTATCATCCGTCTTTTGGATGGACAGGTGGTGACGGAGAATATTGTGCAGCAGTACCTGTAATGGTCAATGGTCAATTAAACATTGACCATTATCCGTTATCCATTAAAAGGGCCGGCCGCTGTGACATTTCATGATAACAAATCACCTCTTCACAGAAATAATGGGCGACCATGCTTTTGCGGGTGGCCCCTTCTTTTTTAATCGCTTCTCCGCCGTGCAATAGATTGGCGTGCCAGACG
Organism: Bacteroidota bacterium; assembly: GCA_039819485.1. GTDB lineage: Bacteria > Bacteroidota > Bacteroidia > Chitinophagales > Saprospiraceae > UBA6168. The sequence continues at coordinate 50,915 of JBCBRY010000057.1, read as the reverse complement.
AGCACGTCTCCTTTTTTTGCGTGGAAATATTCCTTCTCCAGACAAGCATCGGCGAGTACCTCCGCCACTTTGTCCTCGTACCGTTTATTGTTTTCTTCTCCAAGAAAAAATTTGGAATTGCCTGAGTCGTAGTCTTGCGTAGTGATATAGGGAAGACGGTGGCTGCCCGGGTAATAAAAAAGCGGTCCATTGCCTTCGTGTATTTCTTCCAGTGCCGTCCAGGAAGCAATCAGGTAACCGGGAGGGTGGGTCGCCATGTGAATGCTGTCAGAATGTGCCCGTTGCTCGCTGCCGCGGATAAAATTGATGGTTTGGAATGGAATGACTTTTTTGCCCATCAAAAAGTTGAGCATTTTGAGGAGGCGTTGGTTTTTGAAAAAGCCCTGGTCGATGATACCGGAAAAACGATACGCATCCATGATCTTTCGGCCGGTATAATTGAAGTCTGTTTTTCGTTCGGCCAACAGGCGATCCACTTCAGTGTTTATTTTATCAACTTCTGCTGCATTGTAAAATCCACGTAAAATAAGGTATCCCTTTTCAACAAAATGCAGGATTTGTGCTTTTTCTTCTTCGTTGAACTGTTGGAAGTCCGGGTTTTGTGGCAAAGTTCCTGCAATGCCTGGAACGTCCAGCCAGGGAAAACCCTCCGCCAACGAATAGCTAAAGTCCTTGCTGCCAATAGGGGCATAAATACTTTTTTTGACACCAAATTTCTTGTAGAGTGCTTTATTGTGTTTGAGCTTCTTTGCGTTCAACAGGTTGTTAATGACATAGGACAATTTTAGCCCCCGCAGGAAGCCTGTTTGTTTCTTGAATAAATCCCTGAGTGAAATCATATTTGGAAATGACTATTTGAGTCCTTTAGTTTTGCTGGTAAAGTTAGTGATTCGTACAGGAGTGGGAATGATTGTACCCCCTGAGATTAATCACTTTGAATTGCAGAAGCGATCTTTTTATCACCAATTCGCTGAACAACGATCACCAAGAAATGAAAGTTACAGACTACTTCGAAACTGCAAATGGGCAGACCCTGATTTCTTTTGAAGTGCTGCCACCACTAAAAGGAGGGAGCATGAAAGCTATTTTTGACACCCTCGACCCACTGATGGAGTTCAAACCGCCGTTTATCGACGTGACTTACCATCGGGAGGATTTTGTGTACAAAAAAATGCCGAGCGGTTATTATGAAAAAATAGCCATTCGTAAGCGGCCCGGAACGGTTGGTATCTGTGCGGCCATCATGCACCGCTATGGCGTAGATGCCATACCGCACTTGATCTGCGGTGGGTTCTCCAAAGAAGAAACGGAAAATGCCCTGATCGATTTGAATTTCCTCAATGTGAACAATGTGCTGGCACTGCGAGGTGATGCCCGTAGCTTCGATGGCAAATTTGTGCCTGAGCCAGATGGCCATGCTTATGCCGTGGATTTGGTGAAACAGGTGGAAGACATGAACAAGGGGGTGTATCTGGATTCCAATATTGAAAATGGGGCCAAGACTGACTTTTGCATTGGGATAGCCGGTTACCCGGAAAAACATTTTGAAGCACCCAACCTGGCCGTCGATCTGGAATTTACCAAACAAAAAGTAGCCGCTGGGGCCAGCTACATCGTCACCCAGATGTTTTTTGACAACAATTATTATTTCAAATACGTGGAGGAATGTCGAAAGGCTGGCATCAACGTACCCATCGTACCGGGCTTAAAACCCTTGACTAAAAAATATCAGGTAAACTCCATTCCGCGCCATTTTTATATTGACCTGCCAGAGGAGCTTGCCAAGGAAATGCTGAGTGCCAAAAATGCAGAAGCCCGCAACCAGGTAGGTGTCGAATGGTGCATTATGCAATCCAAGGAATTAAAAGAAAAAGGTGCGCCCTGCCTGCATTATTATACGATGGGCGATGCAAAGACGATTCGGAAAATTGCAGAAGCGGTATTTTAGTGTAAGGTAATTATTTATAGCAGGCTCAGGAATAAGGTGACCTTTTGACAGGTGATTTCTTTATGTTTAAATCAGTAAAATAATTAGCAACAATTCCATTGTTAAATTCCGCTTTTAATTTTAAGACTGCATAAACTTTTGCGTTTCCCAGATTAAGTGAACCGGGAACGGTTCCTGGTGGCAAATTGATTTTTGCAGATATTTTTTGAGTAATATTTTTAAACTTACATAATTTCGATTTATACAGTACCTCATTATAAATACCGGTGCCTGTTCCTCTGTTATCGGTTACTTCTTCATGTATTTCATACCATATTGTAATATTCTTTACGTGACTCCAATTTTTGTGTATGTTAAAGTAACAAACCAAATAATCATCGGCTGTTTTCGAAGAAATTAAATCTATTCCTCCAATGATAAAATTACCGAGGGAAATATAAATGAAATAAACACTAATACCGATCATGGCACATACTATTACCCACAGCCAGGTCTTATAACCAAAGCTAAAAAAAATACCTGCGACTAAAATCCAAAAAAGGTAGCTCGATATCTTTTCGTTATCTATTTTTAATAGACCATTTTTTCCTGAAATTTCGAATTTGCAATTGTTGGCAACTACATTAAAATCAAATGAAATATTAGCGTATTTTTCTGGATAAAAATACTCGCCTAAGTTTAGTTTTTTTAGAGATTCAACCCGAACCCTTTGTCTTGTCTCTTCATTGAACTTAATGATTGTTTCAAATTTCCAGAAAGACTCGGCATTTTTCCCTTTGTAGGATTCGATCGGAATAGGTGGTGACTTAAAATCTAAGTCAACAATCTGGCCTTTTATTAGTTTCCTGTTGATTAGAAGGAACTTTGTGAGTATTGCCTGACTTCCTGGAATCAATTTACCTCTTGTCTCTTTAATCAAAGAATATCCAAAGTAGTTGATGTTTACATCTTCAAGAGCTTTTAAATAAATCACCCCTTCAATAGATTCACCCAATAAAAAGTTTTTGCTTTCTTTTTTTAGTATTATTTCTGTAAAGACTAATTTACCGGCAATCATAATGAGCGTGTTTAAATTGATCGTACAAATAATTTAATATGCTTCGAAAATCATCTCCATATTTTCTTAATAATTGTCGAACGAGTTTTTGATTTATTTCTACTTGGTTAAAATCATTTATGTCGGCAGCAATAGCAATCCTTTTTTTAATCGCATTTCCCAGAACCTGTTCGTCAAGACCTTTCATAAGGTAGGTCTTATGTTTTGTGCCGGCCAGAAAAAATTCATGTAGTCGGTGGTGGTGGGTTGTAAAAACAATTTTATGCGCTCGCCTGTATAATTGAATTCTTTTCATAAACCGGATATGTTGAATACTGTCTATGAAGAATATTTTTGATTCGGTACGATCTATTGTTTTTAAATCAATGTTTTCATCCAATAAATAAATTGGGTATTCATCAAATAATTGTTGCAGTATTTTTAAATGCAACGTTTTGCCCCTTCCTTTCTTGCCAACCAATTGCACCATGTAAGATTCCTTGGATTCGACATCTTTGATTATATCCGATAATATGTCATTTGGTACAATCGCTCTCCGTAATTCTTGGTCGGTAAGGCCACCGAAAGGGTTGTGCCTCAATTTTATTTCATTATTTATAATCACATACAATATTATGGAATCAGTTTGACTTAATAGATATGTTTTGCAGGCATTTTGTTGCTATGTTGATGACAATGACTGTAACCTATCAAGGAAAATTCGTTATTCAAGAAAATACGAAAATGAACGCTCTTTTTACCATTCTGTTTTTATGCTCCAGTTTATTTTTATACAGCCAGGAACGCATCATCAACCTGGTGCCAAATCCGTCATTTGAGGAACTGAGAAACCTGCCTTTGAAAAGGACGAGACGCCCTGTATATCGCTATGAACCTACCAGCGGCTATATCCCCTTTCGCTCCAATTTGAATTTTTGGTTCAAAGGCACGCAGTCGACGCCTGACCTGCGAATTACTTCACCTGCTTTATATCAGGATTGCAGCCGCAAATTTGATGATTGTGATAAAGCCAGAACAGGCCAGAAAATGGTCGGCTTGATGACCTGGCTGAAAAACAGATATATGGACGACTATCGGGAATATTTACAGGTGAGATTAAAGAAACCGTTGGAGCCAAATAAAAAGGCGTATATAAGCATTTGGGTGAGCAAGGAGCAGGAGGCTAAATTGGTATCGAATAATCTCGGCGTTAATTTTTCAATGACAAAAATATTCAAGGACACCGAAGGGCCTTTTAATATTAAGCCACAACTGAATTGTGATTCTTTAATAAATGGGCATGAGAAAAAATGGGTGGAATTAAAGTGGGAATTTATTCCGGACAAGCCTTTTGAGTATGTCACCATCGGTAATTTTTATGGGAATGAAAATACCGATACAATGATTTTTGCTAATTGTCCGGCCAGCCCCTACAAACCAAAATATGCTTATTATTTATTGGACGATGTAAAAATATGGCAGGAAGTTGATACGGCGGGCGTTTATGTTTTTGAAGAAAGAATAATTGAAAAAGAGAAGCCTTTTGAACTGCAAAATATTTTATTCGAATTTAACCAAGCGATCCTGGATACGGTTTCCTTTGTGGAGTTAAAAAAATTAATTGTTTTTTTAAGAAAGCATCCAGAATTAAACTTAGAAATACACGGGCATACGGATAACAAAGGAAATGATGATTATAATTTAAAACTCTCGAGAGAAAGAGCAGCGGCTGTTTATCAGTATTTAATTGAAAAAGAAATTGCGGCCGAGCGGCTGAAATATCAAGGCTTTGGCGAGGAAAAACCTATTTCTAAAATTGATGAGGAGAACAGGCGGGTAGAATTTTTTATTAAGTAACCCGGACGGCGAGTCCACAAAACCGCTTTAATTTATATGTAATTTTTTTGACCGTTCCACCGCCGGAGCAGGACATATTTCCTGCGCCAGCGGTGGCAGGTATGGACTTCCAGCCGTATTACACTTTCCCACATTTTTCTTTCAACCACTTCTTTTCTGCACCATTTAATTGTGGCGACAATTTATCATACACCTCTGCGTGGTAATTATTCAACCATTGCTTTTCTTCTTTTGTCAATAAACTTTTCGCAATTAAATTTAAATCAATCGGGAATAAGGTAATGGTGTCGAAGCGTAGAAATTTGCCAAACTCTTTTTCGCCGTCTTCCACACATAGAACCAGGTTTTCGATGCGAATGCCATATTTATCGGCTTTATATAATCCAGGCTCATTGGAAGTGATCATGCCTGCTTCAAAAGTAATATTTGCTCGTGGCGTGTGCGGCACCGGAGAAAAGCCCTGCGGTCCTTCGTGTACATTGTTAAAAAAGCCGACGCCGTGGCCGGTACCGTGGCCATAATTATATTGATGCTGCCAAAGGTGCATACGGGCGAGGGTGTCGAGCTGTACGCCGGTAGTACCGGTCGGGAATTTTGCGAGGGCCAATGAAATGTGTCCTTTAAGAACGAGGGTGTAATCTGTTTTTTGTTCGGGGGTCGGCCTACTAAAAGAAATGGTGCGGGTAATATCAGTGGTGCCGTCGAGGTATTGTCCGCCACAGTCGAGCAGGAGCATGCCGTTATTTTCAACGTTGGCGCAATTATTTTTTTCAGGGCGGTAATGTACAATGGCGCCATTTCCTTTATAGCCAACGATGGCGTGAAAACTTTCGCCGTAATAATTGCCTTGCGCCCGGCGGAATTCAATTAATTGCTCCGCCACTTCTATTTCTGGTACGGGGCGTTTCGCTACGGTACTTTCCAGCCAGCGGAATAATTTCACCAATGCTACGCCGTCCTTGACCATTACCTGCCGGAAGTGTTCGATTTCTTTTTTGTTTTTTATCGTCTTTAGCGGTACAATAATATTTTCTCCGTCTTTTATTTTTTCTTTCTCAATGGCATTAAATACCAAATTGCTGGTCGAACCTTTGTCGATTAGTATACTGGCATTTTTTGATAATTTATTTAAAAAAGGTTCGAGACTGGTATAGGGTTTTAAAATAATACCGTCCTTGTTTAATTTCTGATTTAGTTTTTGTGGCACTTTTGATTTATTGATAAATAGCCACGCTTTTTTCTCACCAACAACGGCAAAAGCATAAAATACCGGATTGCATTCTACGTCGGCTCCACGCAAGTTAAATAGCCACGCAATATCGTCCAATGTGGAAATCAGATAATGCGAAGCCCCATTCATTTCTGCCCGAACGGCTTTTAGTTTTTTTGCCCGGTTGGCGCCGGCATATTTTAGCGCATGTTCGAAGACAGGGGCTTTGGGCAGAGCCGGTCTTCCCTTCCAGATATCTTTGATTAAATCAGTTTCTGAATCGAGCACGAACTTTTTATCATAAAAATATTTGGCCATTGCCCGCACTTTGCCGACGGAAAATAGTTTTCCATCAAAGCTGATCTTACTGCCATCGGGTAAACTATTTTTCAACCATTCCCGGTGTTCGGGTGTATGCGGAATGTTCAGTTTAAATAGTTTCACACGAGTCCCTTTCAGTTGCTCCTCTGCCTGGATAAAGTACCGGCTATCCGTCCAAAGCCCTGCTTCTTTCTGGGTGACCACAACGGTGCCCGCCGATCCGGAAAAACCCGAAATCCACTCTCTTGATTTCCAATGGTCGGCCACATATTCACTTTGGTGCGGGTCGCTGGAAGGGATGATGTAAGCATCGATATTTTTGGCTTTCATGGCGGCTTGCAATGCAGCGACTTTTTCGTTGATGGTCATGTGCTAAAAATTTAAAATGATTGAGAAATTAAAATAGGTATCGGGGTATTTGATTTTAGGCAAATCTCGCTTTCCACGCCCACTCGGCCAAAAAAAAGAGCGGTTTTTAACCTATTGGCCAAAAACCGCTCTTTTACGGAAGATTAAACTTTTCTTAATTTATTCTAACTTAAAAGTGATAGACTCCTCCTTTTTAACCCGCACTTTTTCACCATTGAGTTCTGCCGGGTAAAATGAGATGCCGGTAGTAGCCAGTTTCAAGGCTTCCTTGGTTGCATCGCCACAGCCACCACCAATATCTTTGATGATTTCAATGATGTCAACTTCACCTGTCTCGGTAATTTGATATTCGACTTCCACTTTACCTTCAATGCCTCCTTCTCTCGCCTCGGCTGGATAATTAATGTTTTCGATAATTGCTAAGGTTAGTCCTTCACTGCTACCGTTTATATAAACAGGCGGCTTGTCAATTTCCAATTGCTCAAAAACACCGTCAACTTCTACCCAGCAAATAACTTTTTCTAAAACTTCGTCATCATCTTTTTGACAACTGAAGGTAACGAGGGTCAATAGTGCGAATACCAGGAATAGATTAGAGTTTTTCATAAGCGTGAATATTTAGGTTTAAAATGTTTTAGTTATCCATTCATTGACATGAGAAACTCCTCGTTCGTCTTAGAGCTGATCATGTGCTTGCGCATGAAGGTCATCGCTTCCTCGGGTTTCATGTCTGCGATGTGCTTTCTCAGTATAATCATGCGCTGCTGTGTATCCCTGTCCAGGAGCAAGTCGTCACGACGTGTACTTGAGCGGGTGAGGTCAACGGCTGGATACATGCGGCGGTTGGCCAATCCACGGTCGAGTTGGAGTTCCATGTTACCGGTACCTTTAAATTCTTCGAAGATGACACCGTCCATTTTAGAGCCGGTGTCGATCAAAGCAGTGGAAAGGATGGTCAGGGAGCCGCCATCTTCAATGTTACGGGCTGCACCAAAGAATTTCTTTGGTTTGTGCAGTGCGTTTGCTTCTACACCACCGGAAAGCACTTTACCGCTGGCTGGAGCCACTGTGTTATAAGCCCTGGCGAGGCGGGTAATGGAATCAAGCAATATTGTGACGTCGTGGCCACACTCGACCAGTCGTTTTGCTTTTTCCAAAACAATCCCTGCTACTCTTACATGGTTGTCAGCAGGCTCGTCAAAGGTAGAAGATACGACTTCGGCATTTACACTGCGTTTGAAGTCTGTTACCTCTTCTGGCCGTTCGTCTACCAGCAGCACAATGATGTAGCAATCAGGATGGTTTTTGGCAATGGCATTGGCGACATCTTTTAGCAAAAAGGTTTTACCTGTTTTTGGCTGGGCGACAATCAACCCACGCTGGCCTTTTCCAATGGGAGTGAAGAGGTCAATCACCCGGGTACTGATGTCCCTTCCTGTTGGGGAAGTACAAAGGTTGAATTTTTCATTGGGAAACAAAGGCGTCAGGTAATCGAAAGGCACCCGGTCGCGAATGTCTTTTGGATCGAGGCCGTTGATTTTTGAAACCCTTAATAGGGCGAAGTATTTTTCGCCTTCCTTGGGTGGGCGAATGGCCCCGCGTACTGTATCACCCGTCCGAAGGCCAAAGAGCTTTATCTGAGAGGGTGAAACGTAGATATCGTCGGGCGAAGTGAGATAGTTGTAGTCTGACGAACGTAAGAAACCGTAACCGTCGGGCATCATTTCGAGGATACCTTCTCCCTCAATAATGCCATCCAGTTCGATGTCGAATTTTGGTGCGGCCGGTTCTTTGTCGCGATTATCTTCGTAAGCCGGCTGATCCATGTTGCGGTCATCGCGGCCACCTCTGCGGCCATAGCGGCCCTGATCGTCATCACGGCGACCATACTCTCTTCTGCTGCCTTCTCTGTCCCTGTCCCTTCCTCTTGGGCCGGCGCCGTTGCGCTGATAAGTTCTTCTGGTTGGGGCTGGCTTTTCCGTAACTTCTGTTGGTGCGTCTGCTTCCTTTCTACTTTTGGCTGCTGGGGCAGTGGCTTTGGCGTCAGGAGCAGGAGGGGCGGCTGCCTCTGGTGTGGCAGGGGCTTCTTCTTTGACACTGTCGGCATTTACTGCTTGTGTGTCGAGGATTTTGTAAATGAGATCTTGCTTGGCCAGTCGGCGATAACCGGTGAGACCCATGCGCTGGGCAATGTCCCTCAATTCAGGAACTAGCATGTCACTTAGTTGCAAAATGTCGTACATGATAAATGTTCTTTTGAAAAAAAAGTACTCTGTGTATAAAGAATGTATTTGTTGGCAAATACAGTCAAGATGGGTGCTGTTTTTTGATTAATGAATAATATTTCCAGATGTGCTGAACGATTTGGATCCCATTGGAACCAATCGAGTGTCTTTTGTCAAACTTGAAGCAAACAGGATATTGTTTATAAGCGATAATCCATTGTTCACAATGAATAGCGTTTTTCACAGTTAATTGGGGCCTTGTCGGAAGGTAATTTTTATTGCTATAAAATTCTACGTCCTAAAACGTGCAATGCACTGAAACCTACGCTGAATTCCTCTCTTCATCAAACTAAACATTTCCATAAAAGTGGGAAAAAATCGAAGGAGATGTAGTCCTGAAAATAGATAGCAAACATCAGAACTATACGAATGGTGTGATTGACGTTGCACCGCAAAAATACGTTTTACTTTCTAATTTCAAATACTACCTTTGCCAAAATTTTTGTAAAAGTTAACTTTTAATACCGTAACTGCTTGATTTTAGCCTCGTTACAATTGTAAAATTTAACACATTGGCTGGTACATTGTTTATGGAATACTTCATTTTGTTTTAAAAACAATATCCTGACATAGGTTTCCCGCTGCATTTTGTGTCCAACTAAAATAAGAATCCGGGAACCTTTGTTCTTCGGTTTTTATTCTAAACGCAATTGTTTAATCTTAATTGTAAAACTGTAAAACATCAATGCTCGAACTCAATTACATACGTAACAACAAGGAAACTGTCTTACAAGGTTTGAGAATCAGGAACTTTTCTGAGGAAGGTCTCCAGATCATCGACAACATACTGTCCCTGGACGAAGCTCGAAGAAGCGCACAAACTCAACTGGACAACAATCTTGCCGAATCCAACCGGCTTTCTAAAGAAATAGGTGGCTTGTACAAGCAAGGCAAGCGGGATGAAGCAGAAGAACTGAAGGCGAAAGTAAGTGGGTTGAAAGAGGTCATCAAGGAACTGGAAACCAAAAAAAACCAGGCTGCCACCGAAATGGAAACCTTGCTGCTGGATGTGCCCAATATTCCTCATGAGTCGGTTCCGCCGGGCACCAATAGTGACCATAACGAAGTCTATCAGGCGTGGCCGCAGACGCTGCCTGAACTGGAAGGTGACGCTAAACCCCACTGGGAACTGGCCAGCGAATACAATATTTTTGACCTCGAACTCGGGGTCAAAATCACGGGGGCCGGATTTCCCGTTTTCCGTGGAAAAGGGGCCAGGTTGGAGCGAGCCTTGATCAACTTTTTTCTTGACGAGGCGGCCAAAGCGGGCTATGAGGAAATTGTCCCACCGCTCTTGGTGAATAAACATACGGCCAAGGCTACAGGCCAGTTGCCAGATAAAGAAGGGCAGATGTACTACGTGGAGAAAGACAAACTTTACCTCATCCCAACGGCAGAGGTCCCGGTGACTAATATTTATCGGGATGTAATTGTGGACGAAAAAGACTTTCCCATCAAATTGACCGGGTACACACCTTGCTTTCGCCGGGAGGCGGGCTCTTACGGCGCTCACGTCCGTGGCCTCAACCGGGTACATCAATTTGATAAAGTAGAGATTGTCCAGATTGCCCATCCCGACACTTCGTACCAGCAGTTGGATGAAATGTTGGAACATGTGGCAGGCCTACTCGATAAATTAGAACTGCCCTATCGGATTTTACGACTTTGTGGTGGTGATATCGGATTTACCTCTGCGCTGACCTATGACTTCGAAGTTTGGTCAGCTGCGCAAGAAAAATGGTTGGAGGTAAGCTCTGTTTCCAATTTTGTGACCTATCAAAGCAACCGGCTGAAAGTTCGCTTTAAGGATGCAGATAATAAAAGCCGCCTGGCGCATACGCTTAACGGAAGTGCCTTGGCATTGGCACGGATCGTTGCTGCTTTGTTGGAAAACAACCAGACGGAGGATGGGATTACCATTCCGAAGGTGTTGCATCCGTATACCGGTTTCACAAAAATTGTAAAATAAAAGTAACTCGGATTGTTGGTCCGAACATTATTCTCTCAGGTTAACAATCTGAGCTACGGATCTGTAAATTTTTTTAATCCGATTAGGTTTTTGCGAACTTAATCGGATTATTTTTATAAAAAAAATTAGACGCAATGAAGAACATCCGTATCCTTCAAATTGGCCTCGGGCCGCTCGGTATCAAAACGGCACAATATATCGCTGAAAGAAAAGGGTTAATAACCGTTGCCGCCGTGGATAAATCCCCGGCACTGATCGGAAAAGATCTCGGTCAATTAGCACTCGGTAAAAAGAATAGAATAATCATTAAGGAAAATATTGCAGCCGCAATCAAAAAGCAAAAACCGGAAGTTGCAGTACTGACAACCGTTTCGGATATAAAAAGGATTGCGCCGCAGATAGAGGAAATTGTTTCATTCGGCATTCCGGTAGTTTCTACTTGTGAGGAATTGAGCTTCCCCTTCAAAACTGCAAAACGTTTAGCAAATAAAATAAATAAGGCAGCGACTGAAAATAATGTGGCCGTCATCGGTACAGGGGTCAACCCCGGATATTTAATGGATTCCCTGCCAACGGTTTTAACGGCCGTTTGTCAGGACGTACAGAAGGTAGAAGTCAACCGGTTTCAGGATGCTAAATTCCGCCGGCTGCCATTTCAGAAAAAAATAGGGGCCGGACTGACTTTAGAGGAATTCGACAAAAAAATAGAAAACGGATCCCTCCGACACGTCGGCCTTACCGAGAGCATGCAAATGATTGCTCACCGCATGGGCTGGAAATTGGATAAAACGGAAGACATTATTTTCCCCGTCGTGGCAAAAAGAAAAATAACGACTCCGGCAATGACCATCAAAAAAGGAGATGCCACCGGCGTAAGGCAAGAAGGCAACGGATATATAAATGGAGAAATAAAAATAAAATTGATTTTTCAGGCGACCGTCGGGGAGAAAAAAAGTTATGACGAAGTCATAATATCCGGCACACCAAATATTCACTCAAAAATAAACGGTGGCGTAAATGGCGATGTGGCAACTTGCGCAATTACTTTAAATACAATTCCGCAAATATTAAGGGCGGCACCAGGATTGAAAACAATGATGGATATTCCACCGGTTTCTTTTTTTTAATATGAGACAAACCTGAAATCAACTTTCTATATCTACGGAAATTATTTCTCCATTTTTATCTATTGCTACGGCAATAAAGTAATTCGTTAAATCTTCGCTTATGGTAAAATCGAAAACTGCAAATGGACGCTGCTCAGGATATAACCATATTTGTTTTAAATAAAGGACTGAAAGCAGTTGTTCATTCATGTCCATTTTTTCACCAGCGAACTAAAATATTTTAAAACTCAATTTCATCTACTATCTTCCAGGGGTTCCATTTATGTAGGTTGACCATAAAGGTAATCCGTTCGAAAAAATTATCCTGTCCATTGAATTTATAAATGTCCTTGATGTTGGATGAACTGGTAATAGGAAAGTTCACGGAAACGCCTCCATCTAAAATATCCAGGACAATACCTCCCTGCCACCATATTTTATCGCCAAAATCTAAATCTGAGTTGAATGGCATCTGGTCGTCATTAAACACCAAATCAAAATAAGGCCGGAGCGGCAAATTGCCGGGTAAATTCTGTGGCAGGTCTGATTTTAAATTGATGGCAAAAATAAAACTATTCGTAACGGCCACTTCTCTGATTTCGCCGTCAGGTGAATCAGGTTCGCCTATAGGGACTTTTAGGCCACCTTCCCGCTCAGTGATTTGACGACTGAAAAAACCACTCGTTTCCCGGCGCCCTAGATACATCTCGTCCCAACGGTAATCATTGATGCCCATGCCCGTTACGCTGTAAAAGCCAGGTGATATAAACCCTCGTTTTCGGTTATCATTTTTTAAAAAACCTCCGGCATAAATCCGCATGTTGAAATGCTTGCCGCGATCATATTCATAAGCACTTTTCCATTCCATATTGGCACGCACATAATGCTTGGTCTCATCAGGAGAAAAGACATCTTCAAAGCTCGAATGCTCAAATGTCAGTTTTAAACTAAATGGGTTTAATGCCCTCTTGTTGCCAATTTCATAGCTCAGTTCGTTGATGGTATTTCCGTAAAAAGAATTACCGGTATAAATTCCGGTGGTGTCGACCAGGTCTGCCCGTTCTTCATTTCCTAAAATGCTCCGAAACTGGATCGTCTGATAAAAATGACTGGTCGGAGACCGTTGTAATTCAATGCTTATGGATGGTACGAGCCGCTGAAATTTTATATGGGTAGAAGTAAAACCACCGTCTTCCAGCCTCAGCGAATCTGGTTCGTCATAATTAAATGACTTGGCGGAAATGCCGAATCGTATTTTTTTTATTTTTTCTGATTTTGGAAAAATATTATAATTAATATTGGCCAGCCCGACCAGGTCGGAAGAGTTAAAGCCGTATAACGGCATCCACTGCCATTCCCAGTTTTTTGCAGGAATTAACCCATTGTGAAATCCAAGTCCCAGCATCAATCCATCGTATTTATTGTAGCCTATCATTGGCCATAAATTAATCGAATTTTCCCTGCTGTTTTCGGCCGCTCCTAATACGCGAATTTTGACGGGTTCCATTTTTTTCAATGGGCCTGAAGTTTTGATGATATTGTTTTTCCGGTCGACTTCGAGCGTTACATTTTCGGCATCCAAAATAATTTTATCATAATCACCCTGCGGGAATTTTATTTCCGTCGTGTTGGAAAAACCGTCGTACCATTTTGTTTGTACGGTCTTTCCATCTTTAATTCCAGACACAGGAAACGGGGCAACGATTTCGCCTTTATTTATTAAAGAAATAGAATAACCATTTGTGCCGGCAGATATATCGCTTATCGCATAATCCAGTTTTTTATTTGAATTAATATATCCGTCAAAAAACCAATCTAAATTTTTACCACTTTCTTTTTCAAATAATTTTCTGAAATCTTCGGGATAAGGGTGTTTGAATTTCCAGGTGTCGTAAAAAATACGCATCATACGATCCATTTCCTCTGTGCCCAGGTAATGCTCTAAATGGCTTAAAACGGTTCCTGGTTTTACGTATGCCCCGAGTCCGTAATTGAGCATATTGAATTCATCGGAATGTGTTTCTGGTGCTTGGTCCATGTTGCGGCGAGCCTGGTACAAATAGCCGATTTCGTATACGTCTTCGGGGGAGTGGTTTAGTAAAAAACCGGGAATTTCCAGGTCGGCACGGGCACCGTAATATTTGCGCATATAGCGATATTCGTAATAACTGTTCATGCCCTCGTCCATCCAGGGGTGATCTCTTTCGTTGAACGCCAAAATACCGTAAAACCAGTTGTGCCCAACTTCGTGCGTAATGACATCATCCAACGCCCTGGCATTTCCGGAATTGCCGATCACCGTGATCATCGGGTATTCCATGCCTCCACCTGCGCTCAGTGCACTGTGTACGGCGGTTGCTTGTGGCCAGGGATATTCGCCTACCATTTCAGAATAAAATTCTACGGAACGTGCGACGTATGCTGCGCCTTTTTCCCACAGGTCGGCTTCTTCGTTGATGAACATGGCCCATGCGTCTATTTTTTTTCCGGATTTTAATGTTGCCTCATCTTTTAAAACATGAAAACGCTTGTCGGCAAACCACGCAAAATCATGGACATTTTCGGCGATGTATTTAATGGTTTTCATCTTCTCGCTCGAAGCCGGGAATTCATCATCATCTGGAAACTTCCCTTTTTTTATGAGTGCTTCTGTCGCGGCAACTTTATTTTTTAAAAACGCTTTTTCACTTTCAGTTTGCAATTCCCCCGATGCGCCGACGACATAATTTTCCGGTAAAGTTATCGTCACTTCAAAATTCCCAAATTCAGAATAAAATTCTCCCATGTTGAGGTAAGGCATTGGGTGCCAGCCCTTGTGGTCGTACACGGCGGGTTTGGGGAACCATTGGGTCATTTGATAGGAAGTGCCCACGTGCCCGAGGCGGGAAAAAGAGGCAGGTATTTTTAATTTAAATGGAGATTGAATGTTGATGGTTTCTCCAGCGTTTAATTGCTTAGGTAAACGCAAAACGGCAATGTCCGGGTTTTTTTTATCAAAAATTAATTGTGCTTCTTCACCGTTCACCAAAAAATTTAAACCTGAATATTCCCCTTTTTCATTGTCCGATGAAAAGTGAAACCTGGTATTTTTAGTACGCAATTGCTGCCTCGCAAAAGCGGAGTTATTGTTTTTAAATGCATTGCCCCAAAAATGGAAATAAATACTGTCCAGTCCGTTGGGTGAATTATTGGTATAATCTATTTCTATTTTTCCCGAAACGGTATGAGCCTTGTCGTCCAGCGTCACATTTATTTTGTAATTCACTTCCTGTTGGAAATAATTGTTTTGGGAAAATAAATGGATATTTATAAAATAGAAGAGTGTGAATAAAATTAGTCTCATTGTTAGTTGTTGGTAGTTAATTGTTGATTGTTTTGGAGCAATTAACAATTGACAATTATTTTTTCTCTTTTCCTTCCAGGAGTGGCACAAATCGAAATCCGCCCCACTCTTCTTTTTTAAATTCAGTTGCTGATTTTTTAATGACTCGGTACATGACTTGGGTTTCGTCACCGACCGGAATGACCAACATCCCTCCAATTTTTAATTGATTTAATAATGCATCGGGAATGCCGATGGCGCCAGCCGTGACAATGATCCGGTCATACGGAGCAAACTCTTTTAAACCTTTGGTGCCATCTCGGAAATAGCAGCGAATGTTCCCGAATATTTTGGACTCCAATAATTCTTTTGATTTTAAATATAATTCTTCGTGACGTTCCACTGTAAAAACCCGTGCGCCCAACATCCCTAAAATGGCAGCCTGATAACCTGATCCGGTACCGATTTCGAGTACTCGCATCCTTTTTCCCACTTCCAATAATTGTGATTGAAATGCAACAGTATATGGCTGCGAAATGGTCTGTCCTCTACCAATACCGACGGGTTGGTCTTTATATGCCAGGTGGGCAAATGCACTGTCCAGAAAAAAATGGCGGGGCACTTTTTCCATGGCATCGAGAACATTTTCATCGATGATTCCCTTGCGGCGAATTTTTTCGATTAATTTTTGCCGCAGGCCTTTATGTTTGTAGGTGTCTGTCAAATGAAGGATAAAAGAGGGTTTTTCTGTTGGTTATTCTATAATCACAGGTTCGTTTTCAACAATAAATTCTTCGCCGTTGTCCAGCTTTATTTTTAATTCAATTTGAAAAGCTGTGTCTGTTGTCGGTTTGTTTTTTAGTAGTAAGTAAAGTCCGTCGAAATATAACAAGTTTTGCTCCCGGTCAATAAACGAATCGATGCTAAATTGCCCCCCGTAATAATCGTCGCGAATCTCGAACAGGCTGCTAATTGTGTCATTGGCCAACAGATTATCAGAGAAATCATTTTTTGTAACGATGGTCATCTCTTCAATTCTTTCTTTGGCACCACTCATTCCGTCAAATATGCATGAACAGGCCAGAGCGGAATTCATGAGGGAAAAGCCCGTATTTATTTTCCTTTTCTGCAGGGCATAAAATTCAGGGTCGATTTGAATGCCAATAATATAATCGTCCAGCGAAACAATTTCATTGGTGGCGATTTCATTGCCATTTAAATTTCGGTTAATGATGTCTAAATCATTGATACGAAAAAATTCGCCCGTAATTGGAGGGCATTTGCAATTAATTCCGTCGTCATCGTTTTGGCAGGAAGGGAACACAATGCCAACAGTGAAAAATAAAACTAATAGAAAGAGAAATAAATTTTTCATACCTTATTTGTTTTTCTCTGTTTCAGCTCTGTTTTATTCTCCGTTTAATCTCTGTGTTATTTTTGTTGCGCAGAGTTAAGACAGAGAACAAAACAGAGCTGAAACAGAGGTCTTATTTAATCGTCCAATTCTTCGATTTCTTTTTCAGAAAAACTGTCTACTCGCTCCTGGTTTTTTAAGAACCGGCACCACTGGCATTTTTCTTCGCCACAACCCTTGTAAAATTCCTGCTGCATTATTTTTTCGTACGTTTCTTTAATTAAAGATTTTACAAAGTTTACTTCTTTCTGGTCAAACGCCATTTTATGCCTGGGGAAATCGCTTTTCTTCAGGTCGGGTTCCAAGTAAGAAATTTCTGCACTGACGGCCCGCCGCGGGTTGTTGCGCCAATTTTCAAACAATATTTTATAAAAAATAAGCTGCCGCCAATAATTGCCCCCGTGTGGTTTTTTTTCGGTTGGCGGATTTAATTTTTCTTTTCTGTGGCTGCCCGTTTTATAATCAACAATATGTACGGTTTGTTTGTCCAAAAAGTCGATCCTGTCAATAACGCCTGTAATGGGCACACCGTCCACTTCCACGTTTTTAAATTCTTTTTCGACCCATACATTTTTGGTCCAGGTTTTAAAGTTGGAACGGACATATTCTTCCAAATATTGGCTGCCGAGGTCCATCCGGCGCTCGTATTCTTTTTTGCCGAAGAAGCCCTGGTGTTTTTTAAGCTCAGTTTTAAATGACCTGACAAACCCCCGTTCGGTCGGAAAAGCCTTTGGTTTGGAAGTCAGCATTTTTTCGAACCCGATGCACAGTGCATCATGGAAAGCAATGCCAAAATAAGCAGCCTCACTGACCAGTACCGGTACGTGTAAAATATTTTCATAATAAAAGCTCAACGGGCAGCGCAGGAATTTATTCATGGAAGAAACACTCAATGTGAAATTTTCCAATATTTCCTGAATTATATTTTTGTCAAATGGCTGTATCGCAGGTTGGCTTTCCAGCAATAGGAATTTTTGGGCTGTAAATAGTTTTTCGGGATCGGCAGAACGATAATTTAATTCAATGACTGGTTTTGCTGCTTTGTTTTTCGGGAATAATATTTCATCTAAAAAGATTGCCCGCTGCATTTCTTTTTCTTTCTCGTTTTTGGCGGCGTATGAAATGTGCAGTGTCTCTTTGGCCCGCGTCATGGCTACATAAAATAGGCGCCGTCGTGCTTCTTCTGCATCTTCCTCCCCGCTCAGTGTCAGGGTGTCGGGAAAAGGGAACTGGAAATTGCTGCCCCTTTTGTTGGGCTCCCAGTTATCTTTCACACAGTCGAGTAAAAATACTTTTTGAAATTCCAGTCCTTTTGACGAGTGCGCTGTCAATAAATTTACGGCTGATTGTCCATTGGTACCAGCCGACCGGTTACTGCTCACTGACAATTGAATCCGGTTGGCGTCCATGCTTTTGAATAAATCCAATAATCTGTTTATCGTCAGGCGTGGATTACGGGCGGCTTCTTTTTTAATGAAATTCAGAAAGGTGAACAGTACTTCTATATCGGGTGTCGGTTGATGGTGGGCTGCCTGTCCCGAATTTGCTTCGGGAGTGGACGGATTTAATACGAAATTAATTAACCCGCTTCTGTTAATTGTTTTTTCGACAAATGCTGGCACCGAATAATTGGCCACTGCCCCAATCATCATTTCAATAAAATCAGAAAAATTTAAAAAGGCAGCAGTGTTCTTTAATTGGCATTTATTTAAAAAACGCTTGTCTTTTATTTTATCACGCCAATAAGGAGGGTCTTTTTTGTTGTGCTGCCTGGCAAGCGTTGTGGAAAATTTAGCGAGATCATGCGGAAATATTTCGAAGAAATTAAAATGCATAATCCGAAACAATAAATGTTCGCCACTGTAGGGCTTGTAAAATTCTGTATTGAAATATTCCAATAATGACCGCAGGTTTTGGATCATTGGTAAATCCAGCATATTGATCGACCTGCGGGTGAGGTAAGGAATCTTTTTTTTGTCCAATAATTCCACCAGCCGTTCTGATTGCCGGTGTTTGGAAAAAATAATGGCCACTTCTTCCATTGGATATTTTTCGGCAATTAATTTTTCCAGATGTGCAATTAAATCCACCTCCTCGTGCAATCGATCAGGGTATTCGACGACTTCCGGCAAGATCTTGCTTTTGGCGACGGAACTGTTTTTTGCACTTAATACTTTTTCCAGGCCCAGGTTCTGTACTGTATTGATGACACGTATTTTATTTTGGGAAATTACTGATCGGGAAGTGTCCAGTATATTTTGCGATGAGCGGTAATTCTCTTCCAATATCACCAATTTTAAATCGGGTCGGTATTTCGCATAAAACTCCGTAATGTTTTTTAAGCGCGCGCCCTGAAATTCATAAATTGACTGGTCGTCGTCACCAACGATAAAAACATTGGGATTGTCCCAGTATTCCACCAGTCTGTCTAATATTTCATTTTGGGCGCCATTGGTGTCCTGGTATTCATCGACCAGAAAATATAGATACTGTTCCTGATAGTGGCGGAGCAGGGCGGGGTGTTTTTGAAATGCATCGATTACCCATAAAATCATATCTGCGTAATCATAGCGGCGCATTTCATGCATCAGTTCTTTATATCGGGGAAATAATTTTACCGCCTGCCGCAGTTTTTCCATGCGGTGCTGCTCCTCGATAATTTTTGCTTTCTTTAAATCCCCTTTTTTGAACTCGCCTTGTTTTCTTTTGTAGATAAACGCATCCCGGTTAGGCAGGTCACCGATATAGTCATCTATTTTTTTAATGATAAATTCGGCTGTCCAGTTTTCTTTTTTCATTGTCTGGAACAAGCTGTTCAGGTGGCCTTCGTAAAAAAAGGCATCGCCCCGTACCTGTTTTAGAATGTGCCGGTGTGGCAGCTCGTCGATGATGTGCCGGATGAGGTCCACCCGTTCGAGGTCGCTCAGCGGTTCGAGGTTGCGGCGGCCGAAGCGTTCGAGGTTGCTTTGGATAATGCTGTTGCAGAAAGAATGGAACGTGAATACATGTACCCGGTGGGCCTCCGGCCCGATGAGCTGGAGCAGCCGCTTGCGCATGGCCTGTACCCCCGCATCGGTGAAAGTGAGGCAGAGAATATTATGCGGCTGGGTATCCGTCTCTTGTAAAATCCGTCCGATGCGGCTGGCTAAAATGTGTGTTTTGCCCGTCCCTGGCCCGGCAATGACCAGCACCGGCCCATCGATCTGCTCGACGGCTTCCCGCTGTGCCGGGTTGAGGCGTTCCAATTCTTGCAGGAAAGTCTCATTGTAGTGCTGGATGGTGGACATCGGAATTGCGGTTTAAATAGGTCATTTTTGCAAAAAATGACCTATTTGATTTTGAGCATAAAGGTGAGAAATATTGGTGGGATGGTGGGAGAAATTACAAGTGGGTCTTCATATTATTCACCTTCACTTCCATCAACAGAGCGATCGATTTGGCCCGATCTTTCATCAACGTGGCCTTTTTTCCTGCGAAACCTTCGTCGACCGATAAATTGAAAAAGGCGAGCCATCGCCGGAAGTGCTCTTTTTTCAACGGGTTTTCCTCGTGCAGGCGGAGGTGGGGCTCCATGGCGTTGCCTTTGTAGGTGGCAGTGAAAAACAGGATAGAGTCCCAGAAGTCGACAAGGACCGGGAGGTGTTCTTCCAGGTCGATCTTTGCCACTTCCAGGAAGATGGGTGACATGACCGGATCGGTCAGCAACCTGTTGTAAAAGGCTTTAACGATTTGGAGGATATCGTCTCTGGATCGGATGTCGGGTTTTGCGCTCATCGTTTAAAGGTAGTCTATAGAATAGAAAAAGCCAACCTCCATTTTTTACAACAATGAAGGCTGGCAAAGCTCTGTTGATATCTGCCGGAGGTTTCCCTCATTGGTTGGCCCCCGGCAGGCATTTAGGCAATTGGTTTAAAACCGGTAATTGTACCGAAGCTGCCCCCGGGTTTCGGAAAAATTTTTATCGCCGATGTCGTTTCTCAAATAGAATAGCTGAAAGGAAATGGAATTCTTTTTTGAAAAACTGTACTCTGCCGTGCCGTTAAAAGAGTAGTTCATGCCGTTAGAGGCTTCTCCCAGTGTTTCCTGTTTGATCAGGCTGATGGCTGCGTGGCCACTTAGTGAAAAACCAGTTTCTCCAAAACGTTTCCTGATGCCGGCCGCACCTCCCCAACGGATGTTCAAGAATAGATTGGATTCGAACTTGAAATAGTTAAAACCGACGCGGTAGTTAACCCCTGCGGCCGGCTCGTTGATCACATAATTTAAGAACGCATTGACGAGGTTGTTGTCATTAAACTGTCCGGTGCTTTGGTTTTTGTCGTCAAGCACCTGGTAGTTGAGGGTCAGAAGAAAGGTTTGGGTAGAGGAAGGTTTGAAGATCGTAAAACGTGGCGACACCATCACATTATGGTTTATCTGGTTGATCAGGATGCTGTCATTTGAAAGGTTGTCCTTAAATACCTGTTGCTGCACCGTATAATTGGAATATTGGCCAGCCACCCCAAACGCGGAAGAGGGGTTAAAATTCAGGTCAAGCGAACCAATGGTTCGTTCGGTGTTTTCCACCCTGCGGTTGTCCAGGTTGTTTCTTTCCCTGCCAATGCTTGCCCCGATCACTGCTTTTCCTTTTGCCATCACAAGAGAAGGCCGCAAGGTCAGTGCTTCCACATCGGTAAGCAGGTAATTGACTCCCATACTCCTGTATTCGGGGGCGACTCTCCGGTAAACGGAGGAAAGGCTAAAATTCTTGTGCTGCCACTTGAGACTCGATTCCCCTGCGTAAGTAATGTGGGTGGCGGGATTGGGGCGAATGATGAACCGGATGCGGTGGACTGACGGCAATTCCTCCGAAAAATCAATACGGCTGTATCGGATGTCATTGATGAAAGTACTGGCGGCGGCATCGAGCTTGAACAAAAGTTTGCTCTTAAACATGGGCTGCCGCCATTGAATGCCAAAGACAGAATTTTCCTGGGCCAAGGTATTGTCGCGAACGGAGTCAGGTTCGTTGGGAAGTGAGTTCAGGTCGTCTTTGCCTTTTAAGAATATAAAATCGAAATGGGTCTTATCTGTTCCGCCGCCTAGTTTGAGCACGAGGCTGTTCCGTTGAAAACGGGGCGTGAGAAAATTGGGGTTGTCAGAACCGACGGCGTCATTCATGCGGCCCCTGAGTGCTGCTATCCGCCACTTGCCGGGGGTTAGTTCCACGCCCGCCATGAACATGGTTTGGCCAGCCAGTATAAAAGGGGAAAAGTTTAAGTTTCGGTGCCCCAGGTGCAATTTTCCCCATTTCCACGTCGGGCTAAGGCCAAAGCGGCTGAAGGGCTGCTGAAAGGTGCGCCCCTGTTCGTTCAAGATAACAGAGAACGGAATGTCAATGCCCTTCAAATGCAAGGTTGAGTGGGCATTGATGCTGTAACCATAAGGTGCTTGCCGGTCAGGAATTCCGCTGGCATGGTAAATATATCCGCCTAACGAAATGACGCCGCTTATGTCTACGGGAGCGTTATTTTGCGCCATTAAAAAAACAGGGGCTAAACAAGCTAGAAACAGATAGGTCAGCTTTTTCATTGGTTCGTTGGTTTTAAAAGTTTACTTCCAGTACTTTCCCTATTTCGGACAATTTCCCGTTGGGGTGCCGGGCTACCACGAAGTAGCTGTACAAAGTGCCTTTTTCCACGTCGGTGTCCGTGAATTGGAGGTCTGTCACGGCATCTACCAGCATTGCCTCCTTTCCACTTATTGATTTAAAAACAAGATAGTTGGGGTCAAAATCGACCGTAGAGTATTCCCAGCTGAGCTTTAGGTTGTTGGTGCCCTCGGCGGAATATTGGAGCCCACTGATGGCGGGGACTGCCGTTTTGCTTTTGGTGGAAGTGGAACGGACATTGGAAGCGGCGGAGCGGTTTCCTTTTTCATCAAAAACCCTGATCTGGTAAAATAGGCAAGTGTCTTTGACGGTATTTTCATCCACCCAACTTTGGGCGGCACCTTTTAGGGAAGCGACTTCTTGCCATAATCCTTCCTGGTTTTCTTTTCTGAAAATCAATGCCCCGGCCAGGTCGTTCTCAGTGCCATTGACCCAGTTCAAACGGACGACTCCCTTTTCGAATACGACCTTCTTCAAAAGCGGAGCCGAAGGGGCAATAGTGTCGGGCAGGGAAACCGTTAACGTTTCTGAATAGGGTGATAAATTAAAATTTTTGTCCAGGGCCGCGATCTGGTAGTAGTAGTACTGGTTTTGCAGGTTTAAGGCCAGGGTGTCGGTAAAGGAATTGTTACGTAACGCCTTTTGAGAAACGGGCATAAACTCTTCATCCTCTGAGAAACCAGCGGTCAGTATATAACCGAGCAGGTCAGGTTCCTGATTGGCTTGCCATTGTAAGGAAACGATGCCATTTGAGTCGATGGCCGCCGTCAGGCCAAGTGGGGTGGCCGGCGGGGATTTGTCTTTGAAATAAACATACTCGCTCGCCGAAAAAGCTTCGTTGCCTGATTGGTCGGCCGAGGCTACTTTGTAAAAAACACCTTCTTCGGGCCGGGGTGTTTTTTCAGAAAAAAACAACGTAGCAGGGCTAAGAGGTCGGTTGTTTATTTTAATAAAACCACTGTCTGGAGTCGCCGATCGGTAGATGTTAAAGCCCCGTAGGTCAGGCTCCCGAACTGTTTTTTCCCAAGTGAGTTTGACTGTTCTTTCCGAGTCGTTTTTTTCAACGTTGAAACCTGTCGGAGGGGAGGGGGGCGTCAGGTCGCTGCCCTGCACTTCAAAGATTTGAGTACTGGTAGTCCGGTCGCCGAAAATGTCCACACCAACCAGGCGATAGAAGTAAGTACGGTTGTTTTCGGCGAGAGAATCACGATAATAGATGGTGTTGGGTTTGAACCCTGTTTTTTCATTTTTCAACAAAAACGGATTGTAAAAAACAGGTACGCGGGTGGCAGGAGCAAAAGATTGGCCGTCCATTGACTTTTCCAGGAAATACCCTTCGAATCGCCCTTGGCCTGGGACATGTGTCCATTCAAACTTGGCCATGTTCTCCTGGCCTTCCGCTTGAAGTTTGGGGAGTACGGCCGGCACTGGTGTTTGTGCGGTGATCTGTGTCGAAGCATTAATATTCGTGTTGTCGGCAGTGTAGATTCGATAGCTGTAGCTTTCTCCCTGTCGGGCTGTTTTGTCAATAAAAACCAATCCAGAGCGGCGGGCATCCTGGGGGCTCTGCAATGAGCTGGTCTGAAAAAAACCAAGTCCGAACTGTAGGCCTTTTCCCATGCCTTCAGGATCTTCCATGGCCATTTCAAGGGTGTCTCTTCTGTTCCACATTTGCAAGACCAAAATCTCCGTTGCCGTCAATTGATAATCGGGATTGGGCTGCATTGCCAGGACTGCTGGGCGGAGTGGCACTGGGGTTAGTTTTTGAAAAGTACCGGAACTGCCCTGGCGTTCCACGATGTACCCATTTTTCATGCCTTCATAAAAAACGGGGAAATCGGCAGGGATGATCCGGAGGAGCATGCCCTCTTGGGGGAGGTACTTTGACCGGACCCTTAATTGGCTCTGGGAAAAAGCAGGGAGGCTAAATAACCCAATCAGTAAGCAGATTATATTTTTCATTTTTGTTTTTTTAAAAAATTGAAGAGTCAGGGCGTTTGTGAACCACTATTCGCATCGGCTGCCCAACCGGAAAGGAAGGTCAATTCCGTAGTTGTCTCCACCGAATGAAAATCCGATCTCCAGCGTACCAGTGAGGCCCGTGGGATCAGGAGTATAGAGACTGCCCGACAGCCCAAAACTGCCGCCCAGTCCTCGCCACCTGTTACAGCTAGTAAACCAGTCTGCCGGGTTCCAGCCATCGCACCGGTCATAGTAAGCGACGGAGCCACTGAGGCTGATCGCTCCGGAAAGCATGGCAAAGAAATCATCAGGGTCATGGTTGCTGCAATTGGTCAGGCCATAGCCTACGGCCCCGTCCATGTCGAAATCGAAATCAATGGAAGCCCGGAAGAGGTTGGCGAATCCCAGTTCGTAATTCCAGGTCCAGGTTTTGGAATAGTCAATTTCCAGCCCGGCCTGTGCGTTGCCAAAGCTGCCTGTCATGAAATAGGACCGGGTGTTGACACTGCCGAGCGAATAGGTCCTGCCGTTTACGCGCATATTCGGATGGAAGTTGAGTGGCAATGGGTTGGTTGGTTCTCCCAGTTTGACATGCCAACGGCTGGCACTGAAATAGAGATCGAGGGCATTTGAGTGGCTACCTGTAATGATGCCGTTTGGTTTCAGGTTGATGTCATAACCGAGGTTGGCGCTCAGAAATTTGGCCCCCGACCATTTCAGCTTTACGTCCCCGTTCAGTTTGATCTGTGCATTGCCGGCGGGCTCCGGTGTGCTTAGCCAATGATTGGTGCGGCGTATTTCATCAAAAAAATGTGCGTGGCCACTCAGGCGGATATTGGCAAGGCTCCAATCCTGTAAGTCCACTTCCAGGAGGAAACGGCCGTTGAATTCGGAAGGGTCAATCGATTGGAGGAGGGTATTGGCGAGAATGCCAAATGTGTGGCTGCCGGAAGTTCGTGGCCGGAACGAAACATCATCGAAGGAACCACTATTCCCCGACGACTCTTTGTTCATATTGTAATAGGCGCCACCGCCAAATGCTTTCATGTTGACGCCTGGAAATATCGGCAATGGGCTCCCCCATTGCGCACTGGCCAGCAGCGACCAGTATTTGCGGCTGCCACTTGTACCAAATGCACCTTCTACATCTAATTCGACAAAATCATGGAAAACGTCCGCCTTCAGGTTGCCACCGAAACCGTACCCCCCCGGATTGTTTTGATAATGTACATAGCCTTTGACATCCAGTCCGGGTATTTCTTCATTGAAATAAATAGCGGAAATGTTACTGCTCGTGCGTTCCCAGCTTTCTCCGTTCTTTTGAGCTCTTATGGTAAAATTGGTATTGGTGTTGAGGCCGACGCCTAAATTGTCCAATTTGAAATCGTAATGGAACTTCAGTTCCATTTCATTGTTCCATCGCTTTTGGAGGCGAATGTTGTTAATGTTGGAGAAATAACCGGCGATCTTTTGTGAGCTGTAAGGAATGGAAAAGCTGGCGATATAAATCGGGTCGGCCTGACCACCAAATGGATTGACCGGATGGTTGAAAATGCCCATCCCGTGGAACCCGATGTCCCTCAACAACAACCCCTTGACATCATCTATGCGATTGTCGAAAGTGAGTGACCCGTTAAAACTGGTGTTTATGTGCAATTCGTCGTTGACCAATGCCGGGAAGACATAGAGTTGGGCATTTTGATCCAGTTGTACATCTGCATTCCAAATGTCGATGCGGTGTTCATTTTCAATATCTATTTCGAAAGAAGGTACTTCATAGCCTGCGGAGTAGCTGGCTTCGTAAGAAAAGCGATCTTGGAAAAAGGGGATGTCCAGTTTTCCTGCAAAGGATGCTGCTTCGAGAATGTTTTCTGAGATATGGATGTTTAGGTTGCCGAAGTCGATTCCCCAAAGACCGACCTTGCCCTGCGGATCGGGTGCGAAGTTCTTTTCCAATTGTCCTCCCAAGCCGGTGCCGTCGAAATAGAGATTGGGGAACCCGCTGTTGATGGTACCGCCCGAGTCACCCTCAAAATAAGCTGGCAAAGCGACTGTCGCATCCTGGAAAACCACGCCTTGCCAAACGCTGGCAACAGACTGAGATCCAAAGCTGCCACCGGTTTGTGAAAGGTTGTTTCCAAACGGTAATGAAGCACCTCCGGAGCCACCTGAACCACTACTGGCAGCCACCGCAAACCCGGGGACATTTTGACTGGTCGAATGGTCCAGAACTGCTGTAGGCACTGAAAAGTTGAACCCCTTTAAATCGTTGAGCTTAAAGTTGATGGCCTGGCCACTTCCGAATGAAGAAGGGACGGATAAGGAGAAATTTAAGTCAGCAGTCCAATTGTGCCAGGTGTGAATTTCTGCTGCAAACTGCCCGTAAACCCGGCGATTGGCAAGGTAGTTCGCATTGACTTTTATCGATAAGGCAGGGTCGTTGAACCGTACGTAGCCTACTGCGGCAATTGGCAATGCTCCGTTGCAATCGAACGGCAGGACGGTTCCACCATTTGGGGCACTAGTGACATTCCGTTGGAAATACAAATTCATTTTACTGTTCATGCCAACAGTGGCATTTTGCAGCAGGGGTAATTGTGCCTCCGATCCTCCCACCGCCGGGCCACCCGGAGAGATGCAGGTTCCTTTTTTACCAAAGACGAGATAGCCATCGATATTGGAAAAGTAGCGGAGTTCGCTGATAGAAGCTAAAGTGGCCTCGGCGGTAGTCGGTGTCAATTCCAGAGCGGTAATGTAAATATTTCCAAAGCGCAGTGGCAGTTGCTGTGGGGAATTGCTGCCACTCCCCAGGGTATAGGCATTTGAGGCAAGGTGGTTTCGTGCCGTGCCTGCATTGGCAGGCGCACTCATGCTGCCGTTGGTGGTAGTCCAGCTGGCGGGAACAGCACTGTTGCCTGGCATGGCTGCGCGTGCCATACCGGCAATGGCCTTGCCGTTGCTGTTGAACTTGGCATTGACCAGGTCGATGGAGACTGGGCTATCAAAAAAGTTGCCCGGCAATATTTCTGCTGCTCCATTGTAGGTGCTGCCATTGACTGATACATCGGTTAGTTTTATCGTGAAGTTGCCCATGCTTACCTCTTGGCCATTGCTGAATGAACCAGTTGCCAATCCGGTTGGCTGGGCAGTGGTGCAACCCTCTCCACAGGAAAAGTTGTTCGGCTCTTGTCCGCTGGAAGGCAGGATCGTAAAATCATGGATTTCGCTCCAGCCATCATTTTGTACCGTCACCGTTCCTGTTTTATCATAAGCTTGCACCCTTGCCAGGTAGGTGACATAAGGATCAAGGTCATGTTGAGGAGGGATATTGTATTGAAAAGAGTTTCCATCTAGGCCTGTCTCATCCAAAAGGATCAGGTCTGGGTTGTTGAAGGCTTCTTCGTAACTGTTGGCGACTTCCGGCTTAAATACAGCCACTTGTAGCCGGTAATTGATGGGGGCATTGCCGGCGGTAATGGTCGTCCACCAGAACCTGTAGGAATCTTTGTCCTCCCATTCATCCATCGGGTCAGGCTCACGGAGCCTGGGGGGGGATGGGATTTCCTTCTTGATCTGAAAGGGCACAACGTCGCTCCAGCCTTCGTTTTTGACTTTTACCTGACCGGTCGGGTCATAGGCCTGTATCCGAACTACGTAGCTATCGTCGGTGAGCGGAGGCTTGGTCAGGTCGTACAACAGTAAATTGGCAGGGATATCCTTCTCTTCATACACGAGGAAATTACTGCTTTCGATGGCGTCATATGGATTGATGCCGTTTGGACAGACGGCGAGGCGCAGGTTGTACAAGAAAAAGGAACCAGGGTGGGTAACATTGGTCCAACGGATGGGGATAGGGTGAAAAGGTCCGTATGGCACATCCTCTTTTTCCCGCGGAAAGGTAATGATTGGTGGGTCGGGTGTCCGCAAGGTGATAGGGGCCGAGCAGTTCATGGGGGCAGGGGCTGAAATTGGAACGTTGTCACCAAATTTGTACACCTCGACACAAACGGTATAAATGCCTTCCGGAAAAACGGGGTTGACAACCAGTTCCTGCAACTCAAACCCTTCATAGTTGATATCGAAAATGGTGTAGTTGCCAAAAATGTCAATAATTTCATCACCCGTCAGCATGACTGGCTCGCCGGGGTTTAGAGTCAGGGGATACGCAGGTTTCTTTTGCACAGGGTCGACGATTCCCCTGAACCCATTGTCACCAGTGATAGTGGCACCAAACATGACGTCGATAGGCGATGAGGGATCGGTATTGGTAAGGATGAGTACGACCTCTCCGGTCCGGCCCAAAAGTTCTGGTAAGGTGGAAGGAGCCGGCTGTGGAGTGACCACCTGCACCTGAACCGGGTACTGGCAAAAGCCCGTTAAAGTAGATAGAAAAAAGATGACTAAAGAACAGCAAGTAAATCTTGAATTTTTCATGGAGAACCTGATATGTGCTTTTTTGAATATTTGGACAATAGTTGCGGGAGGCCAAAAAATGTTACCGGTTGGAGGAGAAAAAATTCCTAATTTGCGGGAACGTTTTTTCCGTTCCCGAAACTATTGATGAAAAAGACCTATTCAGACCAGTCAATAATCGAGTCTATCCAAGCCGGTGGCAAGACCATGGAGTCGGCCATGCGGTACCTGTACGAGCAGTCGGAAATACGCAAAAAAGTCCTGCAATTTGTGCGGCTTAAAAACGGGAGCGATGAAGATGGAGAAGATGTTTTCCAAGATGGTATCAGCCATCTGGTCATGAATATCCGGAAGGGTGTTTTCCGGGGCGAAAGCAGTTTGCAGACTTATTTAATGGTGATTTGTAAAAAGCTCTGGTTTTATAAATTTAATCGGCAAGTGAAGTTGAATGCCATAAAAAAAGAAATACCAACCCCGGAAATATCCGACATTGAAACACCAGAAAAAATATTGATCTATAAAGAAAGGTCAAAAATGGTGAAAGTTATTTTAGAAAAAATAGGGTCACCATGCAAAGAAATATTGTCCCTGTGGGCATTGAGTTACAGTATGAAAGAAATGGCTGGAAAACTAGGCTACAAAAATGAAGGCAGCATGCGTAAAAAAAAGCACCAGTGCCAGAAAAAAATAATGGAACTCATAAAAAGTCAATCTTCTCTCACTCAACAGGTCAAAGAAAATCAATGAAATATCCATCTAATTTTGATAAAATAATTGCTTATGTTGAAGGTGATATGTCATCTGGAGAAAGGGCGTCGTTTGAAAAAGAATTAGCGGAAAATAATACCCTGAAAAAAGAATTTGAATTGTTTAAACAAACAGACGAGGCAGTTGATTTTATGCAATATGAACATGTACGTAAGACCATCAAATCATTTGAAAAACCTGGTTCCCGCATTGTTCCCTTTTGGCGCAGGCCGTTGGCAGTGGCGGCCTCTGTTCTTTTAGTTTTAGCGGCTTCTTTTTTTATTTATTCTACCTATCAATTTTCCAATAATAATTTAGCGGACAGATATTATTCTCCACCTAATTTTAGTGAATTGCGCAGCAATGAAATAACCAGTGAAAATGTGCTGTTAAATGCATCATCCTACATTAACCAGGGAAAATATTCCGAAGCCTCGATGCTATTGTTGGCGGTTGAAAGTACTTCCCCCCAGTACATTGATGCAAAATATATGCTTGGGCACCTTCATTTTAGTGGTGGCGATATTGCTGATGCCATTGATCATTTTAAAATTGTCCAGGATAGTAACGATACAAGATATGCGGAGAATGCCGAATGGCAATTGGCACTATGCTATTTAAAAACAGGGGATGAACAAAAATGCAGACAAGAATTGGAAAAAATTTTAACAGATAAATCGCATGCCTATTACAGCGACGCTACTTCCTTGAAAAAAAATATAAATTCGTTTTTTAGAAAAATTTCTTTTTAAAATAAAATGCCAAAGCCAAAACAAAAACAGCACCGGATAAATAATAAAAATAATGGCTGCTGTTAAAACCAATCGTTTCCATATTGCCAAGCGCAACAAATGCCGCCCAGTAAAACGGACTGGCCAAATGGTCTTCTTTTTGGTTTTTCAGATATTCGATTTTTGCCTGGCGTAAAGCAGTGTCTTTGTTTTTATTTAGTTTAAGCCCTTCGTAGAAACTGGTCATTATGTTGGAAGTTGCCCGGTCATTTACCTGCCACAGAGAAGTGACCAAACTTTTTGCGCCGGCATAAGCAAACCCCCTCGACAAACTGATGAGCCCCTCCCCTTTTTGTATTTTCCCAACTCCTGATTTACAAGCACTCAGCACCACCATTTCTGAAGGAAAATATTGGTTGTATAAATCCCGGACGTATAATTTCCAGCCAGCAGAATCGGAAGGCGAAAATGCGAGGTAGGAATTTTCGCTGTTGTTTTCATCAAGGTATACATGTGTGGCCAAATGTAACAGGGCATATTGCTTTCCAATTTTAATAAATGCGTTTTTTGTGGCGAATGTATCGGTCATGCTTGTTCCCCCAATCTTGTCGACGATTTCAATTACTTCTGTTTTATTAAATTTTAATTCCTTGAATACTTTATCTCTGGTGTTTTCAAAGTCGGACTGTTTAAAAGACGGAGCTATGGCAAGCAGTTTTTTATTTGAGGACTTTAATTGTTTTATTTCCTGCCAAAGCGTCGCGGAGAAACCATAGGCAATGTTGTGATCCAGGAGGAGAAATGGCAATGATTTATATTTATCGCCATTTTCATGTTTTAATAAAACTTCAAAAGGTATGTTCCAGAGTACATCGTCCGGCACAATGATTAACGATTCGCTCAGCTCTCCAATGGGCGCTATTAATTTTTGAAATAATTGGTGGGCGGTTTTCTGATAAATACCAAATCCCTGGTTGTATAATTTTTCCGATTTGTTATTGGCCGTTGGATAATCCGTGATGCTTTCTCTTAATTCCGTGATCCAGCGCTCCAAGGGGAAGTCTATTTTTGTTTTTATGACTTTTGTGCCTTTCGGAGATACGACAAATATGTACATATCATTCTTTCCAACAAAATATTCGAGCAGCGTTTGATTTGGGGCGAGCTTTTTTTGCAGGGATTTTATGGTCGTATAATCAGTGCCATATTTTAATTCAAAATATTTTGGGTGCCCTTCTTCGTAGGAACGAATTAAGTTGACTAATAATTTTTTTTTGAAAAAAATAGACTCGCTCAAGGAATCAATTTTGCTTTCATTTATTTTCTTTTCTTCTCTTTCTTTTAAGTGTTGTGTTTCTAACCAGGCAATTTCTGTTTTTAATTGTTTTTCTTTTTCTAAAAGAGAGTCAGGGATGCTGCTGAATTGTTTGGCCTTCAGGGACGATATGGTTTGGAGCATTAAAAAATTTTTGCTTTTTTCGAATGCTGTAAAAATATTGTTCAGGTAGTTGTTGTTGTTCGTTTGTTCATAAGCCAATAAGTTGGATCGAATGGCCCCTTCATAGATCGGGTAACTTTTTTCGGTCAGAATATTTTTTGAACGAGCCGTCTCCAGTGACCACCGCAAATGCTCCAGATAAGCAACTCCCTTGCTCCAGTTGCTGATGGCTTTTTCCAAAAAGGCAAGATCATTGGTGTTTGCATAAATAGCTTCTAATGCTTTGCCTTTTCCATAAAATATTTTCGGCAGGTAGCTATACGAGCTGAGGTCGGGCCAATCTTTTTCCAATGATTCACCTACGCCAAACGATTTTTCTGCCCTTTCAAAATAGTTCAGGGCTTCTTCCCATTTGTTTTGTTCTAAATAAAGGTTGCCGATGTTGACCAACACGAACGCAGTCCTTGGATGGTTTTCTCCAAAGTTGTAATTGCTGATGTCAAAACTTTTGTGATAATATTTTAGGGCCGTATTAAATTCTTTTTTCTTAAAATATACAGACGCCAGGGAATTCAAGGTATACGCGAGATCGGGGTAATTGTCACCGAATAAATTTTTTTCAATCGCAATATCTTTTTCAAAAAAATAAATGGCCTTATCGAATTCCCCCAGATCGGTATACGTAAGGCCCAGCCCGTTGTAGGAATGGGTAAGGCTATGCTCATTGTCGGGATAATGTTTCCGTTTGAAGTCAAATCCTTTTTGATAATTATTGAGGGCCGGTTCAAGCTCGCCCATTTCCCGGTAAGCTGAACCCATCATCGTATAAATATCTCCAATAACCGGATCGGTGCTAAACATTTCTCTCCCAATGGCCAGGGCCTTGCGCTCATAGTCCAGGGCTTTTGCATATTCTCCGGTTTCTTTAAAAATAATTCCCATATTGTGATACAGGGAATAGGTATAATAATGTTTGTCGCCAACGGTAGCTAAAAAAGACTGCAGAGCTTTTTGGTTGAAATAATTGGCCTTTTCAAAATCTTTGATGTTTTCATGAGTCAATCCAAGATTTGTGTAAACGATACCGAAACGCACATGAGGAGGTTGCAGGACTTCTTTGAAAATTCCGATCGATTTTTCATAGCTGGAAATAGCTTTTTCGTATTGCCCCAGTCGGCGAAAGATATTCCCTTTGTTCATGTGGGCATTACCAATCCCCTCAATGTTTTCGCCGATGGTACTGGCAGCATAGTCGATGGCTTTTTGGTAAAACTCGATTGCCTTGCCGTATTTTTCCTGGTTTTTATGACAGATGCCAATATTGGAAAAATTGTAAGCGATTGATTTATGAGGAACCGGTTCTATTTGTTGGTACACTGCTCCTGCTTTTTCAAAATAATTAATTGCCAGGTCGTTGTTTTGCAGACGGAGGTGGCACCGGCCAAAATTGGCGAATATTTCCCCTTTTATTTTGCCTTCATCATTGCCGATTAATTGTAATGCTTCCCGGCTGACCTGCAAAGCCTTGTTGAATTCGGATTTTTTGAAGAGAGCAATGGATTCGTCCAGTTTTTTTTGTGCGAGCAAGGTGTCAGTAAAAAAGGTGTCCGGTGAAGTACTGTTATTTAAATTCGATTTTTGCTCCAAAGGGAAAACGGCTCCCGTTGAATTAATTTCAACAAAAAAAAAGAGGCTGAAAAAACAATAAATAAATGTAGCCATGACAATATTGTGAGGGGTGCGTAGGTCTGGTAAAACACGAAGGGTTCAAGGTAGGTGTTACGTTGGAATCAGCTCAAAGGTACAATTTTCAGTCTTTCAAATCATTCGTCATATTTGATTTGATGCGCCCCTCAATGGCCCGGATGCGCCACTTCGTGAAATCCTTGTTCGACTCAAAACCGTGGCCATAGATGATTTCGTCGGGACGCCTGACGATCACGAACTTGTTGGTATGTACTTTATCGTTTTCTTCTTCCCAGATCAACTCCTCTGTTTCCAGTTTTTCTCCTTTTGTACCATACCACACCACGCTGTCCCGTACGATGAATTTTGACTGGTGGTCATAGCGTTCGGCATACTTGGCGGTCATTCGGCCGGTCACTTCAGCTCCGTCTTTATCAAAAAACTCAATCTCGAGGCCGTCTGGAAATTCCTGCCAGGGTTCTTTGTCAGCGATGTGCCGGACCATTTTTGGAGTGATGATCCGGAGGTTCAGAATGGCGGAGTCGCTGTACAACATTTCCACCCCCAGTGCCGTCTCGACCTGTGTTTCTTCGTCGGAAAAGAGGCGGTTTACTTCATTGATGTCATTTTCGCAGGCGGCGAAAAATGCAATACAGAGAAATATGTGAAGGTATTTTTTCATTGAACCGTGAAAGTAGATGAATGCTTTGATTTCTGAAATGGCCTCCCCCAAAATTCCCCCTGACGAGTTGCTGCGGGCAGTTGCAGAGATGTCATTTTTTCAAAAAATGACATCTCTGCAACTGAACCTATTCATCAAAAAGTTTCAGCTGTTGATTGGGCGGTTTTGAGAAGCCATCCATTGTTCGGCCGCCGTATTTCCAGGCATCTTTCCTTTCTTTTTCCAGTAGTTTGTCCAAACTGGAATTAGGGATAAAATTCTTTTCCGCGCGTTGCGCCATTTCACTTAATTTGGCAATGGCTTTCCGCTTGTCGGTCTGTCCGATTTTGGCCCGTTGAACGGCGGTTTTCAGCGTGTCAATGGTTTCGTCATACACTTTGGTCGGAACCGGAAACGGGTTGCCGCCCTTGCTTCCGTGCGCAAAAGAAAACCGGGCGGGGTCGCTGAACCGGGTCGGTGTGCCGTGGATGACCTCGCTGACCAGTGCCAGTGATTGCAGGGTGCGCGGTCCCAGCCCTTTCAGTAAAAGTAATTCTTCGAAATCGGTGGTTTCACTTTCCTGTGCCAGCCAAAGGATGCTGCCCAGCCTTTTCAGGTCGACATCTTTGGAACGTACACCTTTGTGTTTGGGCAGTTTCATTTTGGGGATTTCGTTCAGGATTTTGACGGGCTGTTCCCGGGTTATTTCCATAATGCTTTGCTGGGAAGGAGTGGCCCTGGCATCGACTAAGTTCAAGATGTTGCCCTGGTGTTCTCCACAGATCGCCTTGTGCGGCTCTTTTACGAAAGACGAGACACCGGCCGAGTGCCAATGGTAACGCCTTGCGCTTTTGTCTTCCGGTTTCATCCCCTGCTGGATGACCGTCCACTCGCCTTCTTTGCTGACGACAAAACCATGCAGGTACAATTGAAAACCATCCTGTATGGCAGCGCTATCGACTTTTGCGCTCAACTTGCTGCAACGCGCCAGCCGAAGGCCATCCAGCCCGGTTTGGTCGCCGATACGCTGCAGTTCGTGGGGTGTTTGGAGAGAATGCTTTCCCTTGCCACCGCACACGTACAGTCCCAATTCTTTGGAATGTGGATTGAGGGCGGTTTTCAGGGCCCTCATGACAATGGTGGTAACGCCCGATGAGTTCCAGTCCATGCCGATGACTGCGCCAAAACTCTGGAACCAAAACGGGTCGGACAGCCTGCCCAGAAAGCCGGTACTTCCGTATTCCTGCAAGATAGCTTCCACAACGGGAAGGCTAAGGCGGGTCATCCGTTCGAACAGCCAGCCGGGTACGAAGCCGCCCATAAGTGCTAAATCTGCCGAACCTGATTGTTTCATATCACTGCGTTTTTTTGGTGTTCTTTCCAAGCTAACAAATAACGGACACCAATGGATTTGCAGGGCGACCAATTCCCGGCCACTGCTTTTAGCTGTGCTTTTACTTTTGCGGCCGTATCAATGTTGTAGAGCTTGATCATTATTTGCTTTAAATGATAATCATCCGCCGGAAAAACATCCGGCCGTTGGAGGGTGTATAGAAGTATCATTTTGATGGACCAGTTGCCGACTCCTTTTATTTTCGACAGTGCCTGCTCCACGTCTTCATCTTTCATCGCCCCCCAATCCAAAGTATGGCTTTCGAAAAATTCAACGATCCGTCCGATCGTTTCATATTTCCGCATGGACAGTTTTATGTTTTTCAATCCTTTCTCTTCAAGTATGGGAAAATTGGCCGTTGTTAATTCATCTAAACCAGTTTGGGCCAGTAATTTTTGAAATGTTTTTTTGGTGCTCCGGTAATGAATCTGCTGCTCAATGATACAGCTCAATAAGTCGTGGAAAACATTGTTTGTGCTTTCCTGTGGCGGTAGCGGTATGGTTTGAATAATTTTATTTAATACCTCGTCCTGTTCGGTCAAATATTTAATATTCCTGTGGTGCATTGTTTTTTGAATATGGAAAACCGTAACACCGTTCTGCAACGGTTGTTCACTACCCTATTGAGTGTTCAGTTGTTTCTCATTTCTTCCAATGCGACCCTTGCGTGTTCATTTGACGGATGTAATGCGAGTGCCTTTTTATAATTGCCAATGGCAGTTTCGTTATCTTCCTTTGCTCGATAGGCATCGCCAAGGCTGTTATATGGAATTGGCGAAGCGGGATAATAAGTTCTGTTTAGCTCTAATATTTTAATGGCCCTTTCTATTTGGTCTTCACTTCTCAATAGAAAAAGGCCAGCCTGGTTTAATAATTTTCCGGGTGGTGACAGTTCGCCGCCAAATCGGTTTTTTAATGTATTGTAATGATTGTTTATTGAAAAAATGTCTGTATCCATAATTTCATTCAACGGGAATTTATATCCATCGAAAATAAACCGCAGACCATTGTACAGCGCTATTGTTGGTATGGAAAAATGATCTTCGTTTGGAAAATATTCAAACTTAAAACGCAATCCTTCCAGTTTTTTTTCTTTTAAATAATCCTGAAAATTTTTGGTGGCACCATTTAATGCTGCCCTTTCATTAAATGGGTTATTTGCCTGTGCGATGTAAATATTGGAAACGTATTTTTTTGAATCATTAAATGCGACTTTGCTTTTATTTAAAATAATCTCTTCGTCTAAACGCAAATTGGGGTCAATGGATAAATAGCCATTAAAAATACTTTTATTAATAAATGAATTGGCGGCAAATACCCCTGCATGCGAGTGCCCTACCAATATCCGGCAATTATTCGCCCGGTAATTTTTTTCTATTTCCGGCATTAATTCTTTTTCTAAAAATTGTAAAAACAAGGGTGCGCCGCCATTGTCGTTCAAATTATTTTCGGTTGTATATCTCGGCAGCATGTCCCGGTTGCGGTCGGTATTGGGAACGCCGACGATGATCATTTCGGGAATTTGTTCCGTGCCACCCGAACTCATTTGTTGCACCATGCCGGTCACCAATGGAAACAGTCGGTCACCATCCAACAGAATTAAAACGGGATATTTTTTATTGATATAAAAAAGGTCGTTTGCATAAGATGCTGGCAAGTGGACGAGGTAAGGGCGGGGTTCGGTGAGGATTTGCGAGTGGAGGGTGTGGCGGTTGTTTTCTTGAGCAAATAGAAAAGCATTTGCTAAAAAAAAGATTATTAAAAAAGAGTATTTTTTCATGATTTAATATAGTTGTGACATATTGTTTTGTTATAAAGTTCGGTGCCAATGGGATTGTGCCAAATGTTGTTGTTTGAAATTATTTTTTCTTTTTCCATATTTTGAAAAATAAGCAGGTGGCCCGTCAAAAAAACAGTTTGGGCGGAGCGATTTTTTTTTGACATGTGTTTTTGTTTTCCCAAAGCAAGTTCGGGACGGGCATTTTTCCGCTAAGAAAAAGAAAGCCCCCGGCAGGGAAGTGAGAAGGGAAGCCTTAAGATAAAGCACCTTTTTAGGGTTACCCTTCTATCGTATTGTACTTTTGGCTTGGCCCAAAAGTACCAAAAACCCAAGACGGCGTAAACTCGCTCCGCTCAAACACTACGCCGTCGGCCTCCCGCCTATACGAGTACGGCTTTGTTCAATTATCTTTTGATGAAATAAGCGTTATTTAAACCGTAAGACGGCTTCATGATATTACCTGTTGTTGCAAATTTAGCGAAGCGCAACTTGCAACTGCGTTTTACAAGAAGGTCATCTTTTTCTTCCTTCATCGAACCACACCCGTTCCTGCAAATGTGGCTCTCCGTTATAATTCACCAAAATTTCCTCCCCCGGTTCTATTTTTTTAATGGCATAAAAATCAATCGTCTGGTGATCGTAGTCGAGTAGGTATTTGGCGTTGGGCTGGTAGGAGTGGTTGTAAAGGGAGCCATAGCCGAGCGCGATGGCGCATTGTTTTTGGTCGTCGCCCCAGAGGAAATAATAGTCGTGGAGGGTGGTGCCGTGGATGGTGGGCAGTTCGGCTTCTGGCAGTACGATGGCCGGGCAGATTTCGATCAGTGCCTCGGCCTCGACCGGCTCGCCGGTGAAGACA
This sequence comes from Bacteroidota bacterium, assembly GCA_039819485.1. GTDB lineage: Bacteria > Bacteroidota > Bacteroidia > Chitinophagales > Saprospiraceae > UBA6168. Next base: position 12,761 of record JBCBRY010000057.1, on the reverse strand, counting down.
CCCCGACCGCCTAAGTCACTGGGAGCGGTGAAGAGGGTTGGGATGCGTTGCATTTTAAGTGAAGAGTGAAAAATGAAGAGTGAAAAATGAAGAATTATCACATCGCATATATTCTTCATTTTTCATTTTTCATTCTTCATTATTTAGAAGACAGTCGTACCACGGGGCAGATCATTTCTTCGAGAGAAATGCCGCCATGCTGGAAGGTGTCGATGTAATATTTCAGGTAGTAATTATAGTTGTTCGGATACAAGAAGAACAAGTCGTCCTTGGCGAAGATGAAGGTCGAGCTTACGTTCGGTCGGGGCAGCCCTGCATCTTTGGGATCGCGGAAATCCAAAACATCCTTTTTGTTGTACTGGAGGTTGCGGCCAACCTTATAGCGGAGGTTGGTTGTTGTATCACGATCACCAACGACCTTGGTGGGGGTTTTTACCCGGATGGTACCATGGTCGGTCGTAACGATGAGCTGCACGTCGCGTTCGGCGGCCTTTTGCAGGGCCGACCAGAGTGGCGAGTTCAGGAACCATGAGCGGGTCAGGGAGCGGTAGGCCTTTTCGTCGCCAGCCAGTTCTTTCAGTACTTCCATCTCCGTGCGGGCATGAGACAGCATGTCGATGAAATTGTAGACAATGACCATAAGGTCGTTGTTGAGGTAGTTGAGGATGTTGTCGTTGAGGTCCTTTGCGTGGGCGACGTTGGTGATTTTACGGTAGTCAAATTTCAACGGCTTGCGGACTGCGCGGCGGATTTGTTCCGTCAAAAACTCTTTTTCATGGTTGTTTTTTCCGCCCTCGTCGGTGTCGTTTTTCCAAAGCTTGGGAAAGGTTTTGGCGATATCGGCGGGCATCATGCCGGCGAAGATTGCATTGCGGCTATACTGGGTGGCCGTCGGCAAAATGCTGTAAAAAAAGTCTTCCTCCTCCACCCGGAACAGCTCCGCAATGATCGGCCGGATGGCTTTCCACTGATCAAACCGGAGGTTGTCGAGGAGGAGCATGATGGTAGGGCGCTCGCTGTCCATTTTTGTGAGTACCTTGCGGCGCATCAGGTTGTGTGACATGACGGGGGCTTCCACTTCCTCATTGACCCACTTCTCATAATTCTTGACCACGTAACGGCTGAACTCCGAATTGGCTTCTGACTTCTGTGTGGACAGAATATCGCCCATGTCGGTCGATTGGGAGTCATCTATTTTGATTTCCCAATTGATGAGTTTTTTATACACATCTACCCAGCCGTTGAAATCGGGTCCGCTGTTGATTTCCATGGAAAGCATGCGGAATTCCTGCTGGTAGTCGGATGTCGTTTTTTCCCGAACAAGTCGTTTGTTGTCAATGATTCTTTTCAGCGTCAGCAGTATCTGGTTGGGGTTCACCGGTTTGATCAGGTAGTCGGAAATCTGCGAGCCAATGGCTTCTTCCATAATGTCTTCCGCTTCGTTTTTGGTAATCATCACGACGGGAAGCGATGGTTTTTGCTCTTTGATTTTAGCGAGTGTTTCCAGGCCGGTGAGGCCGGGCATGCTCTCGTCGAGAAAGACGACATCGAAGTCGTTGACGGTTTCGCATTCTTCGATGGCATCATGGCCATTGGTGACAGTTGTGACGTCGTAGCCTTTTTTTTCCAGGAAGAGCATTTGGGGTTTGAGGAGGTCTATTTCGTCGTCTGCCCAAAGGATTTTGATCTTATCCATAAAGATGTGGTGTATGGTTTGGAAGGAAAAAATAGAATGGAAAATTGGATGAAACGGAATCCCGAATGTTGACCGGGAAACATAAAGCAGTTGGTCCGTTCTAATTGATCCTTGGTTTTTCTATGATTATTTTTTGAAATATGGCAAATGTAAATGATTGAACCCGTTGGTGTAAGTTGGTGCATTTCATTTGTTGTTTTTTGATGGAATTAGAGGTCAGATCGCTTTGCTGTCAGAGGTCAGACCACTTTGCTGTCAGAGGTGAGACCGCTTTGCTGTTAGAGGTCAGACGATGAGACTGATTAAAATTAGTAATGAATGTCGTCTTCTGACTTCTGAAAGCGGAGCGATCTGACCTCTGACAACGAAGTGGTCTGACCTCTGACCTCTAATTCAAAAAATATTGTGACTTTTCAAAAAGGCACCGTCAAAAGCACAAAACCTGTATTGCCCTCTAAAGAATTACCAATTCGAATGCTGGCTCTGAAAAATCATTCCTCCCAACAAATAAATACAACTCCTACGTACATGCCCAAACACTACTTTTTGCGAAATTCTGCATGAAACAACAACTATGAACGCAGAAGCCCGGCATCCAACTTGCTTGCATTGCCGGGCTTCTTAATTTAACGATTGCCGGGAACGGATTATTTTAGCTGTTTCATTTGCTTGGATGGAAATACGGGTTCTATCTACCAAAATAAGCGGTGTTAGCGTTTGAGAGCGCTAACACCGCTGGATTTTGGTTAATTTTGCTAATCAGGTTTATTTCAAAAAACAAACATCAATGCAGATGAAGTTTAAACTCAACCTTTCCATCTTTCTTGTTCTTTTATTGGCCGGCAACTTTGGATGCAGCAGTGATAAATCCAAAAACCACCACGGCAGCATGATTCCCCGTGGACAATCCGAACAACACCATGATCGGTTCGAGCAGGAAATCCAGGCTTTTGAAAAGGCGGATGCAGCAGCCATGCCCGACGAGGGCATAATACTGTTTACGGGTAGTTCAAGCATCCGTATGTGGTCGACGCTGGCGGAAGACTTTGCTCCCATGCCGGTCATCAACCGGGGCTTTGGCGGCTCGACCATTGCAGAGGTAAACCATTATGCTGATCGCATTGTGCATAAATACAAACCTGGCCTGATCGTGTTTTACTGCGGTGAAAATGACATCGTGGAAGAGCGCCCGCCCGCCGTGGTATTTCAGGATTTCAAAAAATTTATTGGAGAGACGGAAAAGAATTTAGCCGATGTGCCCGTGGCTTATATTTCCGCCAAGCCTTCTCCTGCCCGTTGGGACCACTGGCGCAAGTATGAAACGCTGAACAATATGGTAAGGCAGTTTGCCAATGCTCGTCCTGACCTGCATTTTATTGATATCAGCGAAACGCTATTGGGAGAAAATGGTCAGCCCGATCCAGCTCTGTTTATTGAAGATCAACTACATATGAACGGCGACGGCTACGCCAAATGGACAGAGGTGCTAAGGCCGGTGGTGGAAAGTTTGTACAAGGAGGAAGTTGCACAGTGAAATAGAGATTGGAAATTGAAAATAAATAAATTCTCAATTTCCAATCTCTATTCTATTTTCTAATTACCGCCGCTACGTCGGTTCTGGCGTCGCTGCCGCATCTCCCTGAGCAGCTCCTTTTTGAATTCCCTGTTTATCTTTTGCAGCATGGCTACTTTTCGTACGGGCAGGACGTCCATGAATTTCAATGTGTAATCTTTGCGGAGCTGCACAGCTTCCTGTTCCATGTCCAACTGGCTCATGATGTGGTCCTTGACCTCGGCATCGGAAAGGAGTTCAAGTTTTTTTCCCTTTAAATGATACTTTTCCCGCAGGGCCTCTTGTTTGTTTTCCAATTCATTGAACAGTGGCCAAAAAGTTTTTGACTCGTCGGGAGAGAGGTCCAGTTTTTCGGTAAAAAAGGCGATTTTATAGGCTTCGACCTTCTCTTTCATTTCAGCTCGCATGTTGTCTCTTTGGGCATTGGCACCCAGACTGAACAATGAGAGCAGTACAATTCCTAAAAATACTTTTTTCATGATTTAAATAAGCTTTGCTTCGAAATTAGGCAATTGAAAAATTGGAAGTCCTCCGCCATTTGATTTTTAATACAAAGCAATTTTCGATTGCTTAATTTCGAATAACTTTTAATTTCTTTCTTTAGTTGTTTTTAGAGCAAATCTTCCAGGTCCTCCACTTCCATTTCGTCCATTAGTTCATCCAGCAATTCGTCGTTGTTTTCGATTTCCAGATTATTTAAAGGGCGTTCAATATTGTCAGCGACCTGCTCGGCGAGGATGGTTTCATCAAATTCATCTATGTATTCAGAGATGTAGTTGTCCAGGACGTCGTCGGGCATATCGGTGAGCAGTTCTGCGGCAGCCATTGGCTGGTTTCCGGGGTTTTCAACATTATTTATGAAGTAAAAACCGGCGACCAGCAACAAGGCGACCGAGGCATAAGCCATTGCGTACCTTGGCTGGAAAAGATATTGGATGGATTGTATGATCTGCTCCAGCCAGTCCTCTTTCTTTTCTGCTGCTACTTGCGGCCGCTCGTTTAACTTTGAAAGCACCTCGTCGGGCAAGGACTTGAAAAAATCCTTGGGGACGTCATAGCCTTCAGGTTTCGCTTTTTGCTCCCACAAAAAGGGGGAAAGGTCCTTTAATTCGTCCCGTATTTCGTCTTTATTTTTCATCATTTAAAAAATTAGGGTTCAATAGCCGTTGGCTGCGCTTTTCATGTACTGTTCGATTTTTTTCACGGCATGGTGAAAAGAGGCTTTGAGTGCCCCTTGCGAAGTGTCCAACAGTTCAGACATGTCGGCATAGCTCATTTCATCAAAATAACGCAGGTTGAACACCTGCTTTTGTTTATCGGGCAACCCTTCGATGGCGTTTTTCAGTAAAATCTGAATTTCATCGCCGTCAAAGTAGGGGTCGGCCTTCAGTTGGTTCGAGAGGTTGTTTTCCTCGCTGTCGATTGGGGCCGTCATTTTTTGTTTTTGTTTGTTGATAAATGTAATGGCCTCGTTGGTCGCGATCCGGTAGAGCCACGTGTACAGTTTTGACTTTCCTTCAAATTGATGGATGCTCCTGTATACTTTCACAAAACAATTCTGCAAAACGTCGTTCGCGTCTTCGTGGTTGTGTACCATTCGCCTGATCTGCCAGTACAGCCGCTCTTGGTACGTTTCCATGAGCAGGCGGAAGCCCCGCTCCCGATTGCCGTTTCCCGACAGCAAAGTCAGAATTCTTTCATCAATATGTTGGTCGAGTGACGTCTTCAAATTTTTGGTCAGTTTTGCGCTGATGTGCCGGGCAAATCGTTCCGATGTTTAGTTTTGCATTTGTTACATTGACTGGTAAAATACAGAACGGTTTAACCATCCTGGAAATTTTTACAAAATTAAGTGGCTGAATGGCTGAACGGTTAAAAGGTTTGTACCCACCGCTTGGATCAAATCAATTAACCATTTGGCCATTTGGCAATTCGGCCTCATGAAATTAAGACCCTTTATAAGAATAGATAAAGAGCTGAGCCTGCACCTGGCCCGGCCAGAGTTGGTGCCTGCCATTTTTACTGCAGTGGACGGCCAGCGCAAATATCTAGGTGAATGGCTGCCTTGGGTTGGTCAGACAAAAAAAGTGGAAGACACATCGGCCTACATAGAGGAGAGTATGCGGCAGAATACCAATGGTTCTCACTTGGTCACGTTTATAATGCATGGTGAGGAATTAGCTGGGTCAGTCAGTGTGGTGAGCTTCAACAAAGACAACAAAAGTTGCGAGGCCGGTTACTGGTTGCATGAAGAACTGCAGGGCAGAGGAATAATGACCAAGGCTTGCCGGGCGTTTGTCGACCATCTTTTTAAAACAAAATCATTGAATCGAATTGAAATAAAAGTAGCAGCCAAAAATCTGAAGAGCCAGGCGATTCTCCTGCGGCTTGGTTTTGTCAGGGAAGGCGTACTGCGGGAAGGGCTTTTGATCAATGAAAAGTACCATGACCTGGTGCTTTTTAGCCTATTGAGAAAAGAATGGCAGGAAAGCTAACGGTGTTACCGCTGCCAGCGGTAACACCGTTAGAGGACAGCAAAGTTTTTTTTGTTTTAAAAATCAAAAAAATTAAACAAAAATTTGAAATTAAAATAATTTGTTTTAGTTTTGTCTCCGAATCATTGAATTTGTTTTAACCCAACATAAAATTATATCATCATGATTGGAGAAGACCGCATCGAACTAAACAATCGGTTTATTAAAGTTTTCCAGTTGCTCGAAGACCGGGGCGCTATTATTAAGAACGACCGCAATGGAAAGGGCATCGGCGATGTTGCCGAAAAGATATTGGGCAATAAAGGTTATGGCCATATTATTCGTGCTTTTCTGAACGGAGACGACAAAAGGGTCGTCAGTTACTCGCAGGCCAGAAAGTTTTGCCGTGAATTTGGTATCAACGAAGATTACTTGCTTGACGGAACGGGTACGCCTTTCGGTTTCGACCTGCCAAAAGCGACAAAGACGACTGGCAATTTTAACCGGGGAAACATTCTGTTCACTACCGTTGAAGCATTCGCTGGCAGTACGGTCGGTACGGATAGTTTTGATACCGAGGAGACATCTTGGTTTTCTTTGCCTGGGTTGCAAGGCAATGGATTGGTGGCCTTCCAAATCAATGGTAACAGTATGGAACCTGTTATCAACGACAACGACTTAGTGGTCTGCCGGGAAGTAGACCGCCTTGAAAATGTAGACGACAACGATATTTATGCGGTAAAAAACAATGGCTCCTTATGGGTCAAACATGTGCAGCGCATTTATCACGGCAACCGCATTACCCATCTGAAATTGATTTCTGCCAACCATTTGGAGCATGATCCGTTCGTGGAAGAGGTCAGCATGCATACGCGGCTTTACAAAGTGGTAAGAAAGATCAGCGATTTATAATTGTTGACTGGCTGAATGAAGTGAATATCCTTTTTTAGATATAAAGATTTCTCTGCTTTATTATGCCCGCTCAGGGCATATCATCCTGCTGTTTTTTCGAAATTATACTCTCGGTGCCTTGCGGTCCGGGAGTTTTTTTGTTTCCTGACTTATATGTTTAGCAAGTGTCCCATCAACTCCCGCTTGGTCTTTAAGTAGGAGTGGTTTTCTTTCTTGGGTTCAATGATGAGTGGAACGCGGTCAACAATTTCGATTTCTGAATTTTCGATGGCCTCTATTTTCTGCGGGTTGTTGGTCAGTAAGTAGATTTGTTGAATGCCAATGTCTTTCATGATCTCGACGGCCAAATCGTATTGACGGGAGTCAACCTCAAAGCCGAGGTGTGTATTGGCGTCTGCTGTGTTCAGGCCCTTGTCCTGTAAATTATAGGCTTTTAGCTTATTGATAAGGCCGATGCCCCTTCCTTCCTGTCTCAAATAAATAACGGCCCCGCCCTGGTCGGCAGCCAGTTCAAGTGCTTTGGCCAGTTGTTCCCCACAATCACAGCGTCGGGAGTGGAACACATCCCCGGTCATGCATTCAGAATGGATGCGCAAAAGCACCGGCTTTGCTATATCCATGTTTTCATGGGCGAGCAATAAATGCGGCGTGGGGTCGTCATCGCTGTTGGCAAAGGCATAAATGTTAAAGTTTCCCCAATCGGTTGGCAGGTATGCCGATACTTGTCGTTGCATTTTAGTGACTGCTGATTAAAGATCAGTGATTAGATTTGCAGTAATCATGCTGATGGAATAAGGGAACACGAGCGGGGGCAATTAGTTCGCATTCTGGTACAAAGGTCGTTTATTCGCCGGAATAGACCTAAATCTGCCCATATTAAAGTCAACCACACCAATTGATTGATATGAAAACGAAGCAACCAAAAATCCTGTTAGCCGAAGATGATGAGACGTTAGGTTATTTACTGAAAGAATATTTAATTTCTCAGGAGTTTGAAATCGACTGGGCACAGGACGGCGCGGCCGCACTCCGGATGTTCAACCAAAAAGATTATGACCTGAGTATTTTAGATGTCATGATGCCAGCGCTGGATGGCTATACGGTGGCTGAACTGATTCGCAACCGGAAGGCCAACCACCCCATTATTTTTTTGACGGCGAAATCTATGCACAAGGATGTGGAGCGGGGGTTCAAGGCCGGTGCTGATGACTATATCAAAAAGCCGGTGAATGAGGAAGAACTGGTAGTGCGGATTCAGGCAGTATTAAAAAGGGCTGCAAAATTTGAAGATGGGATGTCCCAACAGGCTTTCGAAGTCTTTCAAATTGGTGATTATATATTCGATAGCGAAAAACATTTTCTGCAATATGAAGAAGAAAAAAAGGAATTGACAGAAATGGAATCCAATCTGCTTCGGTATTTATGTGAGCATAAAAACAGCCTGGTAAAGAGGCAGCTTGTATTGGACAAAATGTGGGGGCGCCAAGATTTCCTCGCCCGGAAAAGTATGGATGTTTTTATTTCCCGTTTGCGAAAATATTTGGCGAAAGATGATAAAATTAAAATAATAAATATTCACGGAAGTGGATTTGTATTGGAAATTAAAAATTAGCAAATATCAATTATTGAATATTTTTTGTTCTGGAAAACGACACTGCTGCTTTTTGTTTTTCCCCACAATGATTTTGCTAAAGGGGCCTCTGCTGAAATAGCATAATACAATTTTTTATTTAAAACTATTTTTCCAATACTCGTCGATATGTAATAGTTGCCGATATCCGTTATTACCAAAGCACCTTCCTCAATTTTATCATGTTTTTTTTCAGGGTTTAATTGTAATAATTTATTTTTTAAGATAATAGCTTTTGATAAAATCGACCGATTTTTATCCTGTTCCATCTGTGCCATTGCCCGGCCAGTTTCATATTTATCTCCAACGCTGCTTTTCGTTTCTTCATTTCCTGCGGCGATGGCTGAATCCAGGGCTTCTTGTGCAGCCTGAATACTTTTTTCAACTTTCGCCAGGCACATTTTATACAGTTGAAATTTTTCGGTCATTGTCAAAATAAAAATTTAATTTTCTGATAGGTCTTTTAAATAATTTTTAGATGCCAAATAAAATAATAATATCGAAAGACCTCCTGTGAAAAAAGTAATGGTGAACGCCCAGCGTAAGCTTTCTTCGCCTAATGAGACTGACAAATAATCACTTAAAAGTCCAATGCATAAAGGGCCCATTCCAAGTCCAATTAAATTCATGACAAAAAATAAAATAGCCGATGAGAACGCCCGCATCTTGGCATTCACCAAGCTATGGGTAACGGCAATGGTGGGGCCAATAAAAACGGCAGTTAAAAAAGCGAAACCCAAAGCACCAATAATCACAACGGATACATTTTCTGAGAAAAACGCAAAATATGATGGAATAAAATTAAGTGCGCCGGCCAGGGCAGAAATCCAGATATACCAACGCATGTCTTTTTTTCGCAGGCGGTCGGCCATCGATCCCCCAAGTACAGTGCCGAGTGCGCCACCCACGCCGGTTGTCACACCAAGCCACAAACCGACTTCAGATATTTCCATGTGATGAATGCGCATTAAAAAAGGGGGCATAAAATTGCCGATACCATAGGAGGCAAAAGTGTGCAGGCCACTGGCAAATGCAAGAAAAACAAATGTCTTTTTCGATAAAAGATATTTCAAGACCTCGATAAAGGCTAGTTCTTCGGTTGGGGTGTTGGTTTTGTCAGTGATCCCTTTAATGGGTTCCTTTACGGTATAATAAACCAACAGGGCGTAAACGACGCCCGGAATACCACATACAAAAAATGCTACCCGCCAGCCGTAGTGTTTGGCAACAACACCTCCAACGACAAAGCCCAAAAAAATGCCGATGTAAATACCAATAGAATAAATTGACAACGCCGTTGCCCTTTTTTCGGGAGGGAAATAATCCGAAATGATGGAATGAGCCGGCGGGCTGCCTCCGGCCTCTCCAATACCAACGCCGATTCTGGCGAGGATTAATTGGAAATAATTTGCCACCAGGCCGGAGATAGCCGTCATGATACTCCAGATGGACATGCAAAGGGCAATGATATTTTTGCGGTTGCTTCGATCGGCCCAACGGGCAATAGGGATACCAAGGGAAACATAAAATATGGCAAAAGCAAATCCGGTCAATAATCCTAGTTGAGTGTCGGAAAGGCCCAGCTCCATTTTAATGGGTTCCTGTAAAATGGCCAATATCCTCCGATCAATAAAATTAAAAGTATAAACCCCGGTCAGCACAAAAAGTACATACCAGGAGTATTTTTCAGAATAAGGCGGATTTAGATGTGGGAGGTCTTCTTTTTTCATTATCCGACAAGGTAAAATTTTTGTTTGAATTTAAAGGGAGGAGAAAAAACAATTGCTAAAATCGACTTTTATTTATTTGCTTATTTTTGGTTTTGTCAACAGAAATAGCTTCATCATTTAAATTAATTAAATGTATCGATTAATACCGGGGATATATTTTTTCTTTTTTGTGAATATACTGACTGCACAGGTTGAACCTATTTGTGATGAGCCGGCAAATGGATCCAACTGGAAAATAATCGGCCCCAACGAATTGCCGGCCAAAGGGCCTGGTGCGCGGTCGAGCCAATTGGGCACCGGGGCTCAGATGCGGATTAAATTTCAAGACGGAAATAGCCCTGCCCCTAAAATATTATATACCTGTACGCCATCGGGGGGCTTGTTTCGTACGCTTGATGCCACCGCTGAAAAACCCATTTGGGAAAACATAACGGACAGCACCCGCTTGCCCGTATTAGGAGTCAGGGACATGGCCTTTGTGCCCGATGATGATCAGACAATTTATATTGGCGCAGGGCTGCGGTATCCATTGGAATTGAGGCGGTTGTATGGTATTGGCGTTTTAAAATCTACAAATGGAGGGGACTCGTGGGAACGGACCGGGCTGCAATTTACACCTCCTGGAAAAAGGGAACAGGTATGTCATAATATTATTGTTGATCCGGATAGTTCAAACATTGTGCACGCATTGTGTGGCCCGCATTATTATAAATCAGTCGATGGCGGTGAAAATTTTATTCTAAAAAAAACACATGATCTGAAAAGCCCTGCTGGGTGGGGCGCCGCCTTTCGTGATATTTTTTTTAAACCGGATGATCCAAGAACCATTTATTTATCCACCGACCATGAATATTTTTTTGTTTCAAAGGACGGGGGCGACTCATGGATAGAATTTAAGATGCAGGAATTGGGTGTGAAAAATCCAACTGTAAGGATGGATATTGCGGTGACCAAATTAAATTTGGAACTGGTTTATATATCATGCTCTACCACAAAAGGTGCCTATATTTTACGGTCAATGGATGCGGGAAACAATTGGGAAATTGTTTTTGAAAAAAGAATAAGAACAAGTTATGAGCGAAATGATTTTGTGGTTTCTCCCAATGATATAAATGTGCTTTATGCCGGAGGATTGTACATTGACCGGATTGTTTTAGATTCCACAAAGAAAAATAGCCGGACTATTTCTTCAGGTACTCACCTCGACCACCGCGGTTTGTTGGCCATCTCCGATGGAAACGGAAACGATATTGTTTTTTCCGCAAACGACGGCGGCCTTTATCGGGGGCATTTGCCCGAAGGGAAAAAAAGATGGGAATGGGAAGACATTTCCGGAATTGGGATGAACAACACCCAGTTTTATGGGATAGGCGTAGCGGAGGATTTTTCAGTTATCTTAGGCGGAACACAGGACAATGGTGTTTTGGTTGGTGACAGTACCGGCCGGTTTATAAAACCAAGACTGGGCGGGGACGGTGCCGATTGCACCGTTGACAAATTTAATCCGAAATTAGTGTACGGGACCAAATGGGATCTGGTGCCTCCTGAGGTCTGGCTATGTGAAGCGGGAGGGCAAAATTTTCGAAAGAAATTAAAAAAAGGAATAGAGGACACGGGCGATTCTTATTATCTGCCATTGGAGGCAGGTGAGGACGGAAATATATATTTCGGGACCAGGAATGTTTATAAATTGCCTTTTGGAGAGAGTGAATGGCAACAGGTGGGGGACATTAACCTCCCGACGGATTTGCCATACCGTTTGCACTCAATTGCTGTGTGCCCAACAGACCCTGATATCATTTATGCCGTTGGCAATTTGGTCTACAAAACCACAAATGCAACTGACGATAGTGTGGTTTGGGAAAGGATAAGTGATGGCATGGGCAAAGCTTCCAAACCTTATGGGACTGGTGGGGAAATTTCTGCGGTAACCATGGACCCCGACAATCCGGAAAGAGTGTGGGTCAGCATTCGAAATTTTGATTCTCCGGACAAGGTTTTGTATTCGGCCGACGGGGGAGGTTCCTGGCAGACGGTCAGCAAGGGGCTGCCTCCATTCCCCATCAATGATATCGTATTTCAGGCAGGAACAAATGATGCCGTATATGTAGGGACAGATGTAGGGGTGTTTTACAACCCTAATGCTTCTGACCCGAACGCTGAATGGCTCTGTTATAATTATGGCCTTCCCGTTTGTATGGTCGCTGATTTAGAAATGAATTATTGTTTTAATAAAATAATTGCCGGTACATTCGGGCGTAGTATCTGGGAATCTCCTTTTGCGACGAATTCAGTATTTGAAAATAAAGCAATTGAAAACAATGAGTCGTGGAACTTTAGAATAGTGCGGTCAGATATTACCGTGAAAAAAGGAAAGACACTGACCTTGAAAGGCGAAGTCAGGCTTGCGACAGGCAAAAAGTTTTTTTTAGAAAAAAACAGCAAGCTAATTCTGGACGGAGCAAATATTGATGCACTGTGCGGAGGTACATGGGGCGGCTTCGAACTCGTAAAAAAGCCAAATTTTATTCAACGGTTTTTTGGTGCAAAACCAGGGCAATTGGAAATCATAAACAATGGTTCAGTAAAAAATGCCGAACTAGAACTGCCTTGAAAACTGCTCGCAATATTGAAATGGCTGTTAAGTGAAGTTTTCGGAAAATAATTAATTTTGAAATCATAAAATACAGAAAACATTAACATCAGAATGAAGAAACCGATCTTTTTTATACTGTTATTTACGGCA
>JBCBRY010000056.1:0-54482 GCA_039819485.1 Bacteroidota bacterium | reverse complement strand
ACCCCTCTTTCGATTTCGATGGGCTCGACAGCCTGTCCCGAACTCGCTTCGGGACCCATCGAAATCGACGCCTTAAGCCTGAAAATCAGCTGATTTGAGTAGATTCAAAAATTCGGGATGACTCATGTTTCATTAGGATCAAACAAATTAATCCCGCACTAATTGAAAATCCGTTCTTCTGTTTTTCGCCTTGCCATCCGAGGTATTGTTGGAGGCCACCGGATTGTCAGGGCCATTACCGATTACGATAAAACGGTTGGGGGGCATATTGTATTCCGACACCAGGTAGTCGCGCACAGCTTCCGCTCTTTTGAGTGAAAGCGCAATATTGCTCTGGCGGTTGCCATCGGTGTCGGTGTTTCCTTCGATACGAATGCGGCTGTTGGCGAAGGCACGGGCTATTTCCACAAATTCTCTGTCGATAATGTATTTGGCGTTTTCATCCAACAGAAACTCACCGGTGCGGAAGTTGATGCTAACTTGTTTGGTGGCGATGGCTTCTTTTTCTGCTCCTTCATCGGTGGTCACTTCCGTAAATGTTTTGGTCGCTTCCGCTGCGTGTGCCGGGCCCGTGAGGTTTGTGGTTCGCACAGCGGTCGAATTGGCAATTTCTCTCCAGGTAGGCACCCGCCCCTCGATGTAACCCAGGTTTTTATAAGTCTGAGACATACGGCTGTACAAACGGTCTCCGGTGACGCCCGAAAACCCACTGTTCATGCCAAAGAAATTTTGGTTGTCCCCATGTGTGGTCAGGTGTACATTGTTGATGGCCTTGTATGCCCAGTCTTCGTCCACACCTTCGAAGTTTTCTGCCAGGATTTTGGCTGCTTTGCGCTTGTTGCCGTCGTTGGTATTGATCTCTGAAGCGCCGATCATCCAGCCTTCGTACAACTGGCGGACTTTATCCTGATTGGCTTCCACCCATTCTTTCTTGGCGATAAAGACATCGGCAATGATATTGGATGCTTGCTTGGTGCTTTCTAAAATACGGCTTCCCGCAACAGCTGCCAAGCAGGCTTCATCATCGGGGCTCCAGACCACGGCTGCATCTACTTGCTGGGCCTTAAAGGCTTCTGCCGCGTCGATGGCGCTGGCTTGTGCGGCTATTTCGACGTCATCCAGGGTCATGCCTCCTGCTTCCAATAGCCAAAGCAGGAAAGAGTGGGAGGGCGTTAATTCAGCTACCGCAATTTTTTTGCCCCTCAGGTCGGCCACACTGTTGAGTCCCCGGCGGGCAACGATGGCATCACCGCCGCGCGACCAGTCAGCCTGAAAGACGACCTGTGGTTGATACTGGGCCAGTTCCCCGGCTTCGGTCGGGAAGGCATCAATGGTTGCCCAGAGGAGATCCACGTCTCCCCGAACAAATGCATCCCGGCTTACGGCGAAATCGTCGAGTACTTTAAAATCAACGCCAAAGCCGTACTTTTTGTAAAAACGGGAATTCTTATTTGCTTTGAAACCTTCGTTGAAATATTGTCCACCGGCATATCCACCCCAGGTAACTACACCAATATTGATGACATCTGCGGGGGCATCTCCACTACTTGTGTTGCGGGGGCGATCATTACTCGTTGGACGTTCGGTCTTGCCATTGTCTGTTGCCTGGTCTTTAATGGTCTTGCCGATGTCTGTGTTGTCCATCAACCAACGCCCGCCCAGGACGATGGCTGCCACAATGATAACAGTAAGGAGAAGTTTGGAAAATGGTGTTAGTCTGGTTGCCATGTTTAGTTTTAAGTTTTGAGTTATTGAGTTTTGAGTTATTGAGTCATTGAGGACTTACTCAAAACTCAATAACTCAAAATTCAAAACTTCTAATCGAAAAAGCTGTCGTATTGGTTTTTATGACCGGCCCTTTCGGGGTGTTTGATGGGTTCGTTCAGGTCGAGGATATTGCTATCATCTTCTGCTTGTTGGAGGATGGTTTTTTTCTCGGGGCCGAGCAATAAGGACATGCTTTCATTTTCCCATTTTTCCAGCATCTCCAGCCCTTCTTCTTCGAAGACACCATTCTTCAGGTCAATGGAATCCATGAAATTGGAAGAGACTTCCATGAAGCGTTCCATTTCTCCAACTTTCTGACTCACATCGTCCGCTATGGCTTCGAGCGCTTCATCAAACATGGCCTTTCGGTCCTTGTCACCTTCGATGATATTGCGGGCGTTGCGCATGGCGGAGGTAGAGGCTTTGATGGCTTTGTATTCCTGCTCTTTCAATTCTACCTGATCTTTGATGTCCTCCATCATGATCTCCGAGTTCTCGTACATTCTCTTCAGCACCCGGTAGAGGACTTCCATTTTTTTGTACAATTCGTCCAACCGCAGGTTGGAATCTCTTAGACGGCCCGCTTTCCGTGATTTCAGAATGACCATCGACCGGTTGTCCTGGGCTTTGGCCTTGCTGGCCAGCTTGAGGTTGTTTTCAATTTCTTTTTTGTTCTTGTGGATGATTTCCCTGAGCTGGTGCATCTGTCCGCGCAGCTTATTTATCTGTTTGTTCATGCTGCGCAGGTTATCCTGCAAGTCTTCTACGTAACTCTTTAAGATGCCAATGGGGTCGATTTGCACGAAAAGGCCGGTTATCCACCGCATGATGCTTTTGTACCCGTGGCCAATCAGGTTCCTCATTTTAGGGTCTACAAGAATATAGACCAGCGCCGCTAAGGCAACAATGAGCCCTACGAGCCCGACTGTCGTTTCAATGATGGCAGGTATGGCAGGGATGATCTGAGCCAGTAAGAATCCACCGCCGATAATCAGTGCAATCAAGAAAATGGCTCCCACTACGCCCTCAGGGCGTTGCCAGAATGTTTTTTTTCGTGAAATATTTTTTGCCATAAAAATCCAGGTAAAAAGGAAAACGTAAAAAGATAAAAGTAAGGAGCGAAAAAATTAGACGGTCAGTCGGTCAAGTTGGCTACTTTTTACTTTGGCCTTTTTACTTTTTATTTTGCTCTGCATTCGCAAATTTACTTTAAAAGTTGCTTAATGGCCTTTACTAATCCGTAAATTACCAAGGCACCCACAATTAGCAATATAGCAGCTCCAATGGCAGTACTCAGCGTACCAACAATCAATAACGGTAAAAAGTAATACAGCCCTGCAACAATCAGGAAGATGTACAACAGGCTGATAATTTTTTTTGCGTTCATAGCAATACTATAGAAAGGGAGATTTGGAAAGGCCATACAATGATAATCATTTCAACTTCAAATAGTTGTGGCCAACCGACAAACCCAACTCCAAAAACGATAAACACAACCCTCGCAAAA
Source organism: Bacteroidota bacterium (assembly GCA_039819485.1). Lineage (GTDB taxonomy): Bacteria > Bacteroidota > Bacteroidia > Chitinophagales > Saprospiraceae > UBA6168. The sequence goes on along the minus strand of JBCBRY010000056.1, from coordinate 51,208 downwards.
ACCACTTCGCCCCTCTCACCCCTCGCCTCATTTCAAATATTTTTTCATCCGCTCCACGTCCTGCAAAATCTGAGCAACCAATTTGTTGTAAGATGCGATGAAATTATTTTTGGTCGTCTCCATTCTTGCGGTGTCTTCCTGGATGCCCTTCTGGAGTTGTTCCATCTGGGCGTGGTGTTTTTCCATTTCCTGGGTCAGTTTCTTTATCTGTTCGGCTTTTTGTTGAATAGCCGCGTTCAATTGATCAATTTGTTGCTTGCGACCCTGGATCTTGGAGGATTCCTGCTTTGCTAAGGCCTGTTCAAATTTGGCTTCTTCCCCTTTCAGCACATCGATGTAGTGGCTGGCCGAATCGACCAATTTTTGTGGCGTTGCCCCCATGGCCTGGGCCATCGCAAAGGCAGATTGGTAGCGCACTTTTTCCTCCATAGGCATCTTTTCCAGGGAGATGAGCGATTGCCGGTATTCCAGGTAGTCGACTCCCGGCAGGTTGTTTTTCTCCAGTGCATTGACAAGGATATCGGTGAATTTGGATGTCACCTGCCCTGGCTTGCCAGCCTTGGATTCTTTGACAATAGCCTTTTGGGGATCGGAAGGCGATTTGCTTTTACCTTTGGCAGGGGTTGCTTTTTTGGTTCCCTTTGCATTGGGATCTTCTACAACAAACAAAGATTTAATGCTTTTAAAATCGAAAGCCATGTTTATTAATGGTAAATGGTGAATGGATAATGTTGAACTGGGCTTAGCCCATTGATCGTAGGTCTTAGCTGTAATGCTGACCTCGTTAAGGATAATGCCCAAAGGTCAAAGTGGTTCAGCGCAAAAATGGAGAATAATTTAAACAAACTTATATCGAAACCAGTAAAATCATCCGAAGGAATATATTTGTGGCTCTTTAAACTACAGTTGTCCATAAACAAATGACTTTCGACGTCACCATACCTGTGCTCAACGAAGAGCCGACCCTGGAGCGCCAAGTGCTCAGCTTGCATGCTTTTTTGCAAAATCACTTCCCCGGACAGGGGCAGTGGCGCATCGTCATTGCTGATAATGGTTCCACGGACCGGACTTTAGAGATTGCAGAAAACCTGGCGAAAAGACTTCCGGAAGTTGTGCCATTGACGGTTCCCCGGAAAGGAGTCGGACTGGCGCTGAAACATTCCTGGGGACAATCATCGGCCGATATTGTCGGATATATGGACCTTGACCTGGCAACCGACTTGCCCCATTTTTTGGAAGCATATGAAGCCATTGTAAAAGAGAACCATGACCTCGTTTACGCCACGCGCCTGCACGCAAAATCGAAAGTGGTAGGCCGTACTTTGAAAAGGGAAATCAGCTCAAGAGGGTTTAATTTTTTGTTGAAAACCTATTTGGGGGTCCGGTTTTCCGATGGCATGTGCGGATTCAAGTGGTTGAAACGATCTGTCTTTGCCCAGTTGCAGACCGGGGGGGCCAACAACGACGGCTGGTTCTTTTCCACAGAACTGCTAACGGTCGCAGAATGGCAAAATCTAAAAATATATGAACTGCCGGTAAAATGGACTGACGATGTAAGCAGCAGCCGGGTGAAGATAATCCCCCTCGCCAAACGCTACATCCGGTCCATGATCGAATTGAAAAAAAGAAAACCAGCTTGATGTCTACCCAACTACCTGAAAACTCACCTGCCTTGATTCTCGGTTCCGCCATGTGGGGTTGGAATGTCGATAAAAATGTAGTCTTTAATTTGTTGGACGAATGGTACGCCGCCGGTTTTCGACAGGTGGATGCAGCGACCAATTATCCCATTGACAAAAAGCCGGCACATTTTCGATTGGCTGAAAAAATGTTATTGGAGTGGATTGGCGCAAACGGGATTGAGGATTTGCAGGTCATGATGAAAATCGGCTCGGTCAATAATTTATTTACCCCTGAAAACATCCTCACTAAATCTTTTATCTTGATGATGCTCGACGAGTATCGGCATTTATTTAAAAATAACCTGCACACGCTGATGGTGCACTGGGACAACCGTAGTGATAAGGATGAAATAAATGATACCTTGGAGGCATTGGCAATAGCTGAAAATAATAATCTGAAAGTAGGACTTTCCGGAATCAAATTTCCAAAAATCTATGCGGATTTAAATGAACAATACCAAATGGATTTTTCGATACAGTTAAAACACAATGTGATTTATTCTGACTATCAACGCTATGCTCCTTTCCACGGTAAGCGCCGTTTTATTACCTATGGAATTAATGCCGGGGGACTAAAATTAAACAAGGGAAAATATTCAGTAAAAAGTACTTTAAAAACCAGAGGAGGAAATATTGAGGAAGCACCTGTTGTTTTAAAAAAAATAAAAAAAATAATTGACGATCATAACTCCGCAAATAGTAATTTTCTCCTATCGGAGTTTTTTCAGGTCGGATTGATCTATGCTTTTTATCATCCGGAAGTTAAAAGCATTTTGCTCGGGGCGTCCAATGTGGAGCAGCTAAAAAGTAATCTTCATTTTTATCAACGACTGATTGAAAATGACGGTTTTGATCTTTATGCGAAATTAGCGTCTCAGACAGGACTGAACGCAGATTAAACGGATTTAAAAGATCTAAACTGTTATTTAATATGTCGTCTACAAATGCCCCGTGCTGATAAATACAATCATCAAATCTTTTAAATCATTTAAATCTGCGTCCAGTCCTTACATATGATTTCGTGATTATCGGTGGTGGTATTTTTGGCTGCTATGCTGCGCTGTACCTGGCTCGCATGGGAGGTAGCGTCGCATTAATTGAAAAGGAAAAAGAGCTGTTTAAAAAAGCCAGCATCGTCAATCAGGCAAGGCTGCATGGTGGATATCATTATCCACGCAGCGTGGCCACGGCGCGGATGAGTGATGACAACAAACAACGTTTTACCGAAGAACACCGGGATTTTATTAATTTTTCTTTTGAAAAATATTATGCCATTGATAAATACAGCAGTCTGACCGACGCGGCCCAGTTTGAGCGGTTTTGCCGGTTTATAAATATTAAGTGTGAACGGGTATTTGGCCATCCATTATTTAATTATGAAAGAATGGAGGCATTGTATTTAACTACAGAATATTCTTTTGATCCCATATTGATTGGAGAATTTTACAAAGAGCAGATAAATACTGAAAAAAATATTCAGGTATTTAATTTTCATAAAATTAAAAAGGTGGAAAAAGGTGGTGGTCAATGGGAGTTAATAATCGGTAATATCGAAAATAATTCATGGCATCAAATTAAAACTGCTGCGGTCATCAATGCCACCTACTCAGGCAGCAATGCCGTGAACCGTCAATTTGGAGTCGGGGATATTCAGCTCATGCACGAAATATCAGAAATTGCATTTATTACCTCCCCGGCCTTAAAAGATACTGGTCTGACCGTTATGGACGGCCAATTTGGTTCGGTGATGCCCTATGGAAAATCGGGGCTGCTTTCATTGTCGTCGGTCGTATATACGCACCATAAAGTCAGTTACCAAAATTTGCCACATTTTGATTGCCAGGAAATCAATAAAGCATGTACGCCGGCATTTTCAGCCATTTGTAATTTTTGCGAAGCAAAACCAAATTCTAATTACCGGAAAATGATCGCACAAATGCAGCGCTATTACGCCGATCATGTCCAGCTAAATTATTTGAGTTCATATTTTACCATTAAATCGAAACTAAAAGCGAATCACATCGACGACGGCCGCCCCACAGAGATCAACCGCCTGCACAGCGACCCTGATTTTTATTGCATATTTGCCGGAAAAATCAATTCGATTTATGAAATTGAGAAGGTGATTTGAGAATGGTTAGTGGTTAGTGGTTAGTGGTTAGTGGTGAATGGTGAACGGTTAGTGGTTAGTGGTGGGTAGGGGGTGGAAAGAGATTTGTAAATTATTTATTTTTTATATAAAAAAACGCTAAAAATGAAGAAGGCTACACAAAAGAAACATGTCTTGAAAGAAAAGACATTAAAGTTTGCGATTCGAATTGTAAACCTGAATCGCCATTTGGTATATGAGAAACGTGAATTTGTTCTGAGCAAACAAATTTTAAAGTCAGGTACAAACCCGGGAGCGATGGCAAGGGAGGCAGCCAATGCTGAGAGCGGGAAAGATTTCATCCATAAACTGTCTATTGCACAGAAAGAAAATGGGGAGACACAATATTGGTTGGAGCTATTACATGCCACTGATTTTATCAGCAAAGCCGAATTCGATTCGCTTAGCTCAGATTGTGAGGAAATAGGTAAAATTATAACCAGTTCCATAAAAACCAAAAAAAGGAATTTGGGCCTAAAAACATTTTTATTCTTAATATTTGCAACCACATACTTAACATGGTTAATACTCTAAATGCTAACCATCGACCACTAACCGTTCACCACTAACCGTTCACCACTAACCGTTCACCACTAACCGTTCACCGTTCACCACTAAACACATGGCAATAAACGTAAAGTCCGAGATCGGGCGACTGAAAAAAGTAATTGTTCACCGGCCAGATGAGGGCATTGCTCGTATTTCACCGAAAAGGGCCGAAGAATTGTTGTTCGATGACATTGTACACTTGCCGCAAATGCAGGAAGAACACGATGTTTTTACCGGAGTGCTGAAAGCTTTTCTGGGGAACGACAACGTGCTGGATACCAGAGATTTATTGGTGGATTCCATTAAGGCAGATGAAGAAACAAAACTGGATGTCATTGACCGAATTGTCAATTATGAGGAACTGAGTTCTTACACTAAAAGACTGTTGCTGGATTTGCCGCCGGGAGAGTTGGCCGATGTATTCATTCAGGGACACCTGAGCCAGGACCATATCTTATTCGACCCGATCCCCAATTTCATTTTTACCCGGGACATTGCGGTCACCGTCAACGACCATGTGATCGTTACCAAGCCGGAGAAGGAGGCCCGCTTCCGCGAAAATTTCCTGACCCGGTTTATTTTTTGGTCGCATCCGATCTTCCGTCATTTAAGAGAAGAAGGCCGGGTGATCAACATGAATTTTATTGATGATTTTCCACCTTCCCGAAAAGGAGAATCGGTTTCCATTGAGGGAGGCGACATGATGATCCTCAACCAGGATTACCTGCTCATCGGTCATAGTGAGCGGTCGAATGTCCATGCAATTCATTCGTTAAAAAAAGTGCTTTTCGAAAAAGGTGTCATCAAGAACATCGTGCAAATGAATATTCCCAGCGACCGCTATTGCATGCACCTCGATACTATTTTTACCCAAATAAACAACGACCATATTGTGGCCTACAAACCCATCGTGCTGGAAGGCATGGCATCCAATGTGGAGGTACACCGTCACAACGGTACTTCCAAATTTTATCACTCAATCCGCGATTTTGTCACCAATGAAATTAACCCAAAAATGGAATTTATCCTGAGTGGCAACGGTGAGTCGCCTTATCAGGAAAGAGAACAATGGACAGATGGCTGCAACCTCGTTGCCCTAAAACCCGGCGTCGCCCTGACGTATGACCGGAACCCCCATACGGAAACTGCCTTTGAAAATGCTGGCTATCATATCGTTCATGCCCGTACATTATTAAATGATCTGAAGGCAGGAAAAACCAGAATCGAAGAAATAGAAAACACAATCATCAACTTACCATCCAATGAACTGTCGAGAGCAAGGGGCGGGTCACATTGTATGACTTGTCCGGTGGAGAGGGATTGAGTTATGGGTTATGGGTTATTTTTTTGGGCTTGAATTAAGGACATTCAATGTAGTGAGCGAATTAATCGAATAAATTAATTAACCTACATGTTCATGAAAAAGAAAAATACCATTAGACAAAAATCACTGGATTTTGCAATCCGAATTGTCAATTTATCCAAATACTTAAACGATGATAAAAAAGAAAATGTCTTAAATCGACAAATCCTCAAATCCGGTACATCCATCGGGGCCAATGTAAGAGAAGCGGAAAACGCTGAATCGACAGCTGACTTTATTCATAAGTTAAGTATCTCCCAAAAAGAATCAAACGAGAGACTGTACCGGCTGGAATTATTACATGCAACTAACTATATTTCAGCAAGAGAATTCGAATCGATATTTAATGATGGATCACAAATTTATGCTATGATAACCAGAAGTATTCTTAGCAACAAAAAGAAAAAAAATTAATGTTTATTTCCTAATGACCCCATCAATTATATATTGATATCATAACTCATAACTCATAAATGTACACCCACGAATTTCAAAAAAGAGTGCGCTACGGTGAAACCGACCAAATGGGCTACCTCTACTATGGCCGGTATGCCGACTTGTATGAAATAGGACGTGTGGAAATGTTGCGGTCGCTGGGTCTTAGCTATCGGGAGATGGAGGAGGAGCAAGGTATCATGTTGCCGGTGAAATCTTTGCAGATGCGTTTTGTGCGGCCGGCGAAATACGATGAACTGGTGACCATAAAAACCACTTTGCGAGAACTTCCCGATAAAGACATTGTTTTCCACGTAGAAGTGTTCAATGAAAAGAGCAAAATCGTAAACGGCGGTTCGGTACGCCTGGTTTTCGTTGATATGAAATCAGATAAAACGGTGACGGCCCCGGACTTTCTCGTCGAAAAATTGAAACCTTATTTTTAAAAGAGGGCATCAGTCAGGTCGCTGTGCGATCAGCAGTCAGATATGAAAAAGCCTGACTCCTGACTCCTGACTCCTGACCCCTGACTCCTGACCCCTGACCCCTGACCCCTGACCTCTAACTTATCATAAATGGGTACTCGACCTATAAAAATCAATGCCAACCCTTCCGGTATCGGTGAACCGGAGGAAAGTGCCTGGGAGCGGATGAACCGTCTGGGGGCGGCAGGTATTCCCTTTTTGTTTTTAACGGATTTCAAAGGGGAACAATTGGAGGTCTTTGACTTAGCGGAACTGGAGAGGGAAGATATTTTTTTTGATATAGAAGGGGTGTCAAACAGGGAAAGGGAACCTGTATTGAAAAATATTTATTTTGAGAAATATCCGATTCCCATTGCTCAATACCGACCAGGTTTCAATCTGGTAAAAAAACACCTTTTACAGGGCGACAGTTATTTAGTGAACTACACCTGTGCCACGCCAGTCAAAACCAACCTTTCCTTGCGTGAAATCTATTGCTTAAGTGAAGCACGGTACAAAGTTTTATATAAAAATAAATTTACCTTTTTTTCACCTGAAACATTTGTTAAAATAAAAGATGGAAAAATTTCCACTTTTCCCATGAAAGGAACCATTGATGCATCCATCCCTAATGCTCGTGACATTATTTTAGGGGATAAAAAAGAAACAGCAGAACACCATACCATCGTTGATTTATTGCGCAATGATTTAAGTCGGGTGTCCCGGCAGGTGCAGGTAGAACGGTTTCGGTATGTGGAAGAAATTAAAACTCGTGAAAAACATTTATTGCAAATAAGTTCAGAGATAACGGGGCAGTTGCAAGCCGGTTGGAAAAATAATTTAGGAAATATTTTTAAAGAGCTATTGCCGGCTGGATCCATTAGCGGCGCACCGAAAAAAAAGACGATAGAAATAATTGGAGCGGCTGAAGGGCAGGAGAGGGGATTTTATACAGGTATCGTTGGTTGGTTTGACGGGGAGAAAGTAGACAGTGGTGTTGCAATCCGTTTTATTGAAAATACCAAAAATGGTTTGCAGTTCAGAAGTGGAGGGGGCGTCACCTGTTTTAGTGAAATGGAAATGGAATATCAGGAAATGATTGATAAAGTTTACCTGACCAAAGGTTTGGCATGCGGTGTTCCCGTTGCCAACAATAACACCGCCGAGCGAGAGCCGATATGCAGTTGATTGAAACCATAAGAACCTGCAACCGCCGTTTGGAAAATATTAAATGGCACAATGAGCGTTTTAATAAAAGTAGACAAGAATTATTTGGCGAAACTGAAAAAATAGATTTAAGAAATATCATAAACATTCCGCTCAGCCTGCCCCGTACAGTGCATAAATGCCGGGTTGTTTACGACAAAAAAATAATTAAATCAGAATTTATTGCCTATCAGGCTAAACGGGTCCGCACCATTGGATTGATTACGGATAATGAAATTGAATATAATTTTAAATACACCGATCGCTCCTGCCTTCATTCCCTGCTGGCTAAAAGTAGGGCCGACGAAATTATTATTGTTAAAAATAATTTTATCACTGATGCTTCCTATGCCAATGTTTGTTTTTTTGATGGCGAAAAATGGTGGACGCCCGCCAACCCACTACTCGCCGGCACAATGCGCAGCAAATTAATTTTCCAGCAAAAAATTTACCCGACAGATATTCGGCCCTCCGATTTAAGGCTGTTCAAAAAAGTAAAGTTGATCAACGCCATGCTGGTTTTTGAAAATACCCCGGCCTTGGATATTGAAAAAATAAGCAACTCGGATTAACGTTCCAAGTTACTTTGTAAATTAGACAATTAAAACACCAGAAAGAATTTTGAAACTGAATAAAGATTAAACGAATTTAGATGAGACTAATTCAGATTTTGGGCGTGTCATTATTGTTTTTCTTCCTGACTGTCATCACACAGGTGGGAGGGATCGTTTTGGTTTTGTCTATTTTAATCGGAAAATTATGGAATAAAAAAATAAGATATAAAACCCTAATGATTTTCTTGGTCGTTTATTTATTGTTTACTTTTATTTTTGTGCCGTTAATTGCCCCCGTTTTTGGCCGGGAAAAAATAATTCATACTGACGCTATCAAACCTGCCATGTACCTGACTGATCTTTTAAACCGGAATTATGTCAGGCCGAAATTAAATCAGGTTTTATTGCAAACTGAAAAAAAATTAAATGGGACGGGTATTCAAATAAAATATTTAGATGCGAATTTCCCGTTTATTAATGGGTTTCCGCTATTGCCCCATTTAAGCCATAGTGACGGCAAAAAGCTCGACGTTAGCTTGGTCTATGAAACTTCTACCGGAGCGTTGACCAACCAGAAAAAATCGGTTTCGGGCTATGGTGTTTTTGTCGTACCTAAAAAAAGTGAAGGCGACCAGACGGCACGTTGCAAGGAAAGAGGTTATTGGCAGTATGACTGTACGAAATATGTCACCCTGGGTAAAATAAATAGAGAACTGAAATATTCCAACGAACATACCCGGACGCTAATCAAAGCCATTTTGGAAAATAATGCGGTTCGTAAAATTTTCATAGAACCACATTTAAAAAAACGGTTAAATATCAGCGACCGCAGGATCAGGTTTCACGGTTGCCAGGCAGTGCGGCACGATGACCATATTCATATTGAAATAAAATAAAAAGGGAATCGTACCTTGTGTGCGTTTTTTGAATAGATGTTGTTTCGCAAAGATGGATAGAACGACAATTAATTTACTAAGTCTATTAGAAGCTGTTTGAATTTAGTTTTTCGATTAATAGGTAAAGTATTTTTTTGTCAGGCGAGGCATTTTTGAGGGGAATAGTCGGGGTTCTTTCCCGATAAAATAACGAAGCATGGCGGAAAAAGACGTTCATATTAACGAATAAATTAAATTCAAACAGCTTCTTAGGTTTGGTAAATATTAATTCCAGTGATTAGTATGAAATTATTAATGCCCTTTTCGTTGGTTTTTCTGATAGTTGGATTTTTGTTGAGCTGCCAATCCGTAAAAGAAAATCCGCCGCTGCCCACCACCAATAATTATGATGACCTCGTCTCCCTTTTCCATGCATGGCGCAATTTCGAAAACCCTCCCAAAAGGGATGGCGCACCGGATTATACCAAGGCTACCTTTGAAAGGCGCTGGCCGGATTTTAAAAAATTGCAGGCGAGGTTGAATGCCATAGACACGTCGGGTTGGCCCGTGCCACAACAGGTCGATTGGCACATCGTCTGGGCAGAGATGAACGGTTATGACTTTAACCACCACATCCTGAAACCCTGGGAAAGGGATCCCGCTTTTTATAAATCGCTCTGGACGTACCGCAGCGATGTACCGGCCCATGAAGGGCCGACCAACCATGCCACGACGGAAATCTGGACTTACAAATTTCCGTTGACTCCCGCTGAAAAACAGAGGCTGGTGAGTGACTTACAAGTCATTCCTGCTTTAAACGAGCAGGCCAAAATCAACCTGACCGGAAATGCAAGAGACCTATGGGTTGCCGGCATCCGAGACATTCGCTCCCAAAGTGTTAACCTCAAAAAAATCCTGGAGCGGCCAGGTGTATCAGACGATGCCGATTTGGTGACCGCTATCAACGCTGCCGTCGCCTCAACAGATGACCTGGCCGGGTGGCTGGAGGTCGAAAGCAAAACCAAAACCGGCCCCTCCGGCATTGGCAAGGAGAACTATACCTGGTATTTGCAAAATGTCCATTTGGTGCCATTGACCTGGGAGGACGAGGTGATGATCCTGAAAAGGGAGTTGGCTCGCGCGTGGTCTTCACTGAAGTTGGAGGAGCACCGCAACCGCAACCTGCCACAACTGGAAGCCGCCAATTCCCCTGCTGCCTATGATGCAATGGCGGAGGCTTCGGCCCGAAGCCTGATGGCCTTTTTGGACCAGGATGAGATGGTAACAGTAAAAAGATATTTCGGACCGGCTTTGCGAGTGCATTTAGGGAAATTCGTTCCGGAGGAGACGCGCAATTTTTTTTGGATCACGGCGCATTATGATCAGCGACCGTTGTATTGCCATTTTTACCATTGGTTCGAACTCGCCCGGATGGATACTGAGCCGCATCAAAGTGAAATCCGGAGAGGCCCGCTGTTGTACAATATATTCGATTCCCGCAATGAGGGGGTGGCGACCGCAGTGGAAGAAACCTTCATGCAGGCCGGACTTTATGATGACAGCCCACGGAGCAAGGAGATCGTGTATATCATGATTGCCCAACGGGCGGCCCGTGGACTGGGGTCGCTATATGCCCACGCCAATGAAATGACGATGGAGGAGGCCGGCGGTATCCATTCCGAATATACCCCGCGCGGTTGGATGAAAACCGAAAAAGAACTGCTTATATTTGAACAACACCTTTATTTGCGACAGCCAGGCTATGGCACCAGTTATATTTCCGGAAAATACCTGGTGGAAAATGCCATGGCCGAATTTGCCAGAATGAATGAAGCACAGGGAACACCATTCCAGATAAGAGATTTTTTTGATCAATTAAATACTATTGGAAATATTCCGATTGCACTGGGCCACTGGGAAATGACCGGTATGGACGAAGAGATCCGAAAAATCGTTCAGCAAAAAACGGAGATTCACGAGTCCAATTGATTCGGTTGCATGATGAAATTTTACTGACGGCCAGTTCATGAAAATTTGTGGCCACCCAATGTGGCCCGCCTTACTCTTTCAATACCGTATTGACCTTCACGTCGCTATGCAAGGTTCGATGTACCGGACATTTGTTCGCAATTTCCAGCAAGCGTTTCTTTTGAGAGGCGTCCAATTCTCCCTTGAGTTCCAATAACCGGTCGAAGTGGTCGAGTTTGCTTTTGGGGTTTTCGAGGTTTTCCATGTCGGATGCGTAGTCTTTATAATGCTCCAGATGGACGATCACTTCCTGCAAGTCCCATTTTTTACGGCGGGCATACATTTGCAGGGTCATGGCGGTGCAGGTGCCGAGGCTGGCATTGAGGAGTTCGTAGGGCGAAGGGCCGTAGTCATTGCCTCCTACGGAGACCGGCTCGTCTGCCGTGAGGCTGTGGTGCCGCATCATCACATCGGTGGTAAATCCTTCGTCTCCCAATCGCACGGCGACTTCTTTCTGCGCCCTCAATTTTTCTTTTTTCGGAATGGAAATATAGCGTTTGGCCCAGGTCGCAACGACTTCGCCAACATAGTGCGAGTCTTCTTTGTCGGACAGCATATGGTCGGCCCCGTCGAGACTGACAAAGCTTTTTGGGTGACGGGCTGCTTTGTAGAGCCGGGCCGCATTTTCCACTTCCACTATGCGGTCTTGCGGGGAGTGAAACACCAAAAGCGATTTACCCAGGCGGTTCACTTTTTCATCTAAACTTTGATCCTCCAAATCCTCTAAAAACTGTTTTTTGACGGTAAATGGACGGCCACCGATCGCTACCTCCGCAATGCCGTTTTCGTGCAGTTCCTGCTCGGCTTCTGCCAATAGGTGACTGACATGGCCAGGGTCATAAGGCGCACCGATCGTTGCCACGGCGGTTACCTCGGCAAGATGGATGGCTGCACAGATTACTGCAGCTCCGCCCAGGGAATGGCCGATCAACAGTTCCGGGGCCTCATAGTTCTCTTTCATGAACTGGGCAGCTTCTATCAGGTCGGCAACATTGGAGGAAAAATTGGTATCGGCAAAATCACCTTCACTTTCTCCCAGGCCGGTAAAATCAAAACGCAGTACCGCATAGCCCGCCTGGTTCAGGGCCCGGCTGATGTTCTTGACTGCGGTCAGGTTCTTATTGCAGGTAAAACAATGGGCAAAGATTGCGTAGGTATGTGGATGCTGATTTACGGGGAGTTCCAAACGTGCAGCAAGCATTTCACCGTCTTTGTTATTGAAGTTTATTTTTTGTGATGCCATGTTAGAAAATTTAGGGAGTTGAAGGTTAGCTTTTAGCTTTAATCAAAAAGGTTTTTCAATAAATCCCTCTGCGAACTCTGTGTCCTCTGCGTGATCAAATTCAACTGTTCACACAGGGGGCGCAAAGCTCGCAGAGGAAGGTGTGGCACTCGATTTTTTGCCAATAATGCTAAGGGCTAAGAAAGTAAAGTTACACCTTGCAGAGCAGTTGTCGATTTCAACGGAGCAAAATTCAGACTTGTATCTTGGCGGCGCTATTTTGGTTTTGCCTGCGATCGAACAATAACTTTTCCCGCCTGCTTTTTTTCATTTGGCTTCCAATAACTTACTACGGGTCAGTTGCCTGTAATCAAATTCTCTCTTCATGAAATCTTTTATTCTGTTTTTTCTTTTCCAGTTCTTGATGGTCACGACAGTTCTTTCTCAAATAGAAAAGGGAGATGCCCTGCTGGACCTTGGCGGTTTTTACCAAAGGTATAAGACCTTCAGGACCTATCAGTTTTTCCCAAGGCACAGCCTTTCGGTCAGGTACGGGCGGATGTTCAGTGACCATTTTATGGCCGGACTTGGGGTGAGTCATTTCAGTTCTGAAGGGTCTGATGGTTTTTATGGGCAGCAAAAGGTGAGGAGCATAGAAGTTGATCCGTTTGTTCGTTATTATTTTTTTCGGAAAAATAAGTTTATGCCATACGTCTTTGCAGGCGCCGACTACACCCATTACACGCTCGATACCGAAGCCCTGGGAGTTGTCTATCAGGAGGGGCGTATTCAGGTCAGTGCGGGAATGGGATTGGACTATTTTATAACGCAGAATGTCGCATTGGAAGCGGAGGCCGGAACGTTGGTTTTTGACCATAAAAATGCAGTTGATAACGGTGATTTAGTATTTGCCAGACTGGGTTGGAAAACATTCCTGGCCGACGTCGAAAAAACAGAGACACCATTGTCACAAAGGTTCGTCAGAAAAGGGAATGCCATGATCGAAGGTGGTTTTGAGTTGACAGAAAATTACAACACAAATGTCAGGTCGGTGGATGGGGAAGAAGTCAAAGCCAAGCCTTCTGAATTTCAATTGGAGATTGACCCTGAAATCCAGTATTTTGTTTCCGATCAACTGGCCATCCGGGCCAACCCTTTCTGGAGCCGGTTCGGGAATGGGAATAGGAAGAACCGTCGGCACGGTATCAACCTGGGAATCGCTCCACACTGCTCCATCAGCGATCATCTGTTCTTTATTCCAGCTTTTAGCTACGGATTTGGTTGGGAAAAGTACTCCCAGTATGTTACGCAGGGAAGCTTTATCAACGTCAGTGGTACGGTCCTGTTTAGGACAGAGGTAGTAGAGCAGTCCGAAAAAATCCGGGAGCGGTACGGCCAGCTCCAGATGGCTTTTAAATATATAACGGACAACAGTTTTATTGCAACCGCAGGCGGAGTGTACAATTGGACCAAGCGGGTTGAAAAAAGAATAGTCGACAGGCAATCTTCAGATGCTGAACTTGAGTGGTTTGTTGATGTAGAGCTGTTCATTGCTCCAAATATCAGCTTCTCCAATCGGCTGAATTACCGCAAAAGCATGAGCGTCTATGAAAATAAATTGATCACTTCTTTTCCAAATGATGACAGCACCAGGCGATTTACTTCTACCTTTGCCGTTCGGTTTTATATTTTTAATGAAGATTGAACATTGAACAATGGTCAATTTTCAAACAACTTCAAGTTTTAAATTAAAAGATCAGTGAGAAAAATATTTTTTTTATTCCTTTTGGCAAGCTCATTTTTTGCCTGTGATGATGAGGAGGATGTGATTACATTTTTTGAACTTTCCTGCCTTGGTGATGCTTCGCCTCCAATTAATCAACTGGATTGCGATGATATTCCTTCGAGTACTCAAATTTGCGAGGCTGGATATGTAGGGGAATTTTCATTGGAGGAAGAAAGTCGCAGTTTCATCCCACAGTTTTGCCGCAATATTGGTGATGTGGAAACCTACGTGAACGGTGCTGGCGACACCAAAGAATTAACCGTTTCAAATAAAAGTTTTTTTCAGAGCCGTTCTGTCCGCAACACCTTTGTACCATGTGAGAATGATTCGAGTCAATACCAGGGGGCTTGCTTTAATTTTGAGCTGGGCATGTTGACGCTGGTTTCAGAACCCGATTCATTGGAACTGACCATTCAGCTGAAAACCGTCTTGAGTAAAGATGACTATTCTGGGGAGAAGTTCGGAGACGTCGTGGAGATCTTGAGAAAAAAAGGACTCAATACGTTTATCATAGATTTTTCAGTTGTCGTCAATGAACGTACATTGGGCTACCCTACCACGCAGTATCAGGAAAATCTGGGGGAAGTGGTACTGATCGGAGCGTCTCACGTAGATGTGATCAGCAGCAGTGCGTATTTAAATTTCCCTAATTCCGGGTCGCTCCGTTACTATTACAATAAATGGAAAGGGCTGGTTGCTTTTGAAGATGCGGACGGGGTGTTGTGGCGGCTTGAAGAATGATGGTTAGGCAGGTGATCAAAAACCAAGGAGCGCCAAAAATGGCACTTTTAATTTGGCCGTTGCCTGGTTGTTGAAGATTAAAACTCCTTTTAAGATAAAGAAAAAGTGTCATTTTTTTTGGTCTGGCTTTGGGGGTGAATCCCTGAACGACAAATAATCAAATACATTCAGTCTCCGATTTCCTAATCTCAGCATAAATAATGAAAATTTCCATTCTCCTGCCGGTTTTTAATACGGAAAAATATTTGCCGGACTGCCTGGAGTCTATTTTAAATCAGACCGAAAAGAATTGGGAATTATGGGCAGTCGATGATTTTTCAACAGATGAGAGTTTTTTGATTTTAGAAAAATACAATAAAAAAGATCACCGAATAAATATTATTAAAAATATTAAAAAAGGAATCGCACCTGCCTTGCAACTGGCTTTTCAAAAAAGTACCGGACCATTAATTACCCGCATGGACAGCGACGACATCATGCTCCCCGAAAAATTATTTTATTTAAAAAATAAATTAATTGAAAACGGGAAAAAAAACATTGCAACCGGTCACGTCGAATATTTTTCTAAAAATGGAGTAGGGGAGGGCTATCGCCGATATGCAGCCTGGCTGAACCAATTGACTGCCGCTGGAAACAATTTTTCTGAAATATATAAAGAATGTGTAGTGCCATCGCCGTGCTGGATGGGTTATCGTTCGGACCTGATAGATTGCCGCGCATTTCAGGAAGAGATATATCCCGAGGATTATGACCTCGTTTTTCGCTGGCGGCAAGCCGGATTTAAAATAATTCCTTCCGATAAAATCCTGCATCAATGGCGGGACTATCCCGACCGCACTTCCCGAACTGATAAAAATTATGCAGACAACTCGTACCTGCAATTAAAATTAAATTGGTTTCTAAAATCAGATTATCAACGGGACAGACCTCTGGTCATCTGGGGAGCTGGAAAAAAAGGAAAACGGCTCGCCCGTTTATTAAATGAAAAAAATATCTCCTTCGGTTGGGTGACCAATAACCAGGATAAAATAGGCCATGAGATACGCGGTGTAGAATTAAGGCAATTTAATATTTTGCAAAAATTAAATAACCCACAAATAATTGTTGCCGTAGCTGCCTCCGACGACCAAAAGGAAATAAAAAATTATTTCCAAAAAATAAACCTTCAACCCTCCAGCCATTTTTTCTTCTTTTGCTAAAAACCAAAAACTAAAAACCAAAAACCAAAAACCAAAAACCAAAAACCAAAATTGAGCACAGCGAAATCCCGCACTGCAAAGTCGGGAACCAAAAACTAAAAACCACCCATGCCTTTTAAAGAACTCGCCCGCATTGCTTTGCTTGGAACGGAAAACACGGTTTTTCCCGATGATCTGTTGCGCGAATTAGAGGCAAAGGGCCTCGATGTTAAAGAAGAAAAACCATTGTTGTTGGCCAAGGCAGCAGCCTTGTATGCGCAAATAAAAAAGGCGGGTTTTACATTAAAAGATTTTACCGGAAAATTGCCGGAGGCGGTAAAGGAAGAAGATGAAAATAGTTGCTCCTTTAAATCGGTAAGGCACTTACAATTAATTTTAGATGGAAAATATAAAACGGTGTTTCCGGAATTTCTACATCATTTATTGGAAAACGGAAAACACCTGCCGACCGAGTTACTGCCGTCCTTGATGGGGCGTTCTGATGTAGATGAATGGTGGCCTTTAATTGAACTGACATTGAGCCCAAACGGAAAATGGCTGCTTTCACAACATCCGGAATGGCGGTTGAGGCTGCAAGCACCAACTGATATTAATTGGGAAACAGCCCTTAAGCCGCAGCGCACACAATTATTAAAATCACTGAGGATAAACGAACCCGAAAAAGCGCTAGAACTTTTGGAGTCGACCTGGGAGTCGGAACAGCCAAGAGATAAAAAATCTTTCTTAAAAGAATTGATGACTGGTCTGTCACCGGCGGATGAATTGTTTTTGGAAAAGGCAATTAATGATAAGAGAAAAGAAGTGAGAAAAGAAGCAGCTGAATTGTTGGCCAAACTGCCGTTGTCGGATTATGCAGAAAGAATGTTTCAGCGGGCGGTTGAAATGATGCATTATCAAAAAGGCCGTTGGCATTTTAAGATGCCAGATGAGCCGGATAAAGCGGCGATAAAAGATGGTATTTTAAAAATAGATTTAAGCTGGAAGGGAGGTGCGAAAGCTGGTCATTTGGGACAAATATTTTCAAAAATTCCGCCCAGCCGATGGGAACTGCATTTCGAAGCGGAGCCGCTCGAAGTGTTGCAAATGTTCAATAAAACAGATTGGTCGAACGTGCTGCTGAGGGCGACGGCCAATGCTGCCGTTTTTCAGGAAGATGAAAAATGGATAGGAGCCATATTGGCATACTGGTTTGATAACGAAAATTCACCTTTATGGAATGACGATATCGGCCAACAAATTTTGTCAGCTGCCCCTGCGGAATCCGTTAATCAATTATGCCTCGCTTATTTAAATGATCGGAAAGGATTGCCCGATGAAGAAACGCCTGTTTTCCAATTATTGCTGGCAAACGATGCACCCTGGGAAAATGAATTGGCGAAAATGATCATCAGTCGCCTACAGGAGTGGATCGCCAATACCAAGACCATGGACTGGAGGGCACTGCACTACAAACAATTTCTCGATATGGCGGCCACGCGATGCTCACCTTCTTTGTTTTCTTTTCTGGAAAAAGGTTGGCGAACCACTGCTCCTTTGTGGTACAATTGGGAAAACCTGGTGACCGACATGCTGAATACCGTGCTTTTTCGTCGGGAAATGATTTTAGAGCTGGAGAGGGGCTAAGAATTTTGAGTGATGAGTTTAGATTTGTTATTTCAAATTTAGGGAAGCGCAACTTGCATTGGTCATGCAGTCAGTTTGTAGCTGACAAGCAGGGTATTTTATAATCATTCGTCGCTCATTGAAAATTGCTTGATCGGCAGTTCCGAAGATACAGTTTGCAGCCAGGAAATCTCTTCATTCTTTGAAGTTGTTTGAAAATTCCGACCACCTCCCCTCAAAAGACTGGATTTGCGGACAGCAAGGAGTTTTTAAACAACTTCCTTAATTATTTGACAAATAATACTACTTTGTACGGTCAATTATTTTCTCCAACAAAATGGGTAATGACAATGCTAAAAAAATCTGCCTGGCTCACCTTTCTGTTTTTATTGGCAACCTTGATCGCGAGTGCCCAACAAAGTCCTTGCACACAAGATGCTGGCTTCCGTCAGCTTGATTTTTGGGTAGGTCATTGGCGGGTGGAAACACCGGACGGTCAATTGGCGGGACATAATAAAATTGAGATCATACTGGACAGCTGCATTGTTTTTGAAAATTGGACGGGCGCGGGAGTTTCGCGAGGAAAAAGCTTTAATTATTACAATGCCAAAACCAATAAATGGCACCAGCACTGGGTCGATAATTTTGGAAACTCCCTGAAATTTGAAGGCGAGGCAACGGATGGGGAAATAGTTTATACCGGCACATCTTTCAGCTCCGACGGGAAAATGGTTTTTGATGTGTTGACATTGACAAAAGTAAACGATGACGAAGTGCGGCAAATCTGGCGGCAATCAAAAGCCGGTGGCGAGTGGAAAATCGTTTTCGATGGGCGTTACCTGCGTGAAAAATAAAATAACCGATCAAAAAGAATAAATATACCGTATTAAAAATAGACCACCTCCACCATCAATCGGAGCGAATCGAATTCCCGTAATACAGGGCGGGAAACTAAAACCAAACGCAAACTGCCCCCTCATCCCCCAGACTGCGCTGAGTGGCCGATAGGCCGACTCCGGCGCCAACTTAACGAACATTTGACCCTAAGTTGATAAATGAGTACAAATGGTGAATAAAAAACGTCACCAGGAATTTTCGTGACTCTGTTTTCAGCTGCTTACCAAAACTATTCGTTGTACTTAAATCGAGATCAGAAGGAAAAAAAAATGACTTATTTAAAACAAAAAATGTCATAAAAGTTGTTTTTATAAAACAAAAGTATTTAAATTTGAGTCGATATTTCACAGCATTACCATATTTCATCAACTTAAATCAATTTAAATGGAAACACCGACTGCTACCCAACTTGACTCTTACCTAACTTTTAATGGCAATTGTGAAGAAGCCATTACTTATTACCAAAGCATATTAGGCGGCGAAACCGATTTTAAACGGTTTGGCGAGGGCCCTCCAGGCATGCCCACAGCTGAAGGCCAGGAAAACAAAATTATGCACGTCCGTTTCACTTTTGATGGCTGTGTGCTGATGGCTTCTGATTCAGGGGGCATGCATGAAGTCACCCAGGGCAACAATTTTCACCTTAGTGTCAACTTGCCGGACAAGGCCAGGGCTGAAAATGTGTTCAATGCATTTGGCAAGGATGGGAAGGTGACCATGCCATTTCAAGAAGTATTTTGGGGAGGAAGCTTTGGCAGCTTGACGGATAAGTTTGGCGTGAATTGGATGATTAATTGCCCTTGAGGGATCACTGAGTTTTGAGGGAAGGTTATTTTTAGCTCATTTCCCTGATCAGTTTTTCCAAGAAGTTCAATCCTTTTTCCAATTGTTCAATGGCGATGAATTCATTGGCGCGATGGGCTTGCTGGATCGAGCCAGGGCCGCAGATGATGGACTCAAAACCGGCGTTGGCAAACTGGCCTGCTTCGGCAGCATAGGAAACGGTCCGCAAATCGGAATTCCCGGTAAGCCGTTTTACAAGGTCAACGATTGGTAAATGGGCCGGGGTATCCAATGGTGGAACGGGCGGGTGAAGGTCGCGTGTTTCAATTTTAGCACCGGCGAATCTACCCTGTAAGATGGTTTCCTGCTCCCGGCAGTGAGCGTTGAAATCGTTAATAACATCTTGAATGACGACGGACGGAATGTTCCGGATGTCCCATTTGAAAACACAACGATCCGCTACCACATTCACGGCAATACCACCTTCGATGATGCCGATATGGATAGAAGTATGATCGGGGACAAACCGGTTATCTATATGGCCAGCTTCGATCAGTTTGTCCATCTTGTTTTCCAACCAGGCAATCAATCGGGCAGCTTCGTGGATGGCACTTACTTCTTTGCGGATGCCGCTGCTGTGCCCGGCCGATCCGTGAACCGTCGTTTCACAATAAATAATGCCCTTTTGCCCGACGATTGGCTGCATCAAGGAAGGTTCACCGATGATGGCGTACCTGGGTCGCTCTTCATAATAATCTCGAATCGCTTCCGCTAGGATATCTCCTTGCAGGCAGCCAATTTCTTCATCGAAGGAAAAGGCAAAATAGAATGGCTTTTTTAAATCGGCTTGCTGCATGTCCGGCAAAGAAGCCAAACAAGTAGCGAGAAATCCTTTCATATCGCAACTTCCCCGGCCGTATAATTTACCTTCTTTTTCGGTCAATTTAAAAGGATCGGTATGCCAGTCCTGTCCTGCCACTGGCACCACATCAGTGTGGCCGGAAAGAATGACTCCGCCGTCCACGGCCGGTCCGATTCGGCAGTGCAGGTTGGCACTGCTGCCATCGGCATTGGGAACCAGTTGGTAGGCGACTCCAAGTTCTGATAAATAGTTTTTGATGTATTCAATAATGGCCAGATTGCTCATCCCCCCGAAAACCGGAAAGGACACCAACCGGGCCAGGATATCTTTTGTTTTTTCTATTTTATTCATAACTGGATAGACAGAATAACGACATTTTTGTTTTGTCCGGGATTCTCATACTGCACCATAAACCCAGTCATCTACAAAACCAAAAACCAAAAACCAAAAACCAAAATTGAGCGCAGCGAAATCCCGCACCGCAAGGTCGGGAACCAAAAACCACCCCCTAAACCGGCCCCCATTCGATGTAAACCGTAAACAACAAGACCAGCCAGCTGACCACCAAGATGATCACCACCAGCGGAAAAATAAACCGCAGCCACCGGTCAAATGGCACTTTGCACATCGCCAGCATTGCGATCAAGCCGCCAAGAGATGGGTTGAACAAGTTCGTTACTCCGTCGCCGATCTGGAAGGCGAGGATGGTTGTCTGCCGGGTCAGGCCGAGTATTTCCCCAAGGGGGATCATAATGGGCAAGGTAGCCAATGCCTGACCACTGCCAGAGGGTATAAATAAATTGATCACCGACTGTGAAAGAGACATGCAAACGGCAGAGGCATACGTCGGCAAAGAGGAGAGTAGTTGCGACAACTCCTGCGCGATCGTATCATTGATGTTGCCCATTTCCATCACTACTTTGATCGTTGTGGCATAACCGACCATGAAGGCCCCTGGCGCAACGATGCCTACGTATTTCAGTACCGTTTCACTAAAAAAGCTGCTCTTCATGCGGGCGGCAAAACCTGTCAAAACCGCAATGATGAGGAACATGGCCGAAATCTCGTTCATGTACCAGTTGTACTGAAAAATTCCAAACAACATCACACCGATACAGAGCAGGAAGATGGCCATCACGAGCCAGTTGTTTTTGGAAATGAAGTATTCATCTATGGGTTTGGAGAGGGCAAAGCCTTCCGTACTCAGTCCTTTGGAAAGGCTCTTTTCCGGGTCGGACAATATCTTTTTGAAATAACGGACGTTGTACCACGCCATCAAACTCAAGCCCGTGAAACACAATACACTTCGAATGATGGCCCCTGAGAACAGGGGCATCTCTCCGATCTTATGACCGATACCCACCGTGTAGGGGTTGATCGGGGAAAGCCCAAAACCCACGGTAATCGCCCCAACGGAAATCCCTGCCGCCAGAATCAAGTCACCTCCCAGTGCCAATGCCATCACGGCAGCAATTGGAACCATCGCAATATTGTGCTCGTAGCCGATCACGACACCCAGCATACCAAATACGTAGGTCATGCCGACCACCATGGCCATTCTTCTCTTCACACCAATTTTATTGACCAGGGTGCCGATGGTGTTTTCTACCATTTTTGATTGCTCCAGCATCCCGAACATAATGCCCCCGGCCAATACGACAAAGATGACCTCCGCGGCTGTTTTGAAGCCAACCGGGAAAGCTTTGAAAATACCAAAAAAACCAACCGGTGACGGGGCTACTTCCTGGTAGGAACCTGGCACCACCCGCTGTCGGCCGTCTACCAGTTCCCTTTCAAACGTACCTGCCGGCAACAGGTAGGTCAGCACTGCCGTGAAGATGATAATGCCAAAAAGCATGACCACGGGGTGGGGAATATACTCGTACCATTTTTTTCGGGACATAGGCCTGTTTTGTTGAAAGAGGGGCAAAGAAAGGGAAAAAAAGGGGGGAGAGGAAATGCAATTTATGAAAACAATGGGCCTATTCTTTCCTTCCCTCCCCGTTCCGTACCTTTAGCCATCCACACACTCAAACCCTTGATATGAAGCACCTGCTACTTTCTTCCCTGGCAGCTATTTTTGTAACGATCCAACTTTGGGCACAGCCTACCATCTGTGGCCCTGGTGCCGAAATGGCCCCGGACTGTGCCGGAGCCTGTGTTATTTGTGACATCGATGGATTCACCGGGAACAATGAAGGTACCCAGGGCGGAACCGCGCCTCCCGGTTACTGCACCTTTGCCATCCACCACATGGAATGGATTGGCTTCATCGCCGGAACGCCTAACCTGTCTTTAGAGATCTTCGTTTCAAACTGTAACAACGGTCCCGGCAACGGCCTGGAGGCTGGGATTTATGAGGGGATTGATTGTGGCAATTTTTCGTTGGTATCCAATTGCGAAACGGCCATTTTTAACAACACAAGTGTGATCCTTACGAATACCATTCCTTTGGTTGTTGGTCAATATTATTGGCTGGTGATGGATAGCAATGGAGGCAATGCCTGTGATTTTTCGGTTTCCGTCGTAGGTGGTTCCACGAGTGTTCCGCCTTTGTCACCCATTCCGGCCATAAATGGGCCGGGCTCTACTTGTCCGGGGGGCACGTTGTCTTTTTCCATCGATCCGGTGGTCGGAGCTTCAGAGGTTAACTGGACGGTGGATGGCATGCCGGCAGGGAGCGGTGAAAATGTGGACGTGATGTTTCCCAACGCAGGGGCAGTCCAGTTATGTGTGGAAGCGTCGAATGTATGCCACCCGCCTGTTTCCCTTTGTACTACCATCGATGTGGTGCCGATCCCTCCAACGGAAGTTTCAGAGACGATTTGTTTTGGTGACTGCTTTGTGGCGGAAAGCGGTGATGAGTTTTGTATTGATGGTGTTTTCCCAGTCATCTACCTGTCCGCTGATGGTTGCGACAGCCTGGTCAATTATACCATCGAAACAATACCCGAACCTTTCATTCAAGTAGAGGCCATTATTTGCGAAGGCGAAACATATACCGTTGGTAATGAGGAGTTTAGCATGCCCGGTGTTTATACTGTTAATCTCACCGGGGCACTTGGCTGCGACAGCTTCGTGGTATTGAACCTTTTCTTTGAAATTATTCCCGAAACAGAAATTGTAGATGAAATCTGCGATGGGGAGGTGTACCTGCTAGGAACAGAAACCTTTACCGAAACGGGGGTTTACACCTTGGTCTACCTATCCAATTTAGGTTGCGACAGCACTGTTTTACTGGATTTGACGGTCCATGAACTGGACTCCATTTATTTGACGGAAAGCATCTGTCAGGGGGATTCGGTGATGGTTGGGTCGAGTGTTTTTTACCATGCAGGTAGTTATGAGGTGGTATTGGAAAATATCATCGGCTGTGACAGCAGTGTTTTTTTGGACTTGGCGGTAACGGCTTTGCCCGAGACCAATTTGGCCGAGCAAATTTGTGATGGCAACAGCTATGAAATCGGTCCGGAAAGTTTTAATACAACCGGAAATTACGGGGTTGTTTTGAGCAGCATCGACGGCTGTGACAGCACCGTCCATCTTGACCTCACAGTGATCGCTGTGACAGAAACAGAACTTGCACAGCAGATTTGCCAGGGACAATCTTACTCCGTTGGTAATGAGATGTTTACAACGACCGGGGAGTATGAAGTAACGTTGACTGCCCTGTCGGGGTGTGATAGCGTGGTCATGCTGAACCTGGAAGTACTGAGTGTTTTAGAAACGGATTTGACCGAAAGCATCTGCGAAGGCCAGAGCTATGAAGTAGGCACCGAATCCTTTAATGTCAGTGGAGAATATGATGTGACCCTGATCTCCAGCGCCAACTGCGACAGCATCGTCCACCTCGACCTGACGGTCAATCCACAGCCACAAACAGACGTTCCCGCATCTATTTGCGAAGGTGAAACTTTTGAAGTAGGCAATGAAAGTTTTGATCAGACCGGCCAATATGAAATCACACTGAACACGCTGGCTGGCTGCGACAGCACGGTATTTTTAGACCTGGTGGTTTTAGAAAATCCGGAATTTTCCGTTGCTGCGCAAATATGTGCCGGGGAAAGTTACACCGCTGGTGGTGAAGAGTTTAGCACTTCAGGTCAATATGAGGTTACCGTATCGGCCACCAATGGTTGCGATAGTATCATTCAACTGGATCTGGATGTTTTAGCGGCAATACAAACTGATCTGGCCGAACAGATTTGCGAAGGCAACACCTTTACCGTTGGTACAGCAACATTTGAGCAAACGGGTGAATATGAAGTGACCCTGACCGCTCTTTCTGGCTGCGACAGTGTGGTTTATCTCGATCTCGAAGTATTGAATTTTTTACAAACTGATTTAAATGAAATTATTTGCGAAGGCGAAACTTATGAAGTAGGTAGTGAAAGTTTTGACGAATCGGGAACATATCAGGTTGACCTGACGGCGGTGAGTGGTTGTGACAGTATCGTCGTGCTTGATCTGGAAGTAGTAGCAGTGGCCGAAACACCCATTTCTGCGACCATCTGCGATGGTGATACCTATCAGGTTGAAAATGAAATTTTTGATGAAACCGGCAATTACGAGGTGTTGCTGACTGCCAACTCCGGCTGCGACAGCCTTGTGCAACTCGACTTGGTGGTGATGGCACCAATCGTTGAAAACCTGGCTGTCGAAATTTGTCAGGGAGGAAATTATGCCGTTGGAAACGAGACATTTGGCCAAAGCGGTTTCTATCAAATTGATCTGATTTCCGCAGATGGCTGCGATAGTACGGTCTTGCTTGATTTAACGGTGAATTTGATCGTTGAGAACCTTGATGTGCAGATTTGCCCGGGAAGCAGTTACATGGTCGGCAACGAAACATTCGATCAGGACGGACAATACCAGGTCGACCTTACAACACCACAGGGCTGTGATTCTGTAGTCTTGCTCAACCTTGAGGTCACCGATTTTTTACAAACGGATCTGACGGAACAAATTTGCGAAGGCGAAATCTTTCAAGTGGGCAGTGAGGTATTCGGTCAGGCGGGGCTGTACCAGGTCGATTTTGTAACTGCGGGTGGCTGCGACAGCATTGTTTTTCTTGACCTGTCGGTGGCGCAGCTTTGGCAGACCGACCTCGTGGAAAGTATTTGCGAAGGCGAAACGTATCAGGTAGGTAATGAAATTTTCGACCTCGCGGGGATCTATCAGGTAGTGCTTTCTGCCGTTACCGGCTGTGACAGCACGGTGTGGCTCAACCTCGAAGTAATGGAAAACCAGGCAATTGATTTGGTGGAACAGATTTGCGATGGAGATAGCTATACGGTTGGTAATGAAGTGTTTACGCAGGCAGGACAATACGAGGTTGGGTTGGTTTCGAGCAATGGTTGTGATAGTTTGGTCTCTTTGAACTTGTCGGTGGTCAATTGCAATGTGCTGGTCGATATTCAATCAGACCCCGTAAATTGTCATGGAGGAAATGACGGAAGTATTGAACTGCTGATAGCCAATGGCCAGCCACCCTTTCAGTTTCAGTGGGTCAATTTGAACAATGCCGCTGTCTTTGGCAATGGGGTCATCAATGCGTTGAATGCACCCGAATCAGTCATTGACCTGCCGGCCGGCAACTATGAATTTTCCATAACCGACGCCAACGGTTATTTCTTTCAGCAAATCATTGAAGTAGTGGAGCCCGACCCGCTGAGCGGAAACCTGACGGCTTCACAGTACAACAATTTCAACCTTGCCTGCCATGGTGATGAAAACGGATTTTTGACGGCTTCCGCAAACGGAGGTGCTGCTCCGTACCAATTTGACTGGGACCTCGGCGTTCAGGGAGCTGACCTGCAAAACATCGGTGCAGGCACCTATGAGGTGACCATCACCGACGATCATGGATGTACTCATGTCCTGATGGAAACAATGGAGGAACCAACTGCGCTGCAATGGACGCTGGACATCACAGAACCTGGTTGCGATAACCCGACTGGCGCGATTTCAGTAATGGATGTCAGCGGAGGAACACCCGTTTATACTTTTTACCTGGATGGAAACTCAAATGGCAGCAATGCCAGTTTTTCATCCCTCTCTCCAGGCGATTTTCTGTTAAATGTCGTAGACGCAAATGGTTGTGAATTGTCCGATGATCTTTACCTGCCTCCCCCACCTGCGTTGGAGGTCTCTCTCGGCGATGACATAACGATAGAACTTGGGGAGCAGGTGCGACTGGCACCGATCGTGGTCCCGGTGTTGCCCGACACTTATCTGTGGGAAGGAGAGGGGCTTTCCTGTTATGATTGTTTCGACCCAATGGCGGCACCGCTCGAAACCACTTTGTATACCCTTTTTGCATCCACAGTTGATGGTTGTCAGGCAGTCGATGATGTTTTGGTAACGGTGAAAAAAGGGCGCAGTGTTTTTATTCCAAATGCTTTCAGCCCAAATGGTGATGGCCTCAATGACGAATTGATCGTTTTTGCGGGGAGGGACGTGGTCAAAGTAAAATCTTTTCATGTGTTTTCGCGCTGGGGCGAGACGGTCTTTCAATACTTTAATTTCCCTCCCAACGATTTTTTTTACGGTTGGGATGGCCTTCACCGGGGGCAGATGTTACAGGCCGGTGTCTTTACCTATTTGGCCGAAGTAGAATTCATAGATGGGTTTGTGCAGCAATTTAAGGGGGATGTGACCCTGATCCGATAAATTGCGCCGGCCAACAAAAAAACCTGCAAAAACTAACTTTCAATACCACCCCAGGTAGGGTAATTGGCCTCGAAATTGTTTCAAGTGAAATAAGACTCACTTTCTAACAAATTCATAGTCCATGTCCAATTTTAAGAACATCCTCACCTTGCTGGTTTTCCTCGCATTTTACTGCTCCTCCTTTACCCAAAACATCCCTGCAAATAAATTAACCGATTGGTCAAAAGCAGGGCTATTGGACCCACCGCCCGTTTTTGATACGGTCAACGTGGCCGCCAACGGGATTATCGGAGATGGCTCCACTTCCAACAGCCTTGCACTGCAGCAATTAATGGAAAGCCACGATGATCCAACGGTTTTTTTCTTTCCGGCGGGCAATTACTTTTTTGATCAGGCCATTTCGTTGAGTACCGGGCAGGTGCTGAAAGGGGCCTCGGCCGAAGAGACTGTTTTTTCTTTTGATTTGAATGGTGAAAATGATGCAATCGAAATATCCGGAAATGTGACTTCGGTCCGAAGTAACATCAATGCCGATAACCCTGAAGCGCTCAATAACTTTTCGGTTGAAAGTGTCGGTGCATTCCACGCGGATGATTTTATCCGGATCCAGTTCGATGACTCTCAATTGGTGACTTCCAGCTGGGCGGAAAAAAGCACCGGACAGGTTTTGAAAATATTGGGTTTTGGCGGGGACAAAATAGTTACAAGCAACTTGATTCGACGGGCGATCCATTTGTCGGAAAACCCATATGTTGAAAAAATTGACCCAGTACAATTTGCCGGCATTGAGTGCCTTCACATCGAGCGCCTGGATATGACAATGGTACAGACGAGCAACATCCTTTTGGAGTTTGCTGCCAACTGTTGGGTGAAAGGGGTCAGTTCCCACAACGGAAATTTTGCCCATGTGGAATTGGAAAACTGTGCGCATGTGCACGTGACCGGCTGCCATTTTAAAGATGCATTCAATTATGGGAGCGGGGGCCAGGGGTACGGTGTGGTGCTCGAATTTAATACCAGCGATTGTTTGGTTGACAATAATGTTTTTGATCATTTGCGGCATTCCATGCTCTTACAGGCCGGTGCCAACGGGAATGTGCTCAGTTATAATTACTCCATTAATCCCTTTTGGAATGAAGTGGGCCTGCCTGAAGATTCGGCGGGCGATTTGGTACTGCACGGAAATTATCCCTATCTGAATTTGTTCGAAGGCAATGTCGTTCAGAACATCGTTATTGATGATTCCCACGGAGCCAATGGGGCAGGCAATATGTTTTACCGCAACCGTGCGGAATTGTATGGCATATTTATGAATGATGGGGTTCCCTCTGACGGGCAGTCATTTATCGGCAACGAAATAACTTCCACCAATTTTTTTCTGGGTTTTTATGATTTAGCAGGGATCAATCATTTTGAATACGGTAATAATGTAAAGGGGGCAGTCGTGCCCGATGGAACGCAATCCATCTCTTCCAATTCGCTCTATTTAACAGAGAGCCCTGCTTATTTCTCTGCGATCAATTTAGAAATTCCGTCCGTTGGTTTTCCGAATAACTTAAATATGGGCACCATTCCCGCACAACAAAGAATCATTGAAAATGAATTGACTCAGTGTGAAATTGAAGAACCGGTCATTATCAATTTTGTGGAAAATCTAAATACAGAAATTAATTGGCATATTTATCCTAACCCTGCTAACGGTTACCTAAAAATTGATGGGGACATTATTGTTTCAAACTATGCCCTGAAAATTTCTGCAGTGAATGGTGCAATTGTTTTGATAAAAAAGAATGCTACCGCTGAAGTAGATATTTCCGCACTGGAAAACGGAATTTATATTTTGACGCTGGAAAATGAAAAAGGTGTTTTGAATAAAAAAATAAGTATCGTGAATTAATTTTTACGGCTCATTTCATTTATAAAAACCCAATACCTATACCTCTGCGAACTCAGCGCCCTCTGCGTGATTTTTTTCTCGCAGAGGGCGCTGAGTTCGCAGAGGTATTTTATTTGATTATTAATCTGGATAATTATTTTTCCCACACTTAACTTTATACATTCGCCTTTCCGATTAAACTACGGAATTCAAGGTTTTTTATTATTCACTTCTCATTTATGTCTGAACAAACAAAATTAAAAAAGACCCTTGGCCCATTGATGTTGTGGGGGTTGGGCGTGGGCTACGTTATTTCCGGAATGTATTTCGGCTGGAATTTAGGGTTGGAAAAAGGGGGGACACTGGGGCTCGCCACTGCTACTTTTTTCATCATCATCATGTACGTCACCTTTACGTTCAGTTATACAGAACTGGCCTGCGCTATTCCCAAAGCCGGCGGGGCATTTGATTATGCGATCAGAGCGCTGGGGAAAAACTGGGGGTTTCTTGGAGGTATGGCACAGAACATAGAATTCATCTTTGCCCCACCTGCGATTGCTTACGCAATCGGTGCATATTTGAACATTTTTTTACCGGGTATTCCCATTATAGCCATTGCTATTTTTTCATATTTGGTTTTCACCGCACTGAACATATATGGCGTAAAAGCTGCGGCATCATTTGAATTGATCATTACTATTATAGCTGTTATTGAATTATTGATTTTTGCGGGTGCGGCCATGCCTGCATTTGAGTTTGCCAACCTTGAAAAAAATGCCCTGCCCAACGGTTGGTCGGGTGCATTTGCCGCTATTCCATTTGCCATCTGGTTTTTCCTCGCCATCGAGGGGGTGGCCAATGTGGCAGAGGAAACCGTCAACCCTCAGCGAAACGTACTGATTGGTTTTGGTTCGGCCATATTGACGCTGGTTGTTTTGTGCATTTTGACTTTCTCATCTTCCATCGGCATTGCGGGCTGGGAGGCGGTGGTTTATGATGCGAACGGAGTAGCTTCCGATTCGCCTTTGCCGCTGGCGATGGCCCACCGTTTTGGAGAAGGCCATATTTTGTACACCCTGGTTACTTCCATTGGTTTATTTGGATTGATCGCTTCCTTTCACGGAATTATTTTGGCAGCGGGACGCTCGACTTTCGAATTTGGCCGGATAGGTTTTGCACCGAAAGAATTAGGGCATGTTCACCAAAAATTTCGCACGCCTGCCAATGCCTTGATTGTAAATATGATCATCGGTATCATCGCTTTGTATACAGGAAAAACAGGAGAAATAATTACCATCGCCTGCTTCGGTGCTTTGACCTTGTATATCGTTTCCATGATTTCTTTGTTGGTGCTGCGAAAAAAAGAACCGGAACTGGAGCGGCCATTTAAAGTGCCTTTATATCCGGTTTTTCCGATGCTTGCTTTGGTTATAGCAATAGTTGCGTTTGTTGCAATGACCATTTATAATCTCTGGATTGCATTGATTTATTTTGGAATATTGGGTGTGATGTACCTTTGGTTT
The DNA here is from genome assembly GCA_039819485.1 of Bacteroidota bacterium. Taxonomy (GTDB): domain Bacteria; phylum Bacteroidota; class Bacteroidia; order Chitinophagales; family Saprospiraceae; genus UBA6168. Next base: position 20,740 of record JBCBRY010000056.1, on the reverse strand, counting down.
AAAATATTTTATGAAGACTGAAATTTATGCAAATTGGGAATTAAATGTATTCTAATCAAAAAGCCCAAAAGGACAATTTTTAATTTCCAATTTCCCATTACCTCAATTAAACCCTTTACTCTTTGCCACTTTTATCCAGACGTCATGTTCGCCACAATGCCAGTTATTTTTATTCTCTGAAATGGGTAGCACGGAAATTTCATATCTGCTTCTGGAAAGGCCAATGGCATTGCAGATTCGATCAATAACTTTTTTTCTTTTTTTAATTAATTTTTGATCAGTGGGCAGTAGCCCGATCATCAATTTTTGATTTTTGAATTTTCGTACATTGGAAGCAATTTCCATTAGCCCTTTTGCCGATTCATCTATTAATTCATAGCTGTTGTTCACAAAACCGATTTCTCCGCAATTTTCCTCGATTAATTCGTCTATTTTCTCAGGTGATTCAGCCATCCTGAAATCCCTCAAAACCCGGGGCTCTTTATGTGGGAGTGATATCGTTTCCAGGTGGATTCGTTCGGGTACATTGTGCTTCACATATTGATAGCTGGGAGGTGAAATCTGGGAAATGTCCACCAAAGGCCAGTGTGACCTGCAATCGATTGGAACGATAGCAGAAACATGATCCAGCAAGATATGTCCATTGTAGCTCACTTCGTTTTCGTCTGAGTGAACGGCCTCAAAACAGATCCAGCTAAGTTGTTCATCGGGTTGAAAACGAAAGGTATATTTTTCCCATTCGAGGCGATCAATCAATTGAGTTTCACCCAGGACAAATTTTCGACCGCAGGGGCTCACTCCGCCCCAGATCCGCAAGGTGACCGGTTTGTTAAAATTGACCATTTTTCTGGTTCCACGATGCATGGCCGTCAATTTTTCCGAGCGGCTCAGCCAAAGAGAAAGTTCATAGCACTGGCCTTTTTTAAGAGGTGATAGTAGTTCCTGTCCGATACTTTCTTTGGTGGAGTTGTCGCGTGTGACCAAACCGACGTAGGTAAGTCCGTGTTTAGGGGGCTGGTTCACTTGGAAAAGACCGTTTTTAACTGGGTGGATATCGGAGGGGCTTTCTCCGTTGAATGCACAATTGCGCCATCCGCCGGGTACGGTTGCGTACTTTGGGACAGCTTCAAAAGAAGCGTTTTTTAAAAAAATAATTTCCTGGCCAACCAAGGAGCAGGAAAAATATAAGAGGCAAATCGATATTTGAATGAAATACTTCAAAAGATTTACTTCAAAAATAAAAACTCCTCTTTAAAATGAAAGATCAAAGAGGAGTTTTTATCCATTTTCATGATAAGAAATATCATTCCAGACTTGTGTGATCCATGCTTGCTGCTTACCGTTTTCTTGGCTGCTCTTTTACCCGCAACCAGAGCTCCCTTTGTCCACAAAGCCATTTGCCGTGATCCGAGTTTTCCTGTACCAGTTCGATTTCATACCATTTTGGGGTCAGGCCGATCTCACGGAAGGTGCGCTTGATCCTTTTAATGCGCTTTTTGTTGAGGGGATCTCCTTTGTCCGGAATGCCAACAATCAGTTTGTGGGTGCGGAATTTTAAGATGTTGACCGCAATTTCTTTAATGGCATACCCTCTGCGGTCAATCAATTCATGGCTGCTGAAGAGAAAACCTAATTTGTTGCAGTTGTCAAAAACGAGGTTGTTTAATTCCATCTCGTTTTCAACGATCCGACAGTTGAGGTACTCAACCAATAAATCGCCAACGGCCCAGTGTACTTCTTCGGAGTTGTACGCAGGGGTCGTGTATTTCACAAATTTATATTCAGGCCTGATTAAAGAAGACGCATCGACCAGCGGTTCTTTCGTGTCACAGGCGATCGGAATGATCGGCGATGCATCGTCTACCATCAGGTTGCCCCGGTAGGCAATATTTGTACCTGGCTTGAAGTAGACATCGAAACTGATCCAGTTCATGTCCACCTCAGGTGTAAACTGAAAGGTGTACCGGGTCCAATCGGTATTTTCTATCACTGGGGATACTGCCAATAACGACTTTCTGCCACAGGGACTGATTCCTCCCCACAACCGCATGACGAGTGGTTCGTCATAGTGAGTGATACTTTCGTTTTCCGGGTGATAAATATAATAACGGTCTGATTTACACATGGCAATGCTGAAAGAATAGCAGGTGCCTGCCAACAAAGGCTTGTCCAGGGGTTGTCCTACACTTTCCACCGTGGCGTTGCTTTTGGTCAGCAATCCTAAAAAGGTATCGCCGTGGCTCGGAAGCACACTCATGCCTACAGTCGAGTTTAAGACGGGGTGAATATCTGGGGGGGATTCATTGTTGAATGCGCAGTTTTTCCATCCGCCCGGAATGGCGGCGAATTGGGGATTGCCTTCGAAAGAAGGGTTGGTCAGGTAGACTACCTCTTGGGAAATGCCTGTAAAACAACAGGTTAGGAGCAGCAAAAACAAGGTGTAAACAACTTTCATAGCTAACAGCTTTGATGATAGATCGAATTCTACAAATATAACAATAAAACGGTGAGTTGGATTTTGAGGTTTTCGATCTTTTTAAATTTGGCTGCCGTATGTCGGTAAAAATTCAGAATCTGTTCACCTTTCGGTGGATGCCATCTTTCAATGACACTACGTTGAAATTGATGAGCAGGCCCAATCTTTTATCAGAAAGCTTTAAATAAGTTATCAATTGTTTGTGATGTACTTTTGAAATTGCTTCGACCGATTTTAGCTCAATGATAACTTCATCATCTACCAATATATCTAAACGATAAGCAGTATCTAAAACCACTCCTTCGTGGACTAAAGGCATAGGTGGCTGCCTTTTGACGAGGTGCCCTTTTTTCCTTAATTCATGGACGAGGATGGCTTCGTAGGCGCTCTCCAACAGTCCAGGCCCATAAGTAGAATGAACTTTGAACGCAGTATTTAAAACAGACTTTGAAATAGCATTTAACTCGGTGCGCGTTTTTGTCATAGCGTTTTTATTTTCAATGGGAAGTAAGGAGGCATAGTTTCCCGCAAGGGGCGCAAAGTTTTTTCGCAAAGTTTCGCTGTGAAAAAACTCTGCGAGACACTGCGAAAAAACTTAGCGAACCTAGCGGGAAACAAAGTCCTGTTTTCCTCAATTAGTGGACGAGGACCGTTTCAAAAGCGCTCTCTCACAGGTCCATAAGTAGAATAAACTTTGAAAGCAGCATGTAAAAAAGACTTGGAAATAGCATTTAACTCGGTGCGCGTTTTGTCATAGCGTTTTTATTTTCATTGGGCAGTAAGGGGGCATAGTTTCCCGCAAGGGGCGCAAAGTTTTTTCGCAAAGTCTCGCTATGAAAAAACTCTGCGGGACACTGTGTCAAAACTTAGCGAACCTAGCGGGAAACAAAGTACTATAAAGTTCCTAAAGCCCTACGCGCATACACCCCCGCCAAATGCCGCCGGTACTTCTCCGATGCAAAATGGTCGCTCATCACCGAAACACCGTCAGCTATATTAGCCGTGGCCGCAGCAATGGAATCGGCTGAAAGAGCCTGGCCTTTCAAGCCATTTTCAATGCCTGTATCGCGGTAGGGTTTGCTGCTCACCCCATTGAACGCCACCCTTGCTTCGGTTACCTGGCCACCTTCTTTGGCAACAGCTGCGGCACAACCCACTATCGCAAAACGGGAAGCAGGCTGTGGGAATTTTACGTAGGTGGAATTGCGGTTGAAAGCCGTTTTAGGGACACGGATGGCGGTGATGATCTCTCCATCCTGCACAGCAGTCATGAATAGGCCCATGAAAAATTGATCGACATCGACCTCCCGTGTTCCGCCAGAATTTTTAATGACGATACTGGCGTTGGAAGCCAAAAGTACGCCCGGCCAGTCGGCAGCTGGATCGGCGTGGGCAATGCTGCCGCCAATGGTGCCGAAGTTGCGGACTTGTATATCACCAATTTTCGCAGCAGCGATGGCATACATGGGGGCATGTTGTTGAAGGATCGTGCTTCGGGCAATTTCTCCATGTGTAGTTCCCGCACCAATAGTGACTGACTTTTCATTGTCCTTAATACCTTGCAATTCGGATAGGCCAGAAATGTCGATGATGTGTTCCGGGTCGTTTAGCCGGTTTCTGAGCACCGGCAGGAGGCTGTGACCACCAGCCAATAGTTTACAGTCATCGCCGTGCGTTTGAAGCATTTGGATGGCTTCATTCACGTCGTTGGGTCTATGATAAGAAAATTTATTAGGTATCATTTTATTGGTTTTTGGTTTTTGGTTCTGGGTTTTTGATTCTGGGCGGACAACCAAAAATCAAAAACCTGAAAACCAGCAACCTGTTTTTATCCATTAATTATATTCCACACCTTCTGCGAGGTCACCGGCATTTGGATGTCGTGAATGCCGTAAGGAGCCAAAGCATCCATGACTGCATTCACTACAGCTGGCGTGGCACCGATACAGCCAGCTTCACCGGCTCCTTTTACACCCAGCGGATTGTGAGGGCAAGGAGTGGTGGTGCGCGCTGTTTCGAAACTTGGGAGGTCGTCCGCACGAGGCATTACGTAATCCATGTAGGTGCCGTTGAGCAGTTGGCCGGACTCATCGAAGATGGTGCCTTCGCAAATGGCTTGGCCAATGCCCTGCGCCAACCCGCCGTGGATCTGTCCGTCGACGATCATCGGATTGATGACATTGCCAACATCGTCTACAGCGATGAAGCGCTTCAGGGTCACCTTGCCCGTTTCCTTGTCAATTTCGACAATGGCAATATGCGCACCGAAGGGATAAGTGAAATTGGCAGGGTCGTAAAAACTGGAGAAATCAAGACCTGGCTCCAGCCCTTCTGGATAGTCGTGAGGGACATAAGCCGTCAGGGATACATCCCCGAATGCAATGGATTTGTCGGAGCCTTTTACGGTCCATTTTCCATCGGCAAATTCGAGGTCCGCTTCGGCGCACTCCAGTTTATGGGCTGCTATTTTGGTGCCTTTTTCAATTACTTTTTCAATACTTTTTACAATCGCTGAGCCACCAACGGCCAAACTTCTTGAACCGTAGGTTCCCATTCCGAAGGCGACGGAATCCGAATCGCCGTGGACGATCTCCACGTCTTCGAGCGGGATGCCGAATTTATCAGCGACCACTTGTGCGAAAGTTGTTTCATGGCCTTGACCGTGAGAATGCGACCCGGTGTAAACGCTCACTTTCCCGGTTGGCTGCACCCTGACCTGAGCCGATTCAAATAGTCCGGCCCTGGCTCCAAGTGCCCCTACTACCGCTGACGGGGCAATCCCGCAAGCCTCAATGTAGGTCGAAAATCCAATGCCGAGCAACTTGCCATTGCCATTTTCACGGGCAGCTTTTTGTTCCGCCCTGAAGTCTTCGTAGCCTGCCATCGACAAGGCTTTTTCCAAAACAGGGTGATAGTTGCCGCTGTCATATTGCAGTGCGACCTGCGTTTGGAAACCTGGTTCTTCTACGCCGTCAAATGGTTCGATAAAATTCTGGAAACGCAGTTCTGCGGGGTCCATGTCCATTTCCAAAGCTGCCGTATCAATCAATCTTTCAATCAAATAGGTAGCTTCGGGACGGCCCGCCCCGCGGTAGGCATCAACTGCTGTCGTATGGGTGAAAACGCCGTTCACGTCGACATGGACGAGTGGTGTTTTATACAATCCTTGCAACAAAGTTCCGTGCAAATAGGTAGGAACAGCAGGTGCAAATGTGGACAGGTACGCGCCTAGGTTCGCATATGTCCTGGAGCGCAGCGCGGTAATGTTTCCTTCGGCGTCGAAGGCCATGTCACACTTGGTTACGTGATCGCGGCCGTGGGCATCCGTTAAGAAGCTCTCCTGTCTTTCGGCGGTCCATTTTACCGGCCGGTTGAGCGCCTTACTGGCTACGGTGACCAGTGCTTCTTCTGTATAATGGAAAATTTTGCTGCCAAATCCACCACCCACATCAGGGCCGACTACGCGCACTTTGTGTTCCGGGATGCCCAATACGAATGCACAGAGCAAAAGTCTTGTGAGATGAGGGTTTTGGGTAGATGTATATAACGTGTATTTATCGTAAGCTGAATCGAAATGCCCGATGGCGCTGCGCGGTTCGATGGCGTTGGCCACTAATCTTTGGTTGGTGAATTCCAAAGTTGTTACGTGATGCGCATTGGCGATCGCTGCATCCACCGCTGCTTTGTCACTTCCCAGTTCCCAATCGAACGCCAGGTTGTTAGGTACATCGTCATGGACGAGGGCTGCACCATCTGCCATGGCAGCTTTGGCATCGGTGACAGCTGGCAGCACCTCCCAGTCGATCTGTACCAACTCGGCAGCGTCTTTGGCTTCGGCATAGCTTTCTGCCACGACCATGGCTACGGCATCGCCCATATGGCGGGCCTTGTCCGATACAAGTAGCGGGTGGGGCGGCTCTTTCATGGTTTCACCGTTTTTAAAATTCACCTGCCAGCCACAGGGCACTCCGATGCCACTGATGCCTTCGTCGGTACCGGTGAAAATTCGAACGACACCGGGCATGGCCGCTGCTGCTGCTGTATTGATGCTATTGATTTTTGCATGTGCGTGTGGGCTTCTGACCATGCACGCATAGGTCATTCCCGGCAGCTTTATATCGTCAGTGTAACGACCTTGCCCCGTAATGAACCGCTTATCTTCTACTCTTTTAACAGAGGTTCCTATAAGTCCCATATTTTTTTAATTGATGGTTGTTGATTGTTGATTGTTTGAAAAATGGTCGAATGATTAAATGGCTATAGAAACCATTAACCGTTGTCTATTCATTAAGCCATTTTCTTCGCTGCGTACTGTACAGATTTCACAATGTTGTGATAGCCGGTGCAGCGGCAGAAGTTGCCTTCAAGTGCTTCCCTGATTTCATGTTCGGAAGGATCGGAATTGTGAGCGAGCAAGTCAGCAGCCGTCATGATCATACCAGGTGTGCAGAATCCGCACTGGAGCCCGTGTTCCTGATGGAACCCCTCCTGAATGGGGTGAAGTTCTCCATTGGTGGCCATGCCCTCGATAGTGGTGACAGAGCGGCCATTGGCCTGAACGGCGAGCATGGTGCAGGATTTGAGTGCTTTTCCGTCAAGGTGAACGGTACATGCGCCGCACAGGCTGGTTCCGCACCCAACGTGTGTGCCGGTGAGGCCCAGGTCTTCTCGGAGAAAGTGAACCAACAACGTTCGCGGTTCTATTTCCCGTTCGTAATTGGTCCCATTGACGTTGATTGAAACTTTTACTTTCATGTGGGTGAAAAATTTGTTTAATGATGTGAATAGCGATCAGTTATCAGCGATCAGCTGTTAGCTTGGCGACGGATCGGCGTTTTCTTAAAAGAGTAGTCGTCCTACTTGGTATTATTTTAAAATTTCGGGAAAATAGAGCTGCCGTTACAAGCCAAAAGCAAAAGGCAAATAGCCAAAAGCCAGAAATTACTTTATTTCGCCAAAATAGAAGATTTCTATTATTTATTGGGAAAAAAATTAAATTTTGAACTTTAATTTCAAAATCGTTAAACAAGATGAAATTACTCGAAAAGCAAATATTCCTCTTTGATGCATTTGGCACCCTTTTCAAGGCCAGCGAAATCGGACCGGAGCTGCAATCCATTGCCGGTAAAAAGACCGATGGCCTGGTCCGTACCTGGCGCCGCAAACAAATGGAATACACCTGGTTGCGGAATCAAATAAACCGCTATGCACCATTCAACCAGGTGACGCAGGAGGCATTGGAATACAGCATGCGGCTGCATGGTGTTTTGGATGAAAGGATACCGGGTATTTTACTGCCTGTATTTGACATGCCTTCGCTGATTGACGGTGCGTTTGACCTGTTGAGCGATTTGAAAAAAGAAGGTAAAACCATTTGCATCCTCTCCAACGGCACCCGCAAAATGTTGGACAACGGCATCGCCAAAACGGGGATTTCAGAACTGATCGACCACGTTTTTTCAGTAGATGACATTGGTGTTTACAAACCGAATCCTTCGGTATACCAGATGGCCATCGATGCTTTCGACAATGCTGTCAATGATTTCGTTTTCTTTTCGTCCAACCAGTGGGACGTATCGGGGGCAAGCCTCTATGGATTGGATTGCGTTTGGGTGAATCAATATGAGGAGACGAAAGAAGGACTTCCTTTTGGAGAGGTGCAGGAGGTAGCTGCTTTGAACCGTGTTTTAAATGAGGAATGAAGAATGAAGGATTGGAAATTATGCGAATCAAGGGCAACATGGAATACCTTATAAAAGGGATTGTTTGATTCGCATAAATTATTGATTCCTAATTTCCAATCAAAAGGCTGACTAAATAAGATGCCCCTTGTCAATGTCGAGCAACTGAACCTGGATGGTGACCGTTTGCGGGGCGGGGTCCGTGCCGCCAAAATAAAAGTCGATCTGTTTGGAATATTTGAAGTCGCCACTGAACTCTACCGACCTTGTTACTTGCTGGCCGCCCACTTCAATGGTCATCGTGCATTTTTTGTCATGGTATTCTGTGAGAGCGGTAAACTTTGTACCCGGCTGGATATTCAGCCACTGACTTGGTTCTTTTGCATAAACATATGCTCCGTTGACGTTAAAATAGGGACAGATATTAATTTCTTTTTTCTCGGTGTCGTATCTCCAGCCGACCATGGCTGAATCCTGGTCGGGGTTTTTTAATGCACTCCCAAAACTGACGCCTCCCACTTTGTTCCAATTTAGCTGGTGATTTTTGTTGGCCAAAACGTAGCGGCAGTTTTCTTCGAACTCATATTGCCACTTTACACTTTTCAATTTATGCCAAATGGCGATCTGCCGGTCGGAAAGGTCGACGTAGTGATTTCCTTTCTCAATGGTCATGGTCTTGTTTTTTCTACTGCTCATTGTTCTTAATTTTTTATTGAATGAAAAACTTCGGATATGGAGGTTGGTGCGGAGATGTCATTTTTGAAAAAAATGACATCTCCGTGAAACCATGCATTTCCAATGATTGATAAAGCTGCGTTCTTTTTGCAGCAATATTTTTTCGGATAATTTATTTTTTCCGCGATTTTCTTTTCTTTCTTGGCTTCGGTGGAGGTGCTGTAGTCGAAGCACTTTCTCCTCCCAACAAGGCCGTCATGCTTTTGAATAATTCCTCATTTTCAAAAACATAAAAAGTACCGCCTCGCCCGTTTTGGCTGCTTGAACATTTTTGGCCAATGTAATCCGAATTAGGATTGAGTGCGCCCTGTTGGTTCATGTCGCCGAAAATACACAGCGGTTTTTTCGGGTTTTTTGAAACGCCCAGTTTGGCATGGTTAAAATTTTTGCCGAGCCCTCCTTTTAGCCCCAGTGTCTGTGATCCCCATTTGCCGGTAACGGCAATTTCCACCGGGCCAGGGATGCCCAGGTTGGCATGCCAGCAGGAAATATGCTGCCCTTTGACGGTTGAATAAATTTCCGGATTGGCCCACCAACTGGCGACCCGCAGCGGCACACCGCCCAACCTGGCAGAAACCAACTGCCAAGGTGGGACACCAAAAGTGTGAGGCTTGGAAATCAGTTTCATCCCGTTCGATAATTTAGCCACGGTGCATTCCGTGCTGTGCGATTTTTTGCCCAGTGTATTGACCAGTGCCTGGATGTCCTTCGGCCCGCCGTTGTTGCAGATGGACTTTTTTCGGGTGCTGGTGACCACGCTGGCATTTTGCAGTGCCTTTAGTACTTTGACCACGTCGCTCTTATTGAGCTTGGTCGCGAAAAAATGTTGGCTTACTTCGATGTCGTCATCGTCCATGGTTCCCAGGGTATTTTCATTGGCGCCGATAATTTTCCCCTTTTTTCTTTTACCGGGCCGGGGGTGTTTTTCACTGCCGGAACCGGGCCACGAGGGCGTTGATACTTGTAGTACCATACCTTCTCCTTTGTCGTTCCAGGCGAGCGCGCCTTTGGAATGGCCCCAGGGGCCTCCTTTGGTAGCGATGGGTTTGCCGTAGAATTGATCGTTCCAGAGGACGTAGTTATAGTCGCCGAAATAGATTTGTGCAAAGGTTGCCCCCAATGGATCGGAGAGAGAATTGCCGACGCAGCCACGGCCTTTTTTCAATTTTGGATTTTCACTGCTGGCGTACACATATTGCAAACTGTACTTTCCTTTGTAATCTTTTGGGCTTCCGCCAAAAATGCCCGGGTCGGGTCGTTTGCCTTTGCATTCGGGAAAATCCTCCGCGTTGAATTTGAAAATAAACAGCCAATCGACAGGGCTGTCTTTTTTGAGCATTGGAGTAGGGGAGGGTATAGAATTGTTTTGTGTCATTTGATGATCAATTAAATTTTTTAATTGTTGCTTTTGGTAAAGCAGCACTTCATAAAACCCTGTACGAGATACGTTTTGTAAAAGTTCCGTACAGGGTTTTGAATAAATCGGTTAATACTTAGGCAGGCCGCTCCGGCATTTGGCCACCATGGGCACAGATATAATAAGGAAAAGTCAGCGCGCCATTTTCATTGAAGATTTTTGGCAATGCAGGAAATGACCGGCCTTCATATCCGTACATAAATCCAATAACTTCAAATAATTCGAGGTGAGATCCATCGTTAAAAAGAGTCCCGTCACATCTTAACCATAATAAATGTGAAGGTGCCGGTGGGGTGTCGAACCTTTTTATTTCACCAATAAAAGTTACATCGGTTCCGTCCACTTCCATTGATCTGATGGGCGGGCCTTGTACGGGGTGCAATGCTCCTGCTTCTGAACAGGAAGCGCCACGTGGGCAAAAATTTCCTGCAAACCATTGAGTTGCCATAATTTTTAATTTTTGTAGAAACTCAGCAGTGAAATAACCTGTAGGCAGGGTTTCAAGATCCGCTGAATTTTCATTTGGTTATTAAATATTTAAATAGTTTACCACTATGTACAATGGAGTTTTAAAAGATAATTAAGGTTGTTGGTCGAAAGAATAATTCCAGAAAATGAAAATGACTAATGATGAAAGAAATCCTCCACTTTTTTAAGAAGTGCTAATTTACTTTTTTTATCGGAAATAATATAAACATTTTTTTTATCCCTGACCATTTCCAGTTTTTTTAAAATAACTGGCCGTCTGGTTAAATTGTAGAATAAAATATAATGCAGAAATTGAAAACTTATTCTTTCGGGGCAGTTGGCAGGCATGTCCGGACGGGACCGGCCAAAATTTTGCACAACTCTTTTGATCACTCGAAAAAGCCGGACAACAGTTGGTGTGTCCATAAAAATAATGGTGTCCGCTTTATTGATCCGCATATCCATTGTACTGCTGTAGTTGCCGTCTAAAATCCAATAGGGTTTCTCCGCCAATATTTGTTTGTTTTTTTTGATCCATTCTTCCTTTGGCAATTCCACCCAACCTGGTTTCCAAAATATTTGGTCCAAATGGATCAGTTCCAGCCCCGTTATTGCATGCAATTTTTTGGATAAGGTGGATTTGCCGGAACCGCCGCAGCCAATGACCATTATTTTTTTCATGTTCCTAATTGATGAGTGGTGAAAATAAATAACTTTGGCCTTTTCTTTTGTGGCCATCAAGGTTCATTTTTTACCACAAAAGTCATGGATAAATCACAAAAGGAAATTAAGTAGGTAGGTGGTCAAAAAAAATGACACTTTTTCTTTGCCTGAAAAAGAATTTGGAGGCTTGGAAATCAAACATTTGCCCAAATAAAAGTGTCATTTTTAGCGCTCCTTATTTTTGTCGAGGCACTTACATACTTAAGCTAATGGGATGTCCAACCTACCTTGTTATTTTTGGTTGATATCCATGCTTAGCTCAATCTGAATGATGAAAATGAATTTCAAAGAATTAGCAATTTCTCTGGAAGGTGATCTTCACACTGGTTCCCTGATGCGTACTTTATATGCAACAGATGCCTCGGTGTACCGGGAGTTACCGCTCGGTGTGGCTTTACCAAAAAATGGAGAAGACATCAAAAAACTGATAAGCTTTGCGAGGGAGAATAAGGTTTCTTTAATCCCCCGCACGGCAGGTACCTCTTTGGCAGGGCAATGTGTGGGCGACGGCATTGTGGTGGATGTTTCCAAATATATGAACCGGATTTTGGAAATCAATGCAGCCGAAAAATGGGTGCGCGTACAACCGGGGGTCATCCGCGATGAATTGAATTTCCACTTAAAAGAACATGGCCTTTTTTTTGGCCCCAACACCGCCACGGCCAACCGTTGTATGATCGGTGGAATGGTCGGCAATAATTCCTGTGGCACGACCTCGATAAAATATGGTACAACGAGAGATCATGTGCTGGAACTGAAAACAATTTTGAGTGATGGGACTGAAACTGTTTTTAAAAAAATAACCACCAAAGAATTTAATGAAAAAATTAAAGGCGGCCAATTAGAAAATAAAATTTACCAACAATTGTATCGATCCCTTTCAAAAAAAGAAATTAAAGAAGAAATAATCAGGGAATTTCCAAAAGCAAGCATTCACCGCCGCAATACAGGTTATGCCGTGGATGTTTTATTGGAAGCCCAACCATTTTCGGAAAATGGACCTGATTTTAATATGTGTAAATTATTGACGGGCTCGGAAGGTACACTGGCCATCACAACAGAAATAAAATTAAATGTTTCCCCGTTGCCTCCCACCGGAAAAGTGGTTGTCTGCCCACATTTTAATACGCTACAGGAATCACTGGAAGCAGTATTGATTGCCATGAAATTCAAACCGTATGCTTGCGAATTAATGGACAAAATAATTCTTGATTGTACCAAAGAAAATATAGAGCAACAAAAAAACCGTTTTTTTATTGAAGGTGACCCGGCGGGTGTATTAATGATCGAATTAAATGCAGATAAAATACAAGAGGCGGAAAAAATAGCTGACCAAATGATCATCGAAATGCAAGCAGCCGGATATGGTTATGCCTTTCCAAAAATAAAGGGAAATCAAATCCCGAAAGTCTGGAATTTAAGAAAGGCAGGGCTGGGTGTTTTGGCTAACCTGCCTGGTGATGCAAAGGCGGTCGCATGTATAGAAGATACGGCCGTAGATATTCAGGACTTGCCGAAATATATAGCTGATTTTACCCAAATGATGGAAGACTTCGGGCAGCGGTCGGTCTATTATGCACATGCAGGAGCAGGAGAATTGCACTTGCGGCCCATCCTGAATTTAAAGAAAAAAAAGGATGTGGATTTGTTCAGGGAAATAACGACTTCGACTGCAAGATTGGTAAAGAAATACCAGGGGTCACTTAGTGGCGAACACGGAGATGGCCGGGTGCGCGCTGAATTTTTACCAATTATGATCGGCGAAAAAAATTACCAATTGATCAGGGAAATAAAAAATACCTGGGACCCCGACCGCATTTTTAATCCAGGAAAAATAACCGACGCTGCGCCAATGGATACCTCGCTGCGTTATGAGCCTGATGAAATAATCAATGAACCCGATACTGTTTTTGATTTTTCTGCGACAGGTGGCATCTTAAAAGCGGCCGAAAAATGTAACGGCTCAGGTGATTGCCGTCGATTGAGTTTGTCAGGTGGAACCATGTGCCCAAGCTATCGGGCGACCCGCAATGAACAAGATACAACCCGCGCCCGCGCCAATGCACTGCGCGAATTTCTGACCCGCAATGCAAAGGACCAAAACCCATTCGCTCATCCCGAATTAAAAGAAGTAATGGATTTGTGCCTGTCTTGCAAAGGGTGCACTTCCGAATGTCCTTCCAATGTGGACATGGCAACCATGAAAGCAGAATTTTTATACCAATTCCAAAAAAAGCACGGCGTTCCAATACGAAGCACGGCCTTTGCGAATATTGCCACATTGAATAAATTGGGAATGGCCGCTCCTGGTGTAGCCAATTTCTTTTTGAATAATAAAATGACCAGTGGTATTTTAAAAGGTGCATTAAAAGTCGCCCCTGAAAGAAGCTTGCCTGCGCTGCATAAAATATCTTTATTCAATTGGTTTAAAAAAAATAAAAACCGATTGAAAATAAATGGCCCTAAAAAAGGGCAGCTCTATTTTTTTTGTGATGAATTTACCAATTACAACGATACCAAAATAGGAATTAAGGCAATTGAACTATTATTTAAATTAGGTTATGAAACAATGATGGTCGCACACCCAGAAAGTGGTCGGGCACATATTTCAAAAGGGCTGTTGGAAAAGGCCCAAAAATTGGCACGACAAAATGTCGATATTTTTAAGAATATTATTTCTGAGAAAACACCAATGGTTGGAATCGAGCCTTCGGCTATATTGTCTTTTCGGGATGAGTACCCTAAATTGGTAGAGCCCCATAATAAACAAGCTGCTATCGAACTGGGTAAAAATACCATGATGATCGAAACATTTTTATCCAGAGAAATTGAAAAAGGAAACATTGCACCAGATCAGTTTTCTGATAAAAAACAACATTTATTATTGCATGGTCATTGCCATCAAAAGGCACTTTCCTCCGTTGAGCATTCGGCTTTTGTTTTAAGCTTGCCAAAAAACAATACCGTTGAAATTATCCCATCTGGCTGTTGTGGGATGGCGGGGTCATTTGGTTATGAAAAAGAACATTATAAAATCAGTATGGACATTGGTGAACTGGTATTGTTCCCGGCAGTGCGGAATGCAGCCGAAAATTCAATTATTGTTGCGCCTGGCACAAGTTGCCGGCACCAGATTTTTGACGGAACGGATAGAGAAGCGCTTCATCCAATAGAAATTTTACATGATTATTTGTTAAAACCATAGGCTTAGTAGAACATATAGAGAATCTTACGGAAAGGAATTAGAGGTTTTTAGAAATTAAAATTTTAATTCGTTTCATTTTTTTCCTCCCCCCGGCCCCCTCCAGAGGGGGAGATATGCACGTTCTCTTCTCCCCCTCGAGAGGGGGGCGGGGGGAGGAAACACATTAGGATTCCTTTTTTTAAGCATCGCTCTTGCTACTATTAAAAATCTATGTGCCTATGTGTTTAAGAATAAAAATAAATAAATGAATAAATGATCAATTACCGTGTAGCCAATAAATCCGATGCAATAAATATTGCTGGCCTGCACGCCCGCAACTGGAAATTATATTACCGGTCTGCATTAAGAGAAGAATATTTAAAAAATGAAGTAGATGCAGAACGGCTGGCGGCCTGGACAAAAAGATTGTTAGTGCCCGGTCCAAATCAACAAATAATTATTGCAGAAGAAAATCAAACACTGGTTGGATTTGCCTGTACTTTTTTAAATGATGATCCATTTTGGGGCGCCTATCTCGATAACCTACACGTAGCTCCGGAATATAAAGGCAAAGGGATCGGGTATGAATTAATGTATCGTTCTGCCGGAATTGTTTTAAATAAAAATGCTAATGCTAAATTATATTTATGGGTGTTGGTAGATAATATTCCGGCTATTAAATTTTATGAAAAATTGGGCGGTGAACGAGCAGAGCTAAAGGAGCAGACCATGCCGGATGGGTCAAAAGTGGAAACTTACAGATATGCGTGGAAGCATGTGGAAGCGCTAATAAACAACCGCTAATTGCCTGGTCGTGCAAACGAAACAAAATTGAACCGTACAATTAGCGGTATGGAAATTTTGAGAATCAATCATTATGTGCGGCGAACCGTCTGAAATTCTGTTTAAATATTTCAAACTCACTGACGAACTCATTTATTCTTTCTCTTACCTCTGCATGTGCCCACAACTCCGTCGAATTGGCGACCTCCATTTTTACCAATGACTTTTCATGTAAAATGATGTGCATCCGCAATTCATCAATAATTCGCAATTTTTTCATCAATAAATCCCGGTATTCGTCCACGAGTTCTACGATGGACAAGTGGTCATTGTGCGCGTGCAGCACGGCCAACAATTCGTTTTGAAAAAATTTGATTTCATCCTGATAAAAATTCAACTGACTGAGCCACTCCTTGTGCTCCCGGTGATGAAATTCTTTGTCGGTCAGTGAAACGGTGAAAGTAGGCATGCAACAGATTTTAATGGTTTTATAAAAGCGTAATTTA
Source organism: Bacteroidota bacterium (assembly GCA_039819485.1). Lineage (GTDB taxonomy): Bacteria > Bacteroidota > Bacteroidia > Chitinophagales > Saprospiraceae > UBA6168. The sequence goes on along the minus strand of JBCBRY010000056.1, from coordinate 4,767 downwards.
TTGGTAAGAAAAAAATGGCAAGGTGATCTGTCGCAACTGGAGCGCTGATTTTTATCAATAAAAAAAGCTGGCAGTTCGAAGAACTGCCAGCTTGCTCGTACGGCCGAAATCCTTGTCGGCCGATTATTGGTGCCAAAGGGGTGGCCTTACTCTTCTCTGAAATAAGCTCCATTGTCCGTCTCCAAAAACTTGTTGAACGGAATTTCTTCCTGCTTGATGAAGCCTTTGTTGGGCAGGCTGCCATTGGCGACCATTTCCACGACAGCGGCCAGCGAGGCAGCGGTGGTCCAGGAAATGGCCCGCCATTGTTTGCCATCGATTTCGATGGGGTAGAAGGCGCGGAAATATTCGTTGCGGAATACTTTTTTCTCTTGCCATCCTTCCACGACTGCGTAAACATAAACGACATCCTCTTTCACCGGAGGCTTGGCATTTTTCAAAATTTCCTCCAATTGTTGCGTATCATTTTTCATGATGAGTTCATAAATCAGAAAACGCATCAATTTTCCGTGGCCCGGATAGCGGATGGTCTTGTAGTTGAGCGTATCGACTTTTCCTTCGTAAGTCTCACACATGGTTCCGAGCCCACCGGAAGTGGTGAATGCCTCGAATTCCTGTCCTTCAATGTTGATGTATTCGAAACCCTGGAGCGAAGGGACCATTTTGCGCTTCCCGTTGGCGATCGCCTCAGCATCGCAAATGTACTCGTTGATGACACCGGCCGGAGACCAGGTGAAAGAATAGGCGAGCAGGCCGTTGGGGTAACGGGGCAGGGCACCTACCCTGAGTTCAATGTCTCTCAGTTTGGTGAATTCCTTGGTCAGGTCGGCACCGACGATTCCGATGAGGCCGGGCGCCAGGCCACATTGCGGAGCCATCACTCCTTTGGAAGTCTTGCCAAGGTCACGGATGAAGTTGGTGGTTTCCAAATCTTCCGTCAGGTCAAAATAATGCTGCCCGACATCGTGGGATGCTTGTGCAATTTTTTTGTTCAGAAAATAAGGCAATGCCGATACCACGGTATCGTATTGAGGCAGGATCTCCTGAAGGAAATGGTCGGAAGTAACATCTACTTCCAGTACGGGAAACGGCAGTTCGAAATCATAGTGTGGTTTTTCTTTATCGGCTCCGGTTACGTCAAACTTGTGGTTCAACAGGACACCGACCAGTGATCCCACTTTTCCCAGCCCGAGGACTAATATCTTTTTCATGATCTAATTGGTTAGGTTGTGAAATAATTGATTATATGGTTTTATGAATTTTTGGTTGCAATTTCAAGGGGCATTAAAAAAGCGGGCCCTCACCCGCTTTTTTAATGCCCCAAATTTCAAATTCGGCGGCAAATGTAATTTTTATTTTGAAAGTTTTTGATGGGAAATTAGACAGAAGTAAGACCGCTTCGCTGTCGGAGGTCAGACCGCTTTCGGCTGTCGGAGGTCAGACTTGACAGAAATCTGACTTCTGACAGCCGAAGGCCCTCTGACCCCTGACAGCCGAAGGCGGTCTGACCTCCGACAGCGAAGCGGTCTTACTTCTGACAGCCGAAGGCGATCTAAATCATTCATCCCGCAAACTCTCGACCGGGTTGATCCTCGCCGCCGACCATGTCTGGTAGCCAACGGTGAACCAAGCGATCAATAAGATCAACGCGGCGGAAAGGGCAAAGAACCACCATTGCAGGTTGGCCTGGTAAGCGAAGTTATTGAGCCAGGTTTTTGAAGTGAAGTAACTGATGGGCAACGCAACGACAATGGCAACGACCACCAGTTTGGTAAAATCACGCGACAACATGGTAACAATGCCCCATGTACTGGCGCCCAATATTTTTCTTACGCCAATTTCTTTGGATCGCTGCTCGGCAGTGAATGCCGCCAACCCGAACAACCCAAGGCAAGAAATAATAATCGCCAGGAGGCCAAAGATTTTGGATAAAACGGAAACCTTCTGCTCGGCTTCGTACAGCGCCTGAAAATCTTCATCTAAAAATGAGAACTCAAAAGGATAGCCCGGATGAAACTCTTTAAAGACCGCTTTGGAATGCTCAATGGCTTCCCGTTCCATGCCTGCTTTTACTTTTACCATGATGTCTCTTCCACCGTTTCTGAAACGGAGGATGAGGGGTTCAACCTGGTGATGAATGGAGCCATAATGAAAATCTTTCACTACCCCGATGATCTGTCTTTCCGTTTTGCCTTTCCCGATGGTTTGGCCGACCGGGTCTGTCAGTCCCATCAACTTGACGGCCGATTCGTTGATCACGATTTTTTCATGGTTGTCTTTCATCTCTTTTGAGAAAGAACGACCCGCCAGCAGTTCCATCCCCATGGTTTCGATGACGTCATAACCAATGCGGGGCGATTGGAACGAAATCTTTTTGTTGGCTGCTTTGTCATCCCAGTAGAACCCGCCCTGGTTATCGGTCCCATCCAGAACGCTCCAGTACATATTGGCAGCGTTGGCCACGCCCTGGTTGTTTTTTAGGGCAGCGATAAATGTTTGTGGGTTCCTTTCCCAGGTCGGCCTTTCAAAACACAAAACATTATCCCGGTCGTATCCCATGTTCTTGGTCTGGATAAATTCCATTTGTTCGTTGACGACTAAAATACTGACGATGAAAATGACCGACAAGGCAAATTGAAAGACGACCAACCCTTTGCGCACCAACTCCTCGCTGACGGAGGATACCCGGACGCCCTTCAATACTTTGATGGGATTGAATTTTGAAAGGTAAAGTGCCGGATAACTGCCTGCGACCAGCCCCGTAAACAGGACAATTCCCAACAGGGGCCACCAGAATGCCGGATCAATGGAAAGCCTCAAGTTTTTGGCCGTCAATTCATTAAAATACGGAAGGATAAAATGAATGGCGGCCAGTGCCGCAATCAAACAAATGGAGACCATTAAAATGGAGGCACTTAAAAACTGGATGGTCAGGGCATGACGGGAGGCCCCGATGGTTTTTTTGACACCGATTTCTTTCATCTTTTTGGAAGCCTGTGCCGTGGCCAGGTTCATGAAATTGATACAGGCGATCAGTAAAATGAAAAAAGCGATGATGGAAAATAGTTTGACGTATTCGATTCTGCCGCCGGTTATTTTTCCATCTTCATATTTTCCGTGCAAATACCGGTCAGAATATTTTTGGACGAATATTTCAAACTCCTCCCGGTACTTCGTTTTACCATCGTAATATTTAGCTATTTTTTGATTAAACGCTTCCACGTCGGTTCCTTCTTTCAGGATCAAATAAGTTTCTGCATAGTCACTGAGCCAGTCGGAAGCATGTTCGTCTGCCTCGATCAGCCAATCAAAATGCACGGCGACATCAAACTGTTTGGAAGCGCTTCGGGGAGGGGACTGAAAGACACCGGAAACAATAAATGTCGTGTCGTTCAGGTTGGTCGACCATTGTACGGTTTTGCCAATGGCATCATCATAGGAATCGAATAATCTCGTTGCCATTTCATCTGAAATGACAATGCTGTTTCTGTCCGTAAGGAGTTTGTTTTTGTCACCTCTCAAAATAGGGTGCGTAAATATTTCGAAGAAATTTTCTCTCGTAAAGATGCCCTGGGTCTTAAAGTGTTTATCTCCGTAAGTCAGCAGCCCTTTGGGAACGTAGAAACGGTCATTGGTGGAGGTAATGGCCTCTATTTCGGGCAGGTCTTTTTTAAAAGCTTCCGCCAAAATAAAAGGGGAATATTCCCAGGTCTGGATATCGTTGGCCGGTTGGAAATTTTGCAGTACCTGGTAAAGTCGGTCATCCTGTGCATTGTATTTGTCCACATTCATCTCGTCCTGCACCCAAAGGAAAATGAGCAACACGCAGATGAGGGCAGTGGACATGCCGATCAGGTTGATAAAAAAGGAAGTTTTGTTGCGCAGGTGGCTGCGATAGGTGATGAGCAAATTATGTCTAAACATACCGGGTGAAAAAAATGGATTGTGAATTGGTTTGATAAAATCAGGACGGAAATGCAGGAGCACCTGCCACGAAAAACGCCATTTTGCTTTTCGGGGGGCATCGTCGAATTTTTTTTCGAAAAGCTCGATCAGGTCGCCTTCGATTTCGTCGATAAAATCTTCCCGGCAAAACCACCGGAGAAAACGCAGGGCAAATTTGGGCGGCTGCTTTTTCATATGCAGAGCAGGTAAGGTTATTCGAAATTGGACATTGGAAAACCAATGATCGGTAATTATCCGATTTTCAATATCTCAATATCTCAATATCTCAATTTCGAACAAAGTCAATTAGTTAAAAGAGATGTTGGGAATTTTCTGGTACAGGCCGTTGCGGATGGCATGTTGCTGGTCGAGCATCTTCTTGCCAAGGGCAGTGATGACGTAAAATTTCTTCCGCCGTCCGCCCCTGTCCTGGGTAATGCCACCAAAACTGGCAGTCACCAGCCCTTTGTCCTGCATGCGTTTGAGGGCAACGTGGATGGCGCTGATATTGACCTTTTTTTCGAGGGAAGTTTCCAGGGCTTCCTTGATGGAAACACCGTAGGCCTGGTCGTGTTGGGCAGCTACCGTGAGGAGTACCAGTTCCTCAAATCCGCCCAGAGATTGTTGTTTCATGATCGGAATATTTACTTAACAAAAGTAAAAGTAATGCATTTGATTCATATTTGCTAAGTAAATAGGGAAAATTATGTTTTTCCCGAATTTTGGGGGACCAACGAACGAGGGTGGCATCGAGCCACCCTCGTTCGTAAAAAAGGGGTTTAAGGGGGCGGCCAATGGCAGATCCAACTGGATCTGCCATTG
>JBCBRY010000055.1:0-54509 GCA_039819485.1 Bacteroidota bacterium | reverse complement strand
AGGAAAGTTCCAACAGAACTTTCCTAAAGCTGCCCCCTAAAAACCCCTATTTCGATTTCGATGGGCTCGACGCCCATCGAAATCGACGCCTTAAGCCTGAAATCAGCTGATTTGAGCCGATTCAAAAATTCGAGATGACTCATGTTCCCTTTTAGAAAAACCCTTGTTCCCACTTACTGCCCATTAGCTGCACATTACCATTCCAACCTTACCTGTCACTTCCCCCCTATTTTGATTAACTTCTCATGTCGGTAGGTTTGTAGCATCATTTCATAAAACACCAAATAAAAATGACCGCCACAAACCTTAGTTACCAAATGAGAAAGCAATTAAATGAAACCGCAAAATTTCAATTACTGAAAATTGTCAAAGGACTGAAAGCCACTCGGAATGAGAGGCCCTTGAATAGAAAACTCCGCGTCCTGTCCATTGACGGAGGTGGCATCCGGGCCATCCTGCCGGCCATGATGCTGGCCGAATTAGAAGAACGGTTGAAAAAAGAAAGCGGCAACCCCGCCACCAGCATCGTCGATCACTTTGACCTCTTTGCCGGCACAAGCGCCGGTGCCATTTTGATTTCCCTGTACCTGACGCCAAGTGAAGATGATCCCCAAAAACCAAGATACACCGCCCGGGAAGTACTTGAAATCTATCTGCGCGATGGCTGTGCCTCCTTTTTGCCAGTCAACCTGAACGCTCCCAAATCCAGGAGCGAGAAATACTGCGCCAACACCCTCGAACAAAAACTACAATACTTATTAGGAAAAACAACCCACCTTGGACAATTACTAAAACCTGCTCTGATCACAGCATTCAATACCGCAACCGAAACGCCCGTTTATTTCAAAAGCTGGGAAAAAACTGCCTGCGAAACATGGCAGGTAGTGCGTGCCAGCTCTGCCGCTCCAGGTATGTTTCGTCCGGCGGTGGTGGACGGATACCATCCCGGAGAACCCCTGATCGACGGTAGCGTTTTTGCGGGCAATCCAGCCATGTGCGCCTATGCTTTAGCAACCAGCACGTGTTTTTCGAAAATTGCAAACTGTTCTTCCTTCAAGGATTTTCCCGAGGCGAAAGACATGGTTCTGTTTTCATTAGGTACTGGAAAAGAGGCCGCATGCGCTGCTGCACAAAAAACCAGCTGGATTCGCAGCATGATGAAAAACCTGATGTCTTCGGGGATCGGCCTGGTCGATCATCAATTGAGGCAGTTGTTTTCCGCCCACGAGAAAGGCAGTTATTTTCGGTTCAACCCTACATTGCCAACCATCTCCAACGACATTGACAACGTCGGAACGAATAACGTCGAGGCGCTCTGCCAAATCGGGAAAAAATATTTAATAGAAAATGAAAACAGCATGCTCGCCCTGGTGAAAGCGGTTGTGTGATCATTGAAAAATCATCTACTTTTTGCCAGCTCTGATGCCTCAAGTGGCATGCAAAATTCCAAGGCACCAATTGGACCTAAGTTCCGAATCCCCTGCACCGGCATACGACTGCCGCTACTGGGGATTCGGATTACATTTTACTCCCAAACCTTCAAAAACCTACCGTATGCCGGATGGCCCTCTCCCCTTCCAATTAATGTATAAGTCCCTGAACGCCAGTCACTCACATCCAATTGGACTTCGTTCTGTCCAGTACTCAGTTCCACTTCGATACGATGTACAGAGCGGCCGGTGACATCGTAAAAATCAATTAACGCCATTTGTGTTTTTGGAGAATAAACATCCAAAGTGACCCAGTACTTTGCCGGATTGGGGTAAATTTCATCGAAAAACATGCGCTGGCGGCTGAGGTCAGTAGACAAGGAAACATTTCCCCCGCCATTAAATCCATTTATTAAAACAGTTGCCTCATCGTCTTCGAGCGGGGTGCAGCAACTGCCGTTCCCCGGAGAGCTGTCCGCATCCGGTTCATTCTGAGCAACCACCTGGGCAAAAGGTGTCAGTGCATCTTCGGTCAGATAAAAATAATGGACCTCGATGGTGGCCGCAGCGCCCGGAGCCAGCTCTCCAACGGTCCATTCTTCATTTCCAAATGGATTGAAGGTGCCCTGGGAAACGGTGAATTCACTGCCGCCAACGTAAACCGTTTCACTGGGTTTTGGGAATTGAACTACCACCCCGGTTGCGGTTGTACTGCCTGCATTCGCAATGGTCACTGTAACCGGGGAGCTGGAATATAAAGTCGGATTCAGCACATCTGCTTCCATAGACAGCTCCAGGTCTACTCCACCTGGTTGACAATTGTCAAAAACATCAGAAGTGCTGTTGCAGCCAGCCCCATTATTTTGAATCAGAATATCCCCACCAACAGAATTACTGCTCAGCAAATCATTCAACACACAGCAATCAGCCAACAAAGGATTGGATTCAACACTTAAATCATCGTCCACATTATTGAGCGAAGCAAGTGCGCTGATGTCTGCCAGCTGGTCATTAAAACCAAGGCGGAGCCATCTGACACTGGTGATATTTTCAAACCCTGCAAGGCTTTGCAAGGAATCACAATTGCTGACGCTAATGGAAATATCCGTATCTGAAAGGTTGCTCAATCCTTCTATGGAAGTGAGCGAGGGGTTGTCAAGAATTGAGAAAAAGCCACCGATTGAGGTCACTCCGATAAGGCCATCAATTTCTTTCAAGGAAGGGTTGTTCCTGATCACCAGGTTATTTGAAAGTGAAGTAATACCTTCGAGGCCATCGAGATTCGGCAACAATTGATTATCAACTACCGATATGGTTCCAAAGTCTCCGCTGAACCCTGAGAAAATATCAAGGTTGGTCAATGAATCGCATGACCTGATGGAAAGCGACCTGAAACTTTCCACATTTTCCAACCCATGTAAATCCGTCAGGAAGTCGTTATTCCGTAAAGCGATACCATTGGTCATGTTGGTAAGGGTCAGTAAAGGACTCAGGTCATGGATGTCAGAAGATGGGCCACTTACCCCGTTGGGAGATTGGATAATGAGGCTTCCCACAATGAATGTACAACCTGAAAAATTGTCAACCTCGGCCTGCGATTCAAGTACAACATTTCCTACGCAAAATTCCTGGTCCAGGTCAACCAAAAAGGTCTGGGCGAAAAAATTATTGTTCAAGTCCAGTTCGTCGATAACTTCATCTGCATCGATTTTCAGAATCAAAAAGTAGGGTCCCGCCGGTAAATCAGCGGGTATGAATGTTTCTCCCATAATTCCGGTGACCGATTGCCCCACGTCATAGTTGCCGGTCATGAGCACGTCATTTTGGATGTCATCGGGAGAAATATTGTTGTCAGTGGAAATCCAGGCTTTTATGGAGAAATCACCCAACGCAGGCGCGTCCCCGACATTGCTGGCATCAAAGGAGTAAAACAGTGTTGCTCCTTCATCGACCGGGCTATTTTGAATCAACAAATTGGTCAGCTGTAAATCCGGAAAAAGAGCCGGGCCGGCCGGAGCAGAATTTGCCTCATCATCCTCGTTGACGGAGGGAGGCGTTCCGTTACCAGGCGTACTATCGGCATCTGGTTCGTTGGCTGCAATGACTTGGGCATACACCACCGGCTGATCATCTTGAAGCAAAAAATAGTTCACGGTCAGGGTAGCTGTTTCACCGGGGCCAAGTACATCTACGGACCACTCCTCACTTCCAAACGGATTGAACGTGCCCGCAGAGGCGACGAATTCATCCCCTCCCAAATACACGACACCAGCAGGTTTTGCAAAATGAACACGGATTCCGGTCGCTTCCAGACCACCTTGGTTTTGCAATGTCAGGTTTACGGAGTAAACGGAATAAATTGCTGGATCCAGCACAGAGTTAGCCATCGACAGTTCAAGATCGACGCCGTCGGGCTGACAGAGAAATTCAATGGTACTTTGCGAGGAACAATTGTCTGCGTTGTCTTGGATTGTGACAGGTCCTCCGATGCTGTTGTTTTCAAAGAAGTCGAAAAAGACACAACAATCTTCTAAAACCGGGTTGCGCACCAGCACCAATACACTATTGATCGTGTTCACCCCTTGAAGCGCAGAAATATCACTTAGCACGGTATTATCCGCTAATACAAGCTGGCCGACCTCCTGAAGATTTTGTACGCCATCCAGGCTCTGTAGTGAAATGCATTCAAGTACACGAAAGCCTCCCCCCGCATAGGTCAAGTTCTCAAGCCCTGTAATATCTGTCAAATTCGGACATTTTTCAAGTGACAAAACGCCTGTAGTCGTACCTACCGAATCCAAACTTGCGAGGCCATCCAAATTTTCCAATAATTCATTATCATAGATAATAACACTGTTGATCACCCTGGTGATCCCTTCTAGACCAGCCAGCTGTGTCAGCTTCGGATTTCCGCTAATTGTGAAGTATATCAATTCACCCGACAGTGATGACAAAGCCTCTGCGTTTTCTAAAACATCATTGATGGCTATCGCCAGACCTCCGGCTTTGGTGATGTTATCAAGTCCATCCAAATTGGTGAGCAGCTCATTATTTGTAATAACAATATTACCGGTCACTTCTTTTAGGCTCGCCAGCGGCAGCAGACTTTGAATGTCTGTTTTCGCCCCTGTCGTAATAGAAATTGGTTGAATCCAGAGATTGCCAATGACGATCTCGCATCCCTGGAAATTATCCACATCTGCCTGCGACCCCAGGAACAGATCCCCAACGCAGGTATTCGTACCACAATCAGCTGTTATTTCCTGCACGTTGTTGCAACCGGGCAAGTTATCGTAGATGTATACAGTGGGAGGAGGAGGGATATTTTCAAGCGCTGGCAGAATTCCACAGCAGTCCGCCAGCATTGGGTTGTCGCGCACAACCAGCTCATAAACAGATTGAATGCTGTTCAATCCGTCCAGGTTGGTCAGCTCAGCATTGTAGGTAACTTTTAATTCATCATTCACCTTGGTCAACCCGGCAAGTCCATCAATATTTTTCAGACTGGCATTTCTATTCAACCAAATATCATTAACCGTTCCTTGCAAGTTGGCCAGCTCGTCCAGGTTTTTCAGGGAGCCATTTTCTTGAATGATCAGTTGATCCCCCACAAAAGTCAGGTTTTCCAGCCCCTGAAGATGCTGCAATTGTTCATTGCCCGATATCGATAAAATATTCTGAACGGAGGTGATAGCGCTCAAAGCAGCAATGGAACTGAGTTGGCCATTTTCTTCGATTATCACATGTACCGGTGAAGGGTTGGAAAAATTGGCCAGGGGCGCCAGGTCGACCAGCAATGGCATGTTCCGAAAAAACAACCTCCGGGCCGAAACCAAATTTTCGAAACCAGCAAGACTCGTCAGGTTTGGCGTATTTCGGATAAGCAGTCCATCCGTGATTTCTGTGACCGTACTAAACGGAGATAAATCAACAATATCATCACCTTGTATCAGTAAATCCCCGTCAATTATCGCGCAACCGTTAAAAGCATTGACCTCGGCTTGAGAATTGAAGGTCAAACTTCCCTGGCAAATATTATCGTCACCCATAATTTCAATCGCCACGGCCAGCGAATTGTTTTCTTCATTCAGCTCCGTCCAGATTTCATCAAAATCCAGAACGACAACGACATAATAATCACCTGCTGAAATACCGGCAGGCAGGATCGGAAAAATGGTCGATTGAGTAGTAAATCCTTCGGGGAGGTTTTGATTGAGGGAGGAAGCCAGCAAAACAGCATTTTGATCGGCCGTAGGTGTTTCAGCAAGAAAAATCTTTGTATCATACACTCCGTTCAAATTGGCCGTTCCGAAATTGGCAATCCAAAAATCAACGGTCAGCGTATCGCCCTCTTCGACTGCGCCCGGCGTAACGGTCAACTGGTTGACGGAGACGTCCGGCAGGACCGGAGCGCCGCCCTGGCAAAGTTCCCAATCATCCGTTTCCAGGCACCCATCTCCATTCTTCCACAACAACAGGTGAACAAACGCAGCCCCGGCCGGAGCCTGCCCTTTCAGGTAGTACACCTGATAATGGTTGAACATCACATGATACTGGTCTGAGTTGGCGGACAACGGGGAATAGTTGGCGTCCAGAAAGCGCAAAATTACAGTTGCGGGGTTGGTCTCCCCTTCCATCTTGGCCCAGATGGAGGCCGTGTAATCCATCCCTTCCTGTGCCGGATAGACCTGACTGAGACTGGCTTGGCCGTTGGCACAAAACCGGGCCGACCCGGTACCGCTCACCCCTGCCGTTCCGGTCGTTACATCGCCGGTGGTCGTCCAGCCGTCCAGGCCAGTTTCGAAACTTTCATTGGCCAGTAAATTGGTGCAAGCCTGGGCGTGCATTTCTTTCTGGAAAACCAGTAAAAAGAGGAGAAGACAGCAAATGGCTTTTTGTAAAAAAAAGGAGTTTTGCCTAAATAGAGAATGCGTTGTGATTGAGTTCATAGTTGTTGTTTTTGTAAAAATCAATGTCCTGACTGCAAGCAGTCAGATGAAATAATTAGGAGATGTCAAATATTTAAACCATCAAAAAGTTGGATTCTTCTATGGTGAGATCAGTCGTAATAAATTTTCCTGGCAGAGCAGCCTGGCAAATATAAGGAATTAGGAAAAAATGCTGGCAATAACTTTTTGACCATACTGCGATCACATCTTAACTAAATCAGTTTTTTTGGGGACAGCTTTTGTCTTTGGCCTGGTCAATCCCGGTTGCGGCTAAGGGCATTTCATCAAATTTGGCCATTCCCTGTAAAGCTGTCTTTTTAAAACTAATCAATATTTTTGTGAAACTTATAATATCATTTTAAGGAGGCCATTATATCTCAAATTATTAAATATTCAGCTACCGTTTTAAATCAGATTCAATATGGAAAATACGTACAGAACCATTGTAATTAAAGGCTTTGACCTGCTCAGGCAAAAGAAAAACTACAAACAAGCGACCGTGGTCCGAAAAATAAAATCACTTGGTTTCAGCACTTCCGAGGCTTCTTTCAGCAACATTATCAAAGGGAGAAAAGCAGGCGGCACTGCACTTTGGGAAAACGCAGAGGGGATGAAAAAACTCGTGTTGGCGGAATGCAGCTATCAGTGGTCGGCCCCTGAGCATGAGTTCGTAGAAATACCCGGCCAACAAACCAACGTCCCTGAATGGGCGGGGCCCCAACAGAGTGGGGTTGTTTTTTATGATAAGGGAAGACTCGACATCAGGGACAAAGTCCGTTTTTTCTCTGCTGCCAGGGAGGAAATGATCGAATTCGGACTGACCCTCAATACTTTCACCGGCTACTTTTTTTCGAGACGGGAAGAAGAGTTCAAAGAACCTATTCATCAGTTGCTCAAAAGCGGAGTCAACATCAAATGTTTTTTGCTGCACCCCGACTCAAACGAAGCGAACCTGTATTTCAATGACCGCAAAAAATTCTACATAGAAGAACGGGAAGGCATTGGGAAAATACGGACGGCCATGGCCAATTTTAAAATCATCTTACAGGAATTGGAGCAACTCCCCTACCCCGGCAAAATGGAAGTTTATACCTATCGGCACATTCCTCACCAGTATATGCTTGCCGTGGATAAAGACGCAAAAAACGGCAAGTTTCACGTATCCCACTATCTGTACGGGGAGCTGCGGGCAAGGTGCCCGATCATCGAGTGCGAACGCAGCAACAATCCAGCCCTCTTTTTGCGGTATGCAGCGTCCTTGAAAAAGCTGATGAAAGATGCACAACTGGTTACCGATTTTGATCAATTCATCAAGTAATTCCGCTCATAAATTTACGCGCCTTCACCATCGTTCACATAAATTAAAATACTCAAATTTCCCTTGCCACGACACGCCATTTTTGTACTGACAAACGGACAGTAGAAAACGGTAAAGCAGGATTTAAACCTTAAACTTCTGCTTGTTGGCAAGGTTGCACCAGCACTAATTCCTTAGATAAACCTTTGATTTACAAGGCTTACTGGGCTATCCAGTGAGGCACCCTCCCTGTACCCAATTCCCCCGTTTCCAACTGTCTGATCGGATCATTTTTAAATTCTTTTCAAATGAAAAAGAACGTTTTTTCAATCTGGTTGGCAATCAAGACACTGGCCTTCCTTTTATTCCTGGTTCCGCTCACCTATGCTTTTGAGAGCGGGCCTCCGGCTGCCAGCACTTGCACCGAACCGGCACCTCAACTGAATCAACCTAACTCCAACACAGTTACGTTTAACTGGCAGGCGGTTTTAGGAGCATCAGGCTACGAAGTAAAGTACGCCAGCGGGAGCTATAAGAGCCCGGTGTATTTCACGACCGGCACGTCCATTACTTTTTCTGAACTGTCGTCTGGTACCTACAACTTCTATTTCCGCACTGTTTGTGGAAAACAAACTTCTGATTGGATCATTACCGAAGATTTAATTCTCAAATGATCCGACGGTGCAATTCCGGGCAACCGGCCCTGGCCGGTTGCCCAATTTTCAGTCTTCATTCAAATCACTCGCTTTCGTCAGGAGCCACCCACCAAAATGAATATGGGTACTGTTTTTCACCTCCTCAATAAAATCGGATCGGCTGACCCTGCGGTTCACCAATTTGCGGAAGCAATTGCTAAAATTCACCGCCGATTGGTAGATCGCCCCCTTCACCTGTTTATTGCGGCTGAGGTATTTCCGGAAGGCAGCGTTAAACAACAATAACAACCCCCGTTCTTCTTTTGCCTCGTACATATTCCTGATAATCAACGTTTTCACCCGAATGGCAATAAATGGATTGCTCAATTTGATTTCCTGCAACTTCCGGAACCAATCGGACTGATGGTCGCCGGTATTGAAAGCAATCAAGGCGCGCACGTAGCAAGTCGTCAGATACATTGATTTGGGTTGGATATATCGGCTGAACTGGTCCACGAACGAAGAGGCCCAGTCAGTTTTGTGCAACCGCAGCGCAATGGTAGCGATGTTTTGAAACGTATTGCTGGACAAGTACTGGCCATCGGTAAGGATACCTGCCTGGAGGGCAAAATCAAACAACTCAAAAGCCTCGTGATAATACTGGCTCTCTTGTTCTCTGATCTTTCCGGCCGTAAAATTAATGAGGTGCTGAAAAAGGATGGAATTTGTCGCCTTGGAAAGTACACTGCCTCGTTTCACCAACAGTTTTTTTAAGGAAAGGTAAGTTTCCTCTTTCCCTTCCTTTACCAGTTGATAGAGCATCCGGCAGATATCCAATGGCAGATGCCCCTTATATTGCTCTGCCTTGAGAGATAGTTCTTCCAATTCCTGATGCTCCATGGCCTCACTGTAAATCTGTTCCCGATTCAGGAGCTCGGTACCATACGTCATTTTTGAAATCAGGTAAAACTGCTCCAGTTGATCCATGGCCCGCCGGAGGGACTCTTCCCGTGGCCGGTACCGTTCTTCGGCCTGTTGGCTCCAGACATGATGGTGGAAGAACAACCTGTCCAAATGTGCCTGTGCATCGGTTGCCCGGGTTTGCTCCAATTTCTTGTCTATCCGGGATGCTCTGAGTTGGTATTCATGGTTGAGCCGCCGTTCACGCAAAATATCGAGCCATGCCAGTTCTTTTTGCAAACCGGCTCTGGTAGATTTTTGCCAAATCAGAAAATCGGCCGCCCATTGGTAAAGGTCGGACAGGGAGTTCTGAACATTTTTTTTGGTGGTGTGATCACGAAAGGCATGGCTGATAACGGTGGAATACGTTAACCTGTTCGCCGGAAATGCCGGGTGCCATTTTATCAAATATAAATACAGCTCATATGCCCTTTTCATTTTTGGATGGAAGCAGAGCAGGTATTTCTGAAAAGACTTGACTTCCTTTTTATCCAGGGTTTTGAGCAAAAGAAGGAACCTTGTGTTTTCCATATCATTTATTATGTGGGGATATCGATACCCTTGCACTACAAATTTAGCTATACATCTTTTTTTTTCGAAACTTTTATTGATAAAAAAACACTGACCTTAAATTACTGTTAACAAGTTATTTATGAAATACCTATACAATTAATGAGTAAAAATAGTTGAACTATACTCAATTAAGAACACTTTAGCTGCTAAGCAAAACATGGGGAAAGTCCCGAAAATTATCTATCAAATAATGGGGATATTTTTAGGAATGCACTGTCGCTGAATATTATATTTGGATCATAATTCCAAAAGAGACCAAGCCAGCTTATTTGACCTCTGAAACCCCAACTATTGAGATGAAAAAGTTCATCTGCAAATAATTTATAATAGGTATTCTGTATTTTATTGATATCAAAGTAAAACCAGTACAATTTTATAGAACGACATTTTAAAAACATTGATAAATTGCCAGAGCCATGTTAAAAAACCATAAATATCTTTTGGAAAAATTTGAAGAACACCTTTTTGACAAATACACAGATTATTGCGAGGCACATGGTAAACCCCCGACTGAAAAAGGGCTGTTGACCTTCCTGATCGATCATGATTTGATACCGCCTGTAGAAATCAGAAAATTTGCAGTCAAGGCGGAATTCGGAAAATTCGCAAGCAACGACAGTTTCACCAAAACGCAAACCGTAAACGTCATTGCCGATCTGTTTAACATCCCGCAACGGACAGTGTGGAACATCTTGAGACAAAAGGCCACAAAGGTGGGCCAAAAGAATCGAAAACAAGATGCATAGCTGACCAAAGAAAACACATTCTTCTTTGATAAACACTTGATAACCATTGAAGTAAACCCAAAAGATGAAAACACAACGACTATGAATATTCTAATCCTTACTCCAATCTCACTGGAGCGAGAGGCCGTGCTTGAACATCTGGAAGACGTTGACATTCGACAGGATGGGCCAATGGTTTATTGGTCCGGCAATTTTAGGGGAGCCCAACGTTCCTTTGACGTATTTGTGTCTGAAACCGGATCACGTGAAAGTGCAATCGCACTGGCCTCCGAAAAGGCGATTCTGAAATTCCGGCCATCCGTCGTTTTTTTGATCGGTATTGCCGGAGGTGTTAAGGATGTGGGTATCGGAGACGTGGCCGTCGGCACGAAAGCCTATAGCTACGAAACCGGCAAGGACACTGAGAATGGCTTTGTATACCGCCCCGATGTATACCTTTCCAGTCAGTCATTGGTCGGATTGGCTAAGATGACTTCCGTAAAGAACAATTGGCAAAAAAGAAGTCGATATGCACAGGGTAAGAAAGTTGAGTTTGGCCCGATTGCTTCCGGCAACAAGGTCATTGCCTCCACCGATTCGCACCACTACCGGAACATAAAAAAACACCTGAACGACACAATTGCACTCGAGATGGAAGCCGCTGGTTTTTGCAGGGCCGTATCCGCTCATCCACACATTCACGCTATCAATATCCGCAGCATATCAGACTTGCTCAATCACAAATCCGCAGGTGATGAACAGGGCCTGCAGCAACAGGCAGCAGCTAATGCAGCAGCTTTCGCTTTTGAGATGTTGCACCATCTTCAACCCGAACAATTAAACTTACCCATAATGACGACAAAGGAATTGGTGAAAACAGTCTACGAACACGTTCTTCCAGCCATTCAATCTGAGATCAAAGGGCAGCCAGCCCAGGGCGATATCTGGGAGAAAGTAAAACCATTGCTGGCCACTGAACTAAACGAGCTAAAAGCCGATCCAGATGACGAGGACTCGCTCACTGCCGTCCGTATCACACTGAAAAGAGCGCTCAAGCAAAACGAGCTTCTGAAATCGGAGTTAGAAGGTCTACTGAAAACCAACCGGGGAGATGGGATCGCTGACAATTCTGTAAAAATTCAAAATTCAAATAATGTTATCTCAGACAGTAACATCTCCGTCGGGGCTAACTTACACCTTGGTGATAAAAACAAAATCGCCAAAAATTTCGACTTGAAAGACAATCAGGGACAAATCTATTTCGCAAATACCATCAATATTGAAAAGGCGGCCAGTGCCAAAGCAGATCGACTGAAAAGTGCTGCCTTGAGTGAAGTCAAGATGCAGGTCCTGAAAAACAGAATCAAGCCAGCACTGGAAACACTTTTGGAACATAGTGCCTACGATCTTGAGTGGCAAAATCAGATCATCCTGCTGGCCAGTCGGTGGAATCAATTGGAGAGTGAAAAAAATATGAGCATTGTCACAAAAGGCCAGGCCAACATGGAGACCAACCGCATCCGGGCGGCATTGCTGAACATAATCGACGAAATGGAATACTAAAGAAATAAATCGACCAAAATTTTAGCCACTGTAATATATTGCCTTAATAGATTTTTATTCAGAATATTTTATTCCGCTAATTAAATTTTATAAAGTAGTTAATTAAATTGTTTTTTTTAATAAGTCATTAGGATGTTGAGAACGTCCTCAATGGCTTATTTTATTTTGATATAATCAATAATCAAAGATTGAAATATTAAAGGTGTTCAAAAATTAAAAATTGTAATTCATTCAATCTGTGTTTGCTCCCCCGTCCGCCTCTGAGGGGGCGAA
Organism: Bacteroidota bacterium; assembly: GCA_039819485.1. GTDB lineage: Bacteria > Bacteroidota > Bacteroidia > Chitinophagales > Saprospiraceae > UBA6168. The sequence continues at coordinate 42,104 of JBCBRY010000055.1, read as the reverse complement.
AACACATTAGCATTCTTTAATTCTTAGCACCTCCGAGGGCCAATAATTTTCTCCACACAAGTGCTTGGTAATCCTAGATGATTTCATTTTTTATCAAGCACCTCAAAACCATTCTGTCCCTTAAAATATTCAACAAAAATATTTGTCCTGAAAAAATTTAAGCCCTATCATTGGCGACAAAATATTTCCAGGATGAAACGGGCCGCCATTTTATTTTCACTCTACATCATTTCATTTTCCTGCCAAAATAAAGAAACGCACATTTCTCCTCCCAACATCGTCTTCTTCCTCGTCGACGACCTCGGATGGCAGGACACTTCGGTTCCTTTTCATACCGACTCCACTTATTTCAATAAAACTTACCACACCCCCAACATGGAACGGCTTGCCAGGGAGGGCATGAAATTCACCAATGCATACGCTTCAAGCGTGTGCTCTCCAACCCGCATAAGTTTAATGACCGGGATGAACGCAGCGCACCACCGGGTAACCAACTGGACCTTGAACTTAAACAAAAAATCTGATGGACGAGATAGTATGATCCAGGTGCCGGAATGGAATATGAACGGACTGAACACTTCTCCGGGCACCGATAAAACCATTGTGGCCAATACATTACCGGAATTATTAAAAAGGGAAAATTACTTTACCATCCATATCGGAAAGGCGCATTTTGCAGCAACTGAAACGCCTTGTGCCGAACCTTTAAATTGTGGTTTTGACGTAAATATAGCGGGACACGCAGCCGGAGCCCCCGGCAGTTACAATGGCAAAACATACTTTGGAAACAATCCGGATGGCAGCAGGAAAAACAGTTGGAGTGTGCCTGGATTAAAAAAATATCACGGGCAGGATATTAACTTGACCGAGGCTCTGACCTTGGAAGCACAAAATATTTTGGACTCGGTTATTCAAAAAAAACAGCCTTTTTATTTATACCTGTCACATTATACTGTACACACACCCATTCAGGAAGACCGACGCTTTTTTCAAAAATATTTAAATGATGGCCTGGACACCATCGAGGCACGGTATGCTTCTATGATCGAAGGCATGGACAAGAGTCTTGGCGATGTACTGAATTATTTGGATAAAAATAAATTGTCGGACAATACCATCATAATTTTTATGTCCGACAATGGCGGCTTGAGCGCCGTTGGAAGAGGAGGTCAAAAACACTTGCACAACACTCCATTAAAAAGCGGTAAAGGTTCGGCCTACGAAGGCGGCATCCGTGAACCAATGATGGTGAAATGGCCAGGCACAACAAAACCCAATTCCGTATGTAACAATTATTTAATTATCGAAGATTTTTTTCCCAGCATTTTGGAAATGGCCGGTGTACAAAAATGGGAGACAGTCCAGACAATTGATGGCCAGAGTTTTATTCCATTTTTAAAAAACAATGAACCAGTCCAGCAAGACCGGCCATTGTACTGGCATTACCCCAATATATGGGGACCGACCGGACCAGGTATCGGACCATACAGTGCTGTGCGTAAGGGAAAATGGAAATTAATTTATTTTCACCGCGATCAGCATTTTGAATTATACGATTTGGAAAAAGATATTGGTGAAAAACAAAATTTAGTGGAAATCCAAATTGATAAAAAACATGAATTAGCTTCAACTTTATCAGCGTATCTAAAAACAGTAGATGCACAAATGCCGACGAATAAACTGACTGGAAAAACAGTTCCTTTTCCTGATTTTTTTATTCAATAAACGATTAACCGTTTTCAAACAACAGTTGAGTTCAGAATTAATGATTCCTGATTTTTTCTCTCCCTTTGGTGGGGATCGGGGGAGGAAAAACAAATTGAACGAATTACGATTATTAACTTTTGAACACTTCTAACTTCTATAAAAAAACAGCATGAATAAATTTTTAATTCTAAGCATTTTTATCTTCCTCTTACAAAACTGCCAAAGCCCGGCACCACTTCCCTCTCCCAGCCCGCCTAAAACAATCCCGCAGCCAGTAGAGACCAGTACTGTCGAAGGACATTTTGAGATAACAAAAAAAACAACGATTAAAGTTGAAAATGAAGAACAACGCAGGATCGCTAAACTATTTTTTAACCATTTTATACAAGTCGCCGGATGGGCCCCCAAAATATCAAACAGCGAAAACGCCGACATTAATTTTATAACAAAAAAAGAATTGGTCGATGAAGCATATGAACTATCAGTTAAAAAGAAAAAAATAAACATTTACGCCAAAGATGGAGCCGGATTTTTTTATGCACTCCAAACCATTCGACAATTATTGCCTATTGAATTTTCATCCGATGAAACACAGGAACATATTCGATGGACACTGCCAGCAGTAAACATTGATGACCATCCTCGCTTTTCGTGGCGGGGTTTCATGTTGGATGTCTCTCGTCATTTTTACGAAAAAAAATACATCTATGAAATACTGGACCAGATGGCCTTATTAAAATTAAACACCTTCCACTGGCATTTAACGGACGATCAGGGCTGGCGGGTTGAAATAAAAAAATACCCAAAACTAACTGAGACGGGCGCATGGCGCGTCGATTATAATGACCACGACTGGGAGCACAACCGCTGGTGGGGGCGGCCTACCCAACAACCAGGGGACGAAGCCACTTATGGTGGATTTTATACGCAGGAAGAAATAAAGGAAATCATCGACTACGCCGCAGAACGATTTATAACCATCATCCCGGAAATCGATATGCCGGGCCACTCACAGGCGGCCATTGCGGCTTACCCTGAAATAGCATGCGACCCCGGACCATATTATGTAGCGACGGGTGGTGTTTTTAAAGACAACACTTTATGTCCCGGCAAAGAAATTACTTTTGAATTTGTTGAAAATGTTTTAAATGAAATCATGGATTTATTTCCCGCGAAATATATTCATATCGGTGGAGACGAATGCAATAAAGAAGCATGGAAAAAAAACATTGACTGTCAAAATAGAATAAAAAAAGAAGGATTAAAAAACGAGGAAGAATTGCAGAGTTATTTTATTAAAAGGGTCGAAAAAATAATTAATGCCCGGGAAAGGAATTTAATTGGCTGGGATGAAATATTGGAAGGCGGCCTGGCACCGAACGCAACCGTCATGTCGTGGCGGGGAGAAGAAGGTGGAATCGCAGCGGCATCGGAAGGCCATCAGGTTATTATGACACCCAACAAATATTGTTACCTCGATTTAAAACAAGGCCACACAGACCACGAGCCCAATCTGGGATATTCCCAATGTTTATTATCCACCTGTTATAATTACGACCCGGTACCGGAAATTTTAAAAGACAAAGCAAAATACATTTTAGGCATGCAGGGCAATCTTTGGAGCGAATCACTTCCCGATTGGGATAAAACCACATATATGGCATATCCGCGGTTGTTTGCTATTTCAGAAAATGCGTGGTCACCACAATCAACTGAAAACTGGGACGATTTTATTGAGCGGTTATATCCACAATTAAAAAGGCTCGAGCAGCAAAATATTTTATATGCAAAAAGCGCTTTCAATGTTTGGATCAGTCACCGGGGCGATGGTGAAAACTTATTGATTGATTTGCATACGGAAGCCAATGGACTGACCATAAAATATTCATTGGATGGAAGCGACCCGCATGAGAACTCAGAACTTTTTACCGAACCTTTTTTATTAAATAAAAATGCCTTGATTAAAGCTGCTGCTTTCAAAGATGGGAAAATGGTCGGCAAAGTAACTGAAAAAGAATTTTTTGTCCATAAAGCAAAAAACGCCAAGGTTATTTACCACACTCCTTACAAAAACAAAAACAGGATAAACGCCGAAAAATATTTAACCGATTTAAATTATGGGAGCAATTGGTCGGTCGATTCATTGTGGCAGGAATTCAATTCACCAGAAGTGGAATTAGAAATAATTATGGAAAATGCCACAGCAATAAACCAGGTGAGAATGAATTTTTTGCAGATGGCCATTTCTGGTATTTATATGCCAGAGCATATTGAAATATCAGGGTCGGTGGATGGAAGCAATTACACCGTTTTAGTGGAGCAATCACTACTGGAAAATGCAAAAGTGCAAGGTCGTTATATTCAACGCACAATCTTGGATTTTCCAAAAACTATGGTAAAACAATTAAAAATAAACATGAAAACCGTCGATCCAATTTACATGGGCCATCACCAGCAAGGTGAACCAAGCAGATTATTTTTAGATGAAATTATTGTTTTGTAAAAAAATCGCAGTGAAGCCGTTTTAAATTACAAACACATTTTGGCCAAATCCATTTTAAGGTCCTCAAAAAACTTTAGGAGTTCTTTTTCATCAATAATGGAACGGACTTATCAAGTAATTTCTTCCAATTATCTTTCCGAAAAGCTAAAACTGCCCAGATGATTAAAACGACCAAAACATTTAATCCTAAACTCATGAAATATAGAATGGAACGTATTATTTTTAGACTTCCCTCGCTTGTTTGATAAACATTAATTTCTGGCATATTAAAATGACTTAACAAAGCAAGGTGCATTTTCAAGACAGAGTATAAATAAAAAAGGAGGGAGCCAATTAAAATCCCAAAAATTTTCTCTTTATGGCTCACCGGGGAAAGTAGCAGCAAGGAAACCAGAAAAAGAAAAAAACTAAAAAACAGATTGTAAAATCCGAACTCAAAACTATTGCCTTGAATCGGTGCTTTCTTTTGCCCTGACTTTTTTGCTGCTTCCAGTTGTTTTTTCACTATTTCTTTTGAGGCAAATTCTACCCGGATGATATCAATATTATTTTCTACTTTTTTTAATTGAACATATGCTTTCGACAATGTCTTTTGTAAAACAGGTTGAGTGGCAGACCGGTAAATTTGATTAAAAAAAGCCCCAACCGAAGGAACCAGGCTCAGTATTGTCAGGGCACCATAAAGAAGTATGAAGGCTCCAAAATATCTAAGCGCACTTTTAATAATATCTTGCATAACTCAATATTGCTGACTTTTTTTCACCGCCCAATTTATCCAGATAAAAAGGAGGATCACACTAATCATTGTAAAAAGGATAAAACCTCCTTGTACGTGCATGATTTCAAAAACAGTTGGAGAAAAATTTAGACCGATCAAATACAGTCCTGCAATTCGAAGCAGGTTAAGTAAAAACAAAGTAATCACCCCCCAAGTGATACCACTTAATTTTAATTTTACTGACGCTGGAAAAATCAAAACACCACTGACCAATATCGCAATGGCTTCAAGTCCATCACATCCGTTCTTGATATTGACTGCAAATTCACTGCTGAAAATCATTGCATTTTCCACGGTTGTGTCATGACCAAGCAACCGGAGCAATGCATTGCTGATATTGGCCTGCGCTTCGAGGAACGGTAATTCCAAAACATTTTTATAAAATGAAGAATAATAGAGTAGGTAAAAGAGTACCATGCAACCAATAAACCCAAGTAAAAATTTAAAAATCGGATGACGATCATTCAAGAACTGATTAAAAGAATTGAGGGGGTTGAAAGCGCTTCCTTTCTTTATTCCACTCTTGCGGTGTTTCTTCTTGCTTGACGGCATATCGGGATACAGTATTAAAAAACGCAGTAACAAATTGAGCCTTTGTTACTGCGTTCTTATATTCAAAAAAATGAATGAGTCGTTGTTGATTCAGTCACTCAAATATACAAGCAATATTATGATTTATTATTGGCATCCGCCATCATAACAAAATGAACCAAATAGGCTATCACCAGTCCTGACAACAAACTACCTGGAACATCAGCATTGGTCAATTCATATCCAAACATGGTTATTGCAGCTCCAAATACCAGAACAAAGCCCAGATATACAAAAGGCAATACCTTGAAGTACAGTGCTTTATTAAATGGCAAACGCTTTCCAGAGGATGTGGCCACATGATTCCCCGCCATCGACAAGGATTGTTGATGTTGTGTGCCCATCACCACGCTGAATGTGAAAATGATCAGGGCAAAGAGGATCAACCCCCATTCTGACATTGTTGGAATGCTGCCCGGCGGTACATTTACCGAACATTGATTCGGTGCTTGCCCGGTATTACTGACTGAAAGCAAACAGGCTGCATCAGCAGAGAATGAGGCCGTCAAACCGATCGGTTGTCCATCTGCAGTCATGGTCACTCCTGTAAATGTATGAGTAGTTGCCCCGATTGAGCCAACTGCTACTGATGCAGTTCCATCACCACTGAGATCAAGTGTACCTGATCCGGGTGGATTGGAGAAAGTGACCGTAACATCGGCAGTAAAAGTATCGTCGCTTACCAGGTTTGGCGTACCGTTGTTATCACAGGCTGAAATATTTGCAGAAGTAATCCCCGTAATGGCACATGCAGCTGACACGGAACAGGCTGCAGGTGCGGTACCTGCATTGGCATTATTTAAAGAACAGGCCGGATCAGCTGAAAAGGTAGCGGTCAGATCAATGGCGGTCCCATCAGCGCTCATGGAAACAGAGGTAAAAACATAAGAACCCGCACCCAATGAACCAACTGCTACGGAAGCAGAACCATCCCCACTCAGGTCAAGTGTTCCTGAAGCCGGAGCATCGGTAAAAGTGACGGTCACATCGGCCGTAAAAGTATCATCGGAGGGGTCTGGTGTTCCGTTGTCATCACAGGCTGAAATATTTCCAACGGAGATCCCATCAACAGAACAATTCAAAGGACAAGCAATAATCGGTGCGTAACGCCAGGCTACACCAGCGGTTATTCCCTGTGCACCAACAGGTTGGTTGAGCGGTTCGATATAGGTTTGCATCCCCACGATTACATTACCATTTGGTACGTACATGACTGGTTGTGGTGACCCTCCGGTGCCTCCAATGCCAGTCATCCCGTTGCTGGTTGTATTCGGCAGACCAGCAGCAATATCGAGTACCGGCTTAGATTCTCCCATGACTGCGTCTGTAGCACAGCCGATTCTGACTTCAAAACCGACAAGTGCTTCACCGGCAGCCGCATCGATGGGGCCGTCTGGCGTGTTACCTGCTGCGGTTCCATTTGCACAGGTCACTTCGACCATAGGGCCCAAGCTACCATCAGGAAGTAATTCTTTACACCTTAAGGTGAAATTACTCAATACCATCGCACCATATACATTACCTTCCTCCCCTTCATACCCTACTGCCACAAAACCGGTCGGACAATCGCAAACATCAGCAGGTTCCGCTATCCCCGGGCAAAAGCCAATCGGGTTTTTGAGAACCGGTGTCAATTCTCCAACAGGACTACCTAACTCAAAACATTGAGAATAAGCTGTTTGGAAAGAGAGAAAGCCTAATAAAAGGAAAGCAATGAAGAAAGTTGATTTTCTTTTCATTTTCACGAGATTATAATTTGTAAATATTGAATGTTCAATTCAAGCGAATGAAACTTGATTTGTTGTTTTATCTTAATCTCGGTTAATGGAAAAAATGGATGAGGGATGTACGGTAAGAATATTTGAGCAAAAGTAATGAATAATTCAGTCGAATACAAAATATAAAAACAACTATGTAATCAAATGGGCATATATCCTATTCGGGCTTTGCAATACCGGTCAGTTGAAAGTTGATTGACGGAGTAGTCGATCGTAAATGCTGAAAATTGAAAAACATTCCATTTCGAACACAGAGAGACAGAGTTTCACAGGTTTTTTACTGTGTGTCTCTGTGTCTCCGTGTTTTATAAAATCATCGAATCAAATGCACCTCTCCCTTTAATAATTTCGTGGTGCCATCAATTAACTCCACATCCGCAAACCAGACAAAAACGCCTGGGTTCAAGACTTCTTCTTTGTGCGTTCCATCCCAGCCATACGCTGGATCGTTGGGTTGAAAATCAAAATATTGAAAAACGGATTCGCCCCAGCGGGAAAATACTTTAAAGGAATTTATTTGTGAAATGCCATTTCCTCCTGTGTAAATCAACAATTGATCGTTGGTTCCGTCACCATTGGGCGAAAATGCATTGGGAACGTAGATATTCACATCTTTACGGACGAGCAGCAAGGTAGTGGCCGTTTCAGAGCAACCGTCCTTGCTGGTGACAGTCACATTAAAACTCGTCTGTTGGATCGGTGAAGCAAACGGCTGCATGCAGTCACTGCAACTTAAAAACTCCGCTGGCGTCCACTCCACCGTCTCAATTTCATCATCAGGTATCGAAGCCTGTAATGATAATTGGTAGCTTTCCCCTAACTGCAACTCGGCTTGGGCTTCCAGGAAAAGTAGAATTTCGGGCGGTTCCGCAAGGAAAGCTACATCTGACAATTCGCAACCATTGGCGTCCTGAACAACCAGGTCGTACATACCAGCGGGCAGCGGATAAGTAGCAACAGATGAAAAGCTTTGTCCATTATCGATGGAATAATTGAAAGGGGCCTCCCCGCCTTGAACCCCCACAAACTCAACCAAGCCAGTTGAACTCAGGCAGGAAGGGTCTTGCTGGACAAATTCAAAATCCACTAAAATATTTTCCGAAACAACCACCTCGTCCGTCTCTGAACAACCGTTTGTCAGATCAGTAACGGTCAACTGGTAATCTCCGGGTGCATTGACCAAAGGAGCAAGGGAGTTTTGCCCGGCAACCAGTTGTCCGTTGTTGGTGGTCCAGATGGCGGTATACTGGCCGATCGCAAGATCGGTACTCCCCGCTAAACTTGCTTCGGGCAGATTACAATGTAACTCTACCGTGGGGCCGGCATCCACTGCGGGCAAATCAATATCTTCATTCACCGTTACCGATACAGAATCCTCACAACCGTTATCAATGTTTAAAATCGTCAATATGTAGTCGCCTGATTTATCGACCGTCAGCAAAAGAGTATTTTGGCCATTTACGATATTTCCATTCTGAGTGGTCCATTCATACTGAAAGTTCAGGCCACTGCTCGAACTGGCAGCATCAATGGTAACCGATGTTTCAGTGCAAGTCAAATCGTTGGGCGGCAAGAAGCCGACAACGGGATCTGCGGTATCGTCGGTGATGGCAACTTCTGAAGTTGAGAGGCACCCATTTGAGTCATCTAAAACCGTCAGTGTGTAAGTACCTGGACCATTGATTTCAGGGGCCAGGGTAGTTTCGCCGGAAAGGATATTGCCATCAGCCGTTGTCCAAAAATATTGAAAACCGATACCAGTGCTGCTCCCGCTTCCGTCCAGTTCCAGTGTAGGGTTGTAACAGTTGATTTCCATTGCCGGGCCAGCTTCTGCATCAGGCAATTCTTTATCTTCCGAAACCATGATCGTCGAGATAGCGGTGCATCCGTTTAAAGTGTTGGTCACCAGCAACTCGTACTCCCCTTCCAGGTCAACCGTCGGGTTTGTTGTCGTCGCACCTGAAATGATGTTGCCATTGGTTGTTGACCAAGTATAAATAAACGATCCGATGCTGCTATTGGACGCATCCAGTTCGATTTCCAAAAATTCACAAGTGATCACATCCGGGTTTTCAATCAAAACAGTGGGCGGTGTTACATCTTCGTCCACGTCCACGGTTGCAGTATTGGTACAACCGGTAAGGGTATTGGTCACCAATAACTGATAAGTTCCGATGGCATCCACCAATGGCAACGGCTGATCATTGCCGGACAGGATGTTTCCATCAATTGTCGTCCATAAATAACTGAAATCCGGGCCGCTCACCGAAGCACTTCCGTCCAAAGTGACCTGTGGATCATTACAGGTTAGCAAACCATCAGGGCCAGCATTAACCGGCGGTGGTGCAATATTTTCATCAATCAAAACGCTTGACACCGCTTCGCAATCGTTGACCACGTCGGTTACCGTCAGCAAGTAAGTACCGGGAGCATCCACTTCCGGTGCTAAAGTGGATTCACCATTTAAGATATTGCCATCTGTAGTGGTCCACTCATAAACAATATCCGGATTCATACTGCTGCCCGAACCATCGAGGAACAAAGTCGTGACATTGCAGGTCAGCAAAGCAGAGCTGCCTGCATCGGCCACAGGCACGTTGGCGTCCTGCGTGATAACAACGGACGATGAATCTGCGCAGCCATTCAAATTATCAGTAATGACCAGCCAGTATGTACCAGCCGCATTCACCAACGGGGAGGGAGTGTTTTCGCCGGAAATAATGTTCCCGTTGGAGGTGTTCCAGGCATAGCTGATGTCATTGCCGGGAGCGTTGCCGGTGCCTGTGAGAGAAAGCTGGGTCTGGGTACAGGAAAGCTCGTCGGTCGGGCCTGCGTCTGCGGAAGGAGGAGTGGTATTTTCTGAAACAAAGACCTCGTCGGTCGTTGCACAGCCGTTGTCCGTATTTGTCAGGGTCAAGGTATAAGTTCCCGATGCTCCGATTTCGGGGGTCAGGGAGCTATCTCCCGAAACAATCTCACCGTCAATTGTAGTCCAGTTATAGATGAATGTAGGGCCGATATCGCCAGTGCCTTGCAGCACCGTCTGGGTAATGGCGCAGGTGAGTTCAGCGGTTGGGCCGGCATCGGCTACCGGAAAATCGCCGTTCAGGGTCACCTCCACGATGCTGGTGCTTTCACAGCCGTTATCATTATCAATGACGGTCAGCAGGTAATCCCCTTCTTCGTCCACCAAAGGCATCAAGCCGTTTTCGCCACTAACGATGTTTCCGTTTTGGGTCGTCCAGGTATAGGTCAAATTTCCAATTTGACTTGAACCACTGCCATTCAGTGGCACAGCAGTCGTTGTGCAGGTCAGCTCCATCGGAGCCCCGGCATCCGCAGTAGGCTGTTCGGTATTTTCATCAATTTCAACAAAGGCTTCGTCGGTACATCCGCTTTCAGTATTTGTAATCGTCAGCACATAAGTGCCTGGTGCAGTGATAGTTGGCATCAACGTGTTTTCGCCTTCGGTAAATTCGCCATTGGTCGTTGACCACAGGATGGTTGCGTTATTTGAAAAAGCAGAACCGCTGCCGTCGAGCTGCAAAGTATCATTTACACAGGTCAATGTATTCATTGCCCCGGCATCGGCTTGTGGCGTGGTAAAATTTGCAGTCACCACGACTTCATCGGTTGCAGTGCAGGTAGAAGTCAAATTAGTGATTGTCAAAACATAAGTCCCGCCCTCGTCCACTTCCGGCATCAGCGTCGTTTCACCGGAAATGATGTTTCCGTCAGTAGTAGTCCATAAAATGGAGTAGCCCGTGCCCGAGGAAGACCCCGTGCCGTCGATAATCAGTGTCAGATTATTACAATTCAATCCATTCGGAACGGAAGCTACGGCAGTCGGCAAGTCATTGTTTTGCGGAATGACCACCTCATCAGTGCTTTCACACCCCGTTGCGCTATTCGTAACGGTCAGGACATAGGTACCGCCTGAGTTGATTTCAGGAGTAAGCGTTGTTTCACCACTTAAAATATTTCCGTTCGTCGTGGTCCACAGATAAGTGATGCCCGGCCCGGAAGAGGAGTTGGTTCCATCTAAATTGGTAGCCGTCGTATTACAATCCAAGTTAACCACAGCGCCAGCATCCGCAACGGGCAAAGTCTGGTCTGAATCAACTTCCACAGAATCCGTTGAGGTACAACCGTTATCGGGATCAGTAATGACTAAAATATAGTTGCCGTTTTGATCCACCGTGGGTTGCGCAGTATTTCCTCCAGAGACGATGTTGCCATCAGGCGTTGTCCAACTGAAAATCACGCCGGGTTGCGAGCCACTTGCATCCAGTGCGATTTCATCCTCATTACAAGTCAGCAGTGCAGGTATTGCAATGAGAATGTCAGGTGGTGCCAAATCACCATCTACCAGCACCGAACCTGCTGACGTACAGCCATTTGCATCATCCGAAATTACCAAGTCGTACGTTCCCGTCTGGTCAATCACCGGCGTGGCAGTGCTATCGCCTGAGACAATATTTCCATCAACGGTTGTCCAGACAAATGAAAGATTGCCGCTTCCGGAGGAGCCACTTGCATCAAGGTTGAAATTGGTGGTGCTGCAATCAATCGAACCGGGCATTTCAATATCAACAATTGGCGGATCATTATCGCTGGTCACCGTAACAGAAATCGTCTCGGAGCATAGATTATCACCGTTGATAACGGTCAGTTCATAATCACCGGGTGCATCCACTTCGATGCTGTCTCCGGTAGTACCCGAAATAATATTCCCATTGGTGGTCGACCATTCAAAAGTCAGGTTGGAGCCACCGGAGGAGCCGGAGCCGTCAATGATTACAATGGTATTGTTGCAATCCAGGTTACCGTCCGGGTCAGCTACGGCTGTTGGCAAATCAAGATCTGCTGCCACGAAAGTGGAGGCCTCCGCAAAACATCCATTTGACTGATCAGTAACCAATAAAGTATAGGTTCCCTGCGCTCCGACCTCCGCAATGATGTCATTTTCGCCAGAAACGATAAAGCCATCGGGGGTCGACCACTGGTAAACAATGTTAGGGCCAACGGTAGAGCCGCTGCCCAATATAGTGCCCGTGGTATTGATGCAGTTGATGTCGTTGCCAGTGGTCGCAAAAGCCAATGGTGGCACATCGTCAATGACTTCTACCGAGGCAGTCGCCTCACATGGACCATCTGACCCCATGACAGTAACTACCAATTCATAAATACCTGGTGCATTGACCAGTGGCATCAACGTATTCGCACCGGAGACAATATTTCCGTTGGCGGTAGTCCATTCGTAAGTGACATCTGGCCCGGTTGAAGAGCCCGTTGCGTCCAATGTGACGCCAACACCTCCATTATTACAAGGAATTATTTCAAGTGGATTCGTGATGGCAAATACATTTTCAACGGTTATTGTCAGTGAATCGGTGACGCTACAGGCTTCGCTAAACGAGATACCATCGATGCCAAAGTCATTTCCAAATGATTCTGTATTGATATTGTTGATACAAAACTCAGCGGTTGTACTGCCGTCAGAATCCCAGAAAACACAGTTTTGTTCCCAGATACAAGTCGAGGGATTTGCATTGAACACATCCCCGGCATTCACTCCATTAACGGAAAATTGCAATTCAGCAGGACTGGCGGGGAACAAAGTCACCAACCATACCGATAAGACGTACGATGTATTCGGTTGAACATTCACCGTTTGGCACCAGACGGGGATATTGCCATTCGTGGCAGCGTTGACCAGCATCATATTTCCATTGCCTGAAAGGTCAGTACATGGGTCCCATTCTGGCCTTCCTTCGTCCCCAAAATTGGCAATCCGGTAATTTTCTTCGTTTAGATCTCCGTTAGGTTGATACGTGTAAGCAGTGGAAAAGCCAGTATTGCCGCTTTCAAAATCTCCATTAAAAACCAGATTGGGGGCGGCAGGGTCAAACCCATAGGCGGAAAGGTAGTAAGTGGTGCTGCCAATGTTCGCATTAGCTAACGGATCAAGGATATTGGGGTCACTTACGCCAAAAAATGGCGTCCATTCAAAGCTACAATAATCTCCCTGGATACTTCCATTGAGCTGAACTTGTCCAGATTCACACAAAATGACATCGTCACCAGCTTCGACAAAAGCAGGCCCGATAAAAGGAGGGTTGTCCGCCCGTCCGTTTGTCAAAAATAAAATGAAGCAAAAAAAGAAAGGTAAATAGTGCCGCATACGCCCGTGTTATTGAGTGTTGTTTTTTCTCAACCTAACTAAACAAGGAGTAAATGTACTGAAAAAGGAGTGAGGCGAAGAAGAAGCGAGCGGCTTATTACATTTGTGCCATATAATGGCCAAATGGCTTACCGGTTAAATGTTTTTTCACCATACAACACCACAAGCCATTCGGCCATTTAGCCATCCAACCTTTTTTATATGAAAATTATCTGCATCGGCCGCAACTACGTCGACCACGCCAAAGAATTGAGCAACCCCGTACCGGGGAAACCACTGGTATTCATGAAACCCCCGTCGGCGTTGCTCGTCAATGAAAAGCCTTTTTATATTCCGGAGTTCACGCAAGAAGTGCACTACGAGCTGGAAGTCGTGCTCAAGATTTGCAAAAACGGCCGCCATGTGCAGCCCGAATTTGCCAGCGGCTATTACCAGGAAGTCTCGCTGGGCATCGACTTCACAGCTCGCGATGTGCAATCCGACTTAAAGAGAAAAGGCCATCCCTGGGAAATTGCCAAGGGCTTTGACCATTCCGCCGTACTCGGTCGTTGGGTGCCGTTGAAAGATGTCCTCCAACAAGGCAACATTGAGTTCCGGCTGGAAAAGAATGGCGAAACAGTCCAGCATGGCAACACCCGGGATCTGATATTTTCATTTGACTATCTGATCGAGTATGTGTCCAAATATTTCAAACTTCAAATGGGCGACCTCCTGTTCACCGGCACTCCCGCCGGTGTCGGCCCCGTGCAGATCGGCGACCAGCTCGAAGGCTTTATCCATAAAAACGATGGTAGCGCTGAGCGGCTTTTGCGGTGCGAGGTCAGGTGAGGTGAATGAAGAATGAAAAATGAAGAATGAAGAATAGATATTTTTCATTCTTCATTTTTCATTCTTCATTCTTCATTAAATCCGATACCCCACGCCAAAAGAAAACAAAGACGTACTGTAACCAACTTCGCCAAAAGCACTCCACCTCTTATCAATGACATAGCGGCCACCGACAAAGGCAGTGTAGACACCTTTCGTCCGCTGTGACTGGAAGCCCAAATGTTCTGTTACGTAATCAGCATTTCCTCTGTCGACGCTGAACATTTCGAAATTGAGACCTAGGTTGAACCCTCCGTACAGGTCCAGGTTTTTGATATTCGTCATGTGAAAGGTCGGGCGAACCACCACCTGGTGGGTCGTGTTCTTGATCCTTTGCGGAAGCCCGTCCGGTATCAGATAAGGCTGGCCGGTATGTGACGAAACAGTGTAGGCCACTCCTAAAGAAAAATTATCACTAAAAAAGCGATCGCCCCGAATGGTCAAAGATGGAATATTGGTGGTGGCATTGTCGAGGATAACGGCCGTGGTCAAAAGGCCATAACCGATTTGGATGTCTGTTTGTCCTTTTTGAAAAATGCGTTTTGGTTTCCCATAATCTTGGGCAGTGAGGTTGATGGAGAACATTAAAAGTGTAATCGTTCCAATGAGCAGGTTTTTCATAATCATTAGCTGTTAGGGCAGGGCCTCGACGGGTCGTCGGATTTTGAGTTAGGCGAAACCGATTAGACCCGTGCAGGTGACCTGCGGTGTTAATTAGAGAGCTTTACCGTAAAGCTATTTGTAAAATGTAGCTGGCAATGATTAAAAACAGGGCTGTCGTATTTTTAGGCTTTTATATTTTTCAACTTAACAAGCCATCTTTTAATGATGCCAACCTGGAATGGTAAAAAATTAGAGCATAGGCATTTGGATTGTTGGTTGTCGATTGTTGATCGTTGATTTTAGAGAGCTTTTTCAATAACAAATAACAACTAACAATATTTTTTTCGTTTTTGGAAAAAGTCATGACGTTAGTGTTCCCGCCAATGGACTTTCATCCGGGTTATAAAAAATTAGAGAGTAATTGTACTTAATTGTGTTTGGATAAAATTATTTGTCTGTAAAGACACTTCTTTGGAACGAGACCCCCATTTTAACGGGGAAAAAAATTAGTCACATGTTTTACAATTACTTTGTGGCCCAAAAATGCAAACTTAAAACGCAAAAGTCAAGCCCTCTACTGCACCCCTAGTAATTTTTTAACGTTTCATTTATATGGACGAAAATAATTCAAGAGCGGTTGGGTAAGACTATATTTTTTTTTGCTCGTCCCGAAATTGCTTCCAATTCCGTCTTCATATACTATAATCCTGAATTGGTGCAAAACGCTGCATGCGCAGTACTTTTTTATTTGATAGATTCATCGACCATAAAAAAACTCTTGCATTGAGATGGCCCAATAATGCTTCAATGACTCCTTTACCGACAGATGGTTCTCCACGTTTGTAAATCACGAAAATTAAAGGGCGTACCCTGCCTGGAACCTGATACCCAATTGGAATCTCATGGCAGCTTTATTAGGAAAAAATCAATTTGAATCAAAATCCTATCTTTGCGCCCCCCGAATAATTGGTAAGCGGGAATTGGTGGACAGCTAATGAATTCGAGCATTACTTTTCACCTGCTGATTCACCATCAGCCATTTATTTTTTTTTGAAATAATCCTTTTAAAACAATGCTGAATGATCACGCAATGGTCCTTTTAATCCACCATTCACCATTCAGGATTAACCATTAAAAAAATGCCATATCTATTTACAAGTGAATCTGTATCGGAAGGACACCCAGACAAAGTATCCGATCAAATCTCAGATGCATTAGTTGACCATTTTATTGCCTTCGATCCGAAATCGAAAGTTGCCTGCGAAACGCTTGTTACCACAGGCCAGGTAGTACTCGCTGGCGAAGTAAAGACGAAAACATATTTGGATGTACAGCAAATTGCTCGTGACGTCATTCAGCGCATTGGTTACACCAAATCGGAGTATATGTTTGAGGCCAATTCTTGCGGTGTGCTAAGTGCCATCCACGAACAGTCGCCCGATATCAACCAAGGCGTCGAAAGAAAAAAACCGGAAGACCAGGGAGCAGGTGACCAGGGTATGATGTTCGGTTATGCCACGGACGAAACTGATACCTACATGCCACTGGCCCTTGATCTTTCCCATAAAATTTTAATGGTCATGGCAGACATCCGCAAAAAGGGCAAAAAAATGAAATACCTCCGCCCCGATGCCAAATCACAGGTGACCATTGAATATGACGACAACAACAACCCCATCCGTATTGACACGATCGTGGTGTCCACCCAGCACGACGAATTTGGGAAAGATGATGTCATGCTCAAGCAGATCAAAGAAGATGTGATCAACATCGTCATCCCTGCCGTAAAAAGACAGTGCACGACCAAGGTAAAAAAACTGTTCAATGATAAAATCACTTATCATGTCAATCCGACAGGCAAGTTTGTCATCGGTGGCCCTCATGGCGATACAGGTTTGACAGGACGTAAAATCATCGTGGATACTTACGGCGGTAAAGGGGCCCACGGTGGAGGCGCATTTTCTGGAAAAGACCCATCGAAAGTGGATCGCTCGGCGGCGTATGCCACCAGGCACATTGCAAAAAACCTGGTAGCAGCCGGTGTGTGTACCGAAGTATTGGTGCAAGTCTCTTATGCAATCGGAGTGGCAAGACCAACCAATATTTATGTGAATACTTACGGTACCTCTCAGGTAAAAATGAAAGATTCACAGATTGCCAAAATCGTCGAAAAGGTATTTGACATGCGTCCTTATGCAATCGAAAAAAGACTGAAACTGCGCACACCTATTTATTCAGATACCGCAGCATATGGGCACATGGGCCGCACACCCGAAAAGAAAACCGTTTCTTTCACCAACGGCTCTGGCAAAACAATTTCCAAAAAAGTCGAAACATTTACCTGGGAAAAACTGGATTACGTTGGCAGAGTGAAAAAAGCGTTTGGGATCAGGTGATGAGATGTAAGTTATAAGTTATGAGTTATAAATGAAGCCGAAGTTCATTCTGAACTTCGGCTTTTCTATTTTACAAAAAATTCTCAATTATCAATTTTCAATTTTCAGTTAAATCATCATGCACCATTTTTGACCAACATGGAATCGGTCAGAGAAAACATACCTGCCGCTGCCTGATTGTATACCTCAATCAAAACCGGCGTTTTCATAGTGCTGGCAGCATGAAATTTCTCACCGGCGTTGATGGTTATTATTTCACCGGCCGACAAACTATTGAATGCCATAGCGAAAGTACCTTCTTCTGAAGCAAACAGATTATTTATATTTTCCACTAATTCATTGCGCGTTATAGTTTTTTTTGATTGACAGCTTAAAATGATCAACAGGACGAACAGGTAAAATGAGTTGCTTTTCATTGTTTTGATATTTTCACAATGATATTCAATTATTTAAAATTATTATCACGAAGATGTACTTTTGATTTCCAGCGGTGTTGTCGTTGGCAATTGGCAACACCGCCACGCAATAAATTCAACAATTTTATTTTTCAACAAAAGGAAAGCCTGCCATGCGACTAATTACTATCCTTATATTTATTTCTTCTTCCCTTTTTGCTCAAAAAAATATCGACAAAAAATTATTGACAGATTACGATAAATTTAGGGAAACCACCATCACCCATCGCCGCTTTAAGCATGCTGACATTGAACCTCTTATTTTGAAATTAAAAAATGATCCTCAGTTCAAGGTAGCCACAATGGGGCAATCAATAGAAGGAAGAAACATCTATCTAATTTCGATTGGCAGCGGAGCCACTGATGTTTTATTATGGTCGCAAATGCACGGGGACGAACCTACCGCCACTATGGCTTTGATGGATTTATTTAATTTTTTTGGTCAAAAAAATAATTTTAAAAAATTTAAGCAGACATTAAAAAAAGAATTGACCCTTCATTTTATTCCAATGCTCAATCCTGACGGGGCAGAAAAATATCAGCGAAGAAATGCTTTGGGCGTTGACCTCAACCGGGATGCCCTGCGCCTGCAAAACCCTGAATCCCGTATTCTAAAAAAAGTACGGGACAGCCTGGAAGCGGAATGGGGTTTTAACCTACATGACCAAAGCCGTTACTATGCAGCTGGTCGCAATGCGAAAACGGCTTCTATTTCTTTTTTGGCACCCGCTTATAATTTCGAAAAGAACATCAATAAAGTCAGGGGCAACGCCATGAAATTAATTGCCGGGATGAACGACGTTTTACAAAAGCACCTGCCTGAGAAAATCGCTCGATACAACGACAGTTTTGAGCCAAGGGCTTTCGGTGACAATATCACTAAATGGGGCACAAGCACTATTTTAATTGAATCGGGAGGCTTGAAAAATGACCGGGAAAAACAATATTTGAGGAAATTACATTTTGTAGCGTTGCTCTCTGCTTTTCAATCCATCGCTACCAGAGGCTATGAAAAAAGAAAAATCAGCGAATATGAATCCATCCCCTTCAACCGCTACAATGCATTTCATGATTTAATTCTACGAAAAGCAAATATTGAATTAAATGAGCATAAATTTGTAGTCGATATTTCCTTCAGAAGGAGTGAAGTGGAATATGACCAGAACTCCAAATTCTTTTTTCAGAGTTATATTACCGACATTGGCGACCTGTCAACTTCGTATGCTTACGAAGAATTTGATGCCTCAGCTTATCAAACCGAACCTGCCAAAATTTATCCGAAGAAATTAGCAAATAAAAGCGATTTAAGGCGATTAGATTTATTAAAATTATTATCGGAAGGTTATACACATTTTATAATGCAAGATGCGCCTGACAAAAAAGAAATCCCTCATTCTCCATTTTCTTTTAGCGAAAATCAGTTCCCTAATTTCATCGATATTCAACAGGGAAAAAATCCGAGCTTATTACTGCTAAATAATGGAAGAATTGAAAAAATACTGGCAAATGGTTTTTTATTTGACCTTAGTCAACAGCAAAGCGAAATTATGATGGCGGTAAATTCCTGGCTCAATGAATAGGAATAGGAAGCAATTTATAAACTAAACCTGTTAGGCTAAAAAGACCCAACAGGTTCAGTATTAAAAATCATCGTCTTCTAAAATTTTAGAATTCTTTTTGAAACGATCTTATCACCGATTGTAAATGTCATAAAATAAACACCCGGATTGAATGCAGCGAGATTAATTTGATTGTCCATTATTTTAGAGGAGAACAAAATGATTTTACCGTTCACGTCCGATATTTGCACTTTGGTAATCCGCTCTTTTGTATCAATAAAAATATTTTCTGAAACAGGGTTCGGATAAACGCGAATAATGTCACTTTCATCAACTTCCTTATCATTGCCAATAATATTTTCGACTCCTAGATAACCACTTCCGAATACTCCCCCACCTATCAGTAGGCCATCAAGAGTAGCTTCCACAAAAATAGCTTCGATATCATTGTTAGGAACGCCTCCACCAAAGTTGTCAATACCGCCGGAATTCCAAGACACAATACCCCCACAATCTTCTGTATCGCCATTATCGTATTCAATTTTTTTCAACCCGCCTGCAATTAAAAGCCTACTGTTGGAAGGAAGAATGGTATGTACAAAACTAAAATCATTGCTGTTGGCCGGAACAAAACCAAAGCCAGGAGACACCCACTCGCTCCCGTTCCATTTTGCCATCCTCTTTAATGCATTAGCCCCACTTTGAGTAAATGTTCCACCTACAAACAGTTCGTTGTTGTAAACACCCATTGTATAAACCGTGTTATTAAATCCGGCTCCAACAGGTGACCACTCCACCCCATCCCACTTAGCAATTCCATTCACTTCCTCACCTCCTGCATTTCTGAAATTTCCGCAGACATATAATTCATCATTGTGCACCAATAGTTGGTGCGGAAATTTTACCGGCGGTGAATTGGGGATGGTTCCCGTGAGCCCATCTCCCAGGGGCTGCCATTTATTTCCGTCCCATTGCATAATATTATTGATGTTTTCACTGCCCACTTTATCGAATTCGCCACAGGCAATAATCACGTCGTTATATTTTACAACATCATAAATATTTGGCAATTCAGAGAAACCACTGGCAGTCGTCAAATAAACACCTGCACCAAATTTTTCCAAATTGTTTCCATCCCAGGTATAGAGCCAGTTCGAGTCAATACTTTCTTCATATTTTGCAATGAACAACTTCCCGTCAATTTCTTTTAACGAATGCCCGGGGTCTGTTAAGGGAATTGGAACAGGGACCCATTCAAGCGTATCGAATCGCGCCACGTAGTTGGTCGGTTCTCCGCAAATTTGTGTAAAAAACCCGGTTGCGTAAATGGAATTATTGTACAATTCAAAATCAACGACCGTTCCGTTCGTGTTTTCATCAGGGCATATTTCAGCAAAGTAATTTTGTGAAAAAGAAAAGAAAGGTGTGAGAAAAAAGAAAATTAAAAATTGTTTTTTCATGATAGTTTTAGTTTTGATTAATTTACTCTTTAATTTTATTTTTACAGCGTTTAATATTCCGGGTGAAAAAGCTAAATAAAAAACCAATCAGTTTTTAGCGCTGGTATGATCAACCACTATTTTCCAATCTCCTTTTATTTTTCGCCAGATCAATAAAAAATGGCCACCGGGTCGATCTTTTTCCCGTTCTAACTCCCAGCTCCCGGTCAGGCTGACCACCTTTCGGCTGTGCCTGGTCATGTCCTTAATGACAAAGGTTAGCTGTCCCATGGTTGCTTTATCGGGGTATCTTTTTTTATAGCCGTCCAGGGTTCCTTGCCAACCCCTGGTAATTCCACTGGCACCACCGAATTGCAATTGATCTGACTGCCAGTAAGTTTGCATAAAAGCATCAATATTGCCCGCATTCCAATCTTTTTGTTGTTGATATAATAATGCCTTTATTTCCTGAAAGGCTTTAGTTTCTTTTTGTGCAGACAGAAGGGCTGTGAATAAAAAAAGTGCTAAAAAGATTAAAATTGATTTTTTCATTTTTTATTATTTATTGAGATATCGTTTCCCGCAGAGGTTCGCTCAGTTCAGGCCCGGAGTTTCGCTGATTTTTTTTTGCCGAACTTCGTGGAATACTTTGCGATTCTCTGTGGGAAACTAAGTCCTGCCCTGCTTTGAATTGTACCACGCAACTGCCTTGGCCTCCTCCCTTTTAATAAAATCATTTTTTCCATCATTATAGGCCATGCCATGTTCCCAATTAATTTTACTTAATTCTTTTTTCAGGTTTGCGTACTGTTTTTTGACTTCCTCATGTGTTTTTAAATATTCCCTGAAAGCAATGTGCCGTGTCCACTCAGAAGTACCGAATTCCCAGATATGCACATGCGCAATTCTTACGAGGTTTAATTCATCATGCGGAATATCATCTCCTTCGGAAAATTTTTTAGGAAAACGCAAATGGTGTCCATTTTTTAGTTTCACAAAAAGCCGCCGGTTGGGCATACCTTCGTTGAATATTTCATAGTAAATAAAATGATTGTCCATCATGGGCTCAATGGTACGGTCCAGGTCATTTTTTTTTGATAAGCCGACGGCAATATCAATAATGGGCTTGGCTGCAAGTTTTGGCACAGAAGTACTTCCGACATGTTCAATGACCGGATCTAATTCTTTTAATATTTCACCAATTTCTTTTTTTAAATCACTAAAAAGAACTGACCAATTCGGATCATAGGGCGCAATGGTTATTTTCATGATTAAAGACTTAATTTAAGCTTCGTGTATATTTTTTTTGGGCAGCTTGCAGACCGCGCATTAAAAGAATTCATACAGAGAATTTTCTAACTTTCAAGTGCTTTTATTTTATCGGCAACGGTGCCTCTCTCTCCCAACCGGACGATGCCAAGAATGATATTTATTATAAGTCCCGGATGGGAGATAATACGCGAAAAATTGGCGACTTCCACATCCTTCCTTAAAATCAATTCATTTTTTTCTGCCGGGGTTTTGCCGACCAGTTCTTTGGCAAATGACCAGGCTCCATCCCGCGCCACTTTCATGCTGAAATTAATCAAGAAGTCATCAATTCTTTTCGTTGCTTTCAAAATCCAGATTAGCCTTGGCCATATTTTGGAAAGATCTTGTTCTACCCCTTCTACCAGTTTCGCCAAAATATCATTTAACTTGTTGAAATCCGCCTGGAGGTCATCTATATTTTGCGGGGCCGTAATTTCAGCTACTGCTATTCCCAAATCCAGGTTAATGTGTGCATTCATCCCCATCAATAAATGTTGTAGCACGATCGGCCGATATTTTTTTGACAGTTGAAAAGACCGGAGCCAAGAGGCCGTAACTGTTTTGCCGGTTTTATAATCCGAGTAGGCTTCGAGGTATCGGTTGGCAAAAGTCACATCCAACCGTTCCATCCGTTTGTCATCTTGAAAAACACCTTTACCAATGTCTTCCCGTACTTTCATTGTGACGGTCTGATAAAGAGCAGCGAAATAGCCCAATGGATCATTTTCATTTTTGGAATCAATGATGATCAGTTCCAATAAATCGACGACTTCGTTGATGTTGGTTGCTTTCATTTTTTAAGCAGGGTGATGATTTTGTTTCTTCACAGAAATTGGTGGTGACGGAGTAACTGGATTCGCATTACGGATACCGCCCAAACCACTCCAACACATGTAACGCCTTCGACATTAAATAACTTGGCCGGCTGGCGATGCCGTGGCCCGCCTGCGGGAAACGCACCATCGCCGTTTCCACCCCCATTAGTTTCAGGGCAGTGTAATATTGCTCCGTTTCCGAAATGGGCGTCCGGTAATCCACCTCTCCCGTCAGCAACATGGTCGGTGTTTTCACATTTTTGGCGTAGCTCAAAGGGGAGCGTTTCATGTAATGGTCGAGGTGGTCCCACGGAAGTCCGGGGAACCAGTATTTGTAAAAGAAAGCAGGGCCGTCGGCATTCAGGACGAAGCTGTACCAATTGATGACCGGTTTGGCCACTACGGCAGCTTTGAAACGGTCGGTATGCCCAACGATCCACGCCGTAAGGACCCCTCCCCCACTTCCACCTGTCACGTACAAACGGTTTTCATCCACATAACCTTTAGCGATGGCTGCGTCTACGGCTGACATCAAATCATCGTAATCCTGCGACGGATAGTTGTGATGAATGAGGTCTCCAAACTCCAATCCATAACTGGTACTGCCCCGCGGGTTGGAATAAACCACCACATAGCCCGCAGCTGCATAAAGCTGTACCTCTGCGGAAAACCGGTCGCCATAATTAGTGAAAGGCCCTCCGTGGATTTCCAGAATCAACGGGTATTTTTTTGCGGGGTCGAACCCTGGCGGCTTGACGATCCATGATTGGATATCCCGGCCATCGTAAGAAGATTTGGTCCAAAACTCTTCAACCTCACCCAATTCTTTGTGAGCAAATAAATCATCGTTCAAATGGGTCAACCGCCTCGACGCACTGCCCACCTGTCCGACCCCCAGATCGGCCAGGTGATCGGCCGTGCCATGAGTAAAAGCATAACGGCCATTATTGGAAACCGAAAAATCACCGCCAGCATAGGGCCGGCCAATGGAGAGGCCGCCAACATCCTGGGTCAGGTGTGTTATTTCACCGGCCAATGTCATGTGAGCGATTTTGGTCTCGCCTTTGTCGTCGTATTGAAAATAGAGGCCACGATTATCTTCCGACCAAAAATGGTTGTTAAAATCACGGTCAAAATCTTTACTGACGAGCCGGGGATTACTTCCATCTCGGTTCATCACATAAAGGCGGGTCAGCTGATAGCCGTGGTAATTGTCATCACCACCGAGGTAGGCGATCAATTGGCCATCGGGCGAAACCATAGGTCCGTTGTCTGGCCCTTGCCGACTGGTCAGCACCTTGATTGTCAGGTCTTTAAGTAATACTTCGTAAATTTCAGAATTGCGGGGATCAAGCTCATTGTTTTCATGCCGGTTGGCAGAAAAGAGTAGCGACTGCCCATCTTTGCTCCATTCAGGTGTTCCGGCATTATACGGCCCGGACGTGATTTGGCGCGGTGTTCCGCCATCGGTAGAAAGGACAAATAGCTGTCGATGACCAGTCTCCACATATCCGCCACCATCGCGCCGGTACTGCATTTTATCGATATACTTAGCTGCATCCGCCCACCTGGCGCCTTCCGGTTTCTTAGGAAGCTTCGCAAATGATTTCCCCTCCTCTGGTACGAACATCGTAAAGGCCATCCACTTGCCATCGGGTGACCATACAGGCGTTCCGGGTGCTTCTGTCAGATTGGTCAATTTGGCTTCTGCTCCTGAATCGAGCCAACGGAGGTAAATCTGTGCAGCACCGTCCCGATTTGAACGATAGAGCAGCTGTTTTCCATCAGGTGACCAGCGGGGAGCAGTATCCCGGTGATTTCCGGTAGTCAACGGGTGGTGGTTTTCACCATCAAATTGAACAATCCACAAATTGGACAAGGTGCGGTCGGTCATGATGTCCCGGAACACCCTTGCGTAAATGACATGTTTACCATCGGGAGAGATTTGTGGGTCACTGATATTTTCCAATTGAAATACATCCAGCGGTTCGAATTTTTGAATTTCTGTGGGCTGGCCAAACAGTGAGACGGAAAGCAGCAGCAGTAGGGGGAAGAATATTTTTTTCATATCTTTTGATTATAAGTACTTGTGCAGGTTAACAAAACCTTCCTATCAAATCTGAAGCAAGTTGGATTTTATCTTTTGAGTTGTAATTTCACCTTGCAATGTAATTACTTTTTGAAAATATAAAACCATGCAATCAACCTTTACCCTTTTGGGTCGATTCCTCTTATTCTTCCTTGCATTTGGAGTGGCTTTTTTTTCTATGCGCTATTGGAGCTTCGAACGCATCAGCTTTCTCAACCTGAAACCGGATGAAGTATTCACTGATCCCTTTTTCCGGGTTTCTTTTTACGGACACGTCATTTTTGGGCCGCTGGCATTGATGAGCGGACCATTTCAGTTTTTGCCAAAATTCAGAACACGCAACATAAAGGCACACCGGTTCATTGGCAAAATATACATCATTGCCTGCCTTATTGCAGGCATAGCAGGTTTGTCAGCTGCCCAGTTTACTCCGGGCGGCTCATTCACCCAACTCGGTTTTTCACTTTTGGCTGTCAGTTGGTTGTACACCACTTCCAAGGCAATATTTGCGGTCAGAAAAAAAGAAATAGCGCTCCATCAACAGTGGATGATTCGCAGTTATGCGCTCACTTTGTCAGCAGTTACTTTGCGGCTATATCTGCTCGCTTTGCAAGATGGGCTTGGCTTCACATTTATAGAAAGCTACCAGATCGTAGGATGGTTGTGCTGGGTGCCAAACATGGTGGTCGCAGAATGGTGGATCAGGACAAGGATGTAAACATGGAAGACTTCATTTACCAATTCTTCGAGCGCTGGTGTACCTTAAAATGCGGAAAAAGGGATTTACCAAATTTCAGAAGTTTAGCAAATCGGGAATTAATTTAAATTCAGCATAAAAAAAAGCGAAGTCTAAAAGGACTTCGCTTTAATTTATACATCACATAAAATCATGAACAAATTTAATGGGCCCTGCCGCTTCTGTTCCAGCCCCGAATCTTTTTTTCTATATAATCGTCGAGGGTCATTTCTTTTCCTTTAGACCGGGCATTTACCTCTTTAATAAATCCTGCGTCAACTCCATGAATCCGGGCTTCGATCAATTTCCGAATGGGAGCATTTTTAATGCCCACCTCCTGCAAGGAAGCAATGTACCTGGTAGTCACGCCATGAATACTGGCCTGGATGACTTCCTCATTCGACAGTTCGGCGTAGCCCATTTTTTTAATATCTGCAATGAATTGTGGGCGTACATTATGAATGGAAAACTGCACCAATTCTTTTAATTCCATATCTCCCATGCCAGCCGCTTTTAATTCCTCAAAATAACCAGTGGAAACGTGGTGAATGCCCGCCTGAATGATTTCTTCGCTTGTCAATTTACGGCTGCTGAGGTTCTGCATTTCCTTTACATATTGTGGAGAAATATTATGAATAGAAAATTGAATCAGCTCTTGCAATTCTATGTCGCCCATCCCGGCCGCTTTTAATTCTTCAAAATAATTGGGAGAAACGTGATGGATACCTGCTTGA
The DNA here is from genome assembly GCA_039819485.1 of Bacteroidota bacterium. Classification (GTDB taxonomy): domain Bacteria; phylum Bacteroidota; class Bacteroidia; order Chitinophagales; family Saprospiraceae; genus UBA6168. The sequence goes on along the minus strand of JBCBRY010000055.1, from coordinate 15,559 downwards.
ATGATTTCCTCGCTCGTCAATTTTCGACTGGTCATACTTTGCAGGTCCTTCACATAACTGGGTGAAATATTGTGGATGGCAAACTGAATCAATTCCTCCATTTCCATATCTTCCATTCCGGCTTCTTCCAGGTTTTCAAAATAATCCGCAGACACATTATGAATGCCCGCCTGGACGATTTCTTCGCTTGTCAGTTTGCGGCTGCTCAGGTTTTGCATTTCTTTTACGTAGGACGGGGAAATATGATGGATGGAAAACTGAATTAATTTTTCAAATGACATATCGTCCATTCCAGCCGCTTTTAATTCTTCAAAATATTCTGGTGTTACGTGGTGAATGCTGGCCTGTACAATTTCTTCATTGGTCAATTTTCGGGCACTCAGGTTTTGCATTTCTTTTACATATGCAGGCTCTACATGATGGATGGCGAAAGAAATTAAATCGTCGTATTTTACGTCTTCCAGACCGGCTGCTTTTAATTCCCTGAAATATTCTGGCGTAACATTGTGGATTGCTGCCTGTACCATTTTTTTAATGGTCAGGTCTTTAAAACCAAGTTGGTGCATTTCATTGATATAATCAATTGAAACATTGTGCACATCCAAATGTGCGATATCAATTAAAGTGAATTCCTGGTAACCGATTCCTTTTAATTTTTTATCATAATTTTTTACTTCATCAAGGGAGGTACCAAAATGCGCCAATGCATTAAACTCTTCTTTTCCAACCTCAAAACCCATTTTTTTTACTTCTGCCAAGTAGGCACGGTCCACTTTGTTGATACAGGCAAAAAACATGGTTTCTTCTTCTAAGTTGTTGATGCCTTGTTGTGATAAAAATTCTCGATAAGTACCATTTTCTTCAAACGTATACGACCCCTCACCTTCTCCCCCACTAAAGGAACCGACGAAAGTGACAACGCCAGCGTCATTTTCCATAGTAAATTCTCCCTTGCCATTGGTCGGAAGATTGCTGAATTCATTTTTAGAAATACAATCACTTGAACTGCTCCAGAACTGCTTGCCATAACCGGTCGACGTCCTGAAAACCATGCAGACCCGGTCGCCCTCTATTTCTGCTTCCCACTTCCCTTCAATGGAAAACAGAACGCCAGACGGCATTTTTTCGGGAGACCAATCTTCCACTGATTCTTCTGCCCGTGCATTTTCATATTCCGTTTCTTCATCGGCCACTTCTATTTCCTCCATTACCACCTTTTCAGAAAAATCGTGGAATTCCTGAATTTCGGACGGTGTTTCATTTGGGTTCTGTGGAGTCGTTTCAACCGGTTCTTCAAGAAGGTTCAACTGCTCTTTGGCAATCGATTCTACAGAGTTTAAGCAGATAATAGAAAGCCCAATAATTGGAAGCACCAGCAGGTACTTCCAACCTGAGCGAACGGGTGATTTCTTCGCATTCATCATGATAATACGTTTTTTTAAAAAGGAGTGATTATAGTTGGTTACCAGCTGAGGCGTAAAATGTGGGACCGACACTTTTAACAAACTCAATTGATAAGCCTGCCGGTCAGTTCCTTTATTTAGCATCAGTTGGTCAGTCAGGTATTCCAGGTTATTTTCTACTGCTTTACGGTACAGCCATGCAAAGGGGTTGAACCACTGTAGTGCAACCAGTATTTCTGTCAAAATAATATCGAGGCTGTGAAATTTAGAAATATGGATTTGCTCGTGCTTCAGTATTTGCTCATAAGTATTTTGGTCATATTTTTTAGGATTAATAAAAATGCAATTACCGAACGAACATGGTGCAATGTCCTGCTCTAAATGAAATATTTTATAAATACCGTCCCTGGTTGATTTATTCGTACATATTTTAAATAACAAAACCGATAAATGAAATAAAAAGCGCACAAAAAACAAAACAACACCAAACAGATAAATATATTTTAAAACAAGGCTCCAAGAAATATTTTCAAAGTAATTAATTATTGAAAAATTGTTTTTTGATTTATTTTTTGTTGAAATATTTTTATCGGAATTTCTTAGTGTAATTAATTCTGAATTTATTTTATCGCCACCTGTGAAAATTGTTTCATTATTATTCGGAACGGGGCTCCTCCCCCCGCCCCCCTCCAGAGGGGGAGATGTGAGCATGAAATTCTCCCCGGCTGGCGGCGGAGACAAGTACGTGTATTTCTCCCCCTCCGGAGGGGGCTGGGGGGAGGAAAAATTATCGGCCAAATCATTTTCAGCCACCATTGCCTCTTTGATCGACCACTCTTCAGGCACCTCCATAAAAGGCAATAAAAAAGATAAAGGGAGGAAAGCCAACAACAGCCATCGGTTGACCCGGAAGAAAGTTTCCTTTTTTAAAAATAACTGATAAAATAAATAACCGGTGCCAATCAATATTGCTACGTGCAGAATATATGGTGTCATGATAAAAATAGTTGGTCGTTGGTTGTTGGTCGTTAACTGAGAAAACAATTAACAATTGGTCACCAACAATTACTTTCCCTTTTTAATGAGTTTGATGACTTCCTCTATTTCTTCCTCTCCGATCTTTTCTTCTTTGGCAAAATAGGCTACCATTTTTTGCCATGAATTGTCGAAATACTTGTGCAGGACATCGCCCAGGTCACTTTTCTGATAATCTTTTTTTGCAATGATTGGATGGTAGCGATGCGTATTGCCAAACGATTCATGTCCGATAAATCCCTTGTCCGATAATATTCGAACGATCGTGGACACCGTATTGTAGTGTGGTTTTGGTTCCGGCAATTCAGCGATGATCTCTTTGACGAATGCTTTTTCCAACCGCCACAGGACGTGCATGATCTGTTCTTCCTTTTTCGTAAGTTTTTGCATAATGGTTATTGATTCAGTGTCAGAACGCCAAGGTACAACTAATATTTTAGTTGAATAACTATTTTTATAGTTTTTTTACTAACCAATTAGTTGATGATGCGAGAACCAAGTAAAGGTTGCTGGCCTTGAGCAAAAATTGGGAGCAATGTAGTTGGGAGCCCCTGCGTAGTACGGGATGGGGTTAATTCCATTTCCTTTTCACTACATCTTGTTACCATTTCACTGCAATCCGCTTTCAGACGGCATTAATCTCCGGCACCTTTATGTGGTAATCAAATAATTCAAAATTTTAACCCTTTTAATTTTTTAAATCATGAAAAAAGAAAATTCAAAATTCGAACAGTTCAATGCCAGCAAAATCAAAAAAGACCAGCAGAAAAAGGTAAAAGGTGGTGGACTGTCCTGGACAACAGGAGGTGTGTAAGCGCAGCAGGTCGAGGTAATCTGACCGGAGTGCAGGACAAGGTTGGGGAACAAATGAAAGATATGATTTATTTGCTGTAACAGCATTTAAGAGCAGGGCTTGATTTAGAACCTAAGAGATTGAGCAGAAGCTCGAAATTATCAAAACATTAATCCCCGACCTTGGTTACTTTTACCAGCAAATCGTTCAGATATGAAAAAAATCTCTACCATTTTAATTTTCCTGTTTTCTATTACTTCCATTGATGCGCAGCGTGGCAACTGGGGTCAGCCACAAGGCCCGACTATTACTGGAAAGATCACAGGCCAGCTCATGGACTCCGTCAGCAATCAAGCAGTTGAATTTGCTTCCATCGTACTGATGAACACCAAAACCGGCAAAGAGGCCGATGGCATCGTCTCTGACGACCGGGGCGGATTTAAGTTTTCAGAGGTTAAGATCGGCACCTACGACGTCTATATTTCTTTTCTCGGCTACAATGATAAAGTGTTGAGAAACATAGAGTTAACGAAAAAAAGACCTGACTACGGGCTGGGAAGCATCAAGATGGTGCCTTCCAGTATCTCTTTGGAAACGGTCACGGTGACGGGCGAGGCCGCGCTGATCGAAAATAAAATCGACCGCATTGTTTTCAATAATGAAAAAGATGTTGAAGGAAATATTGGTGATGCCACGGATGTGCTGCGTCGGGTCCCCTTGTTATCGGTCGACCTGGAAGGGAACGTCTCTTTGAGGGGCTCTTCCAATATCCAAATCCTGATCAATGGCAAGCCGAGTGGCATGTTTTCCAACAATGTGGCCGACGCCCTGAAAATGTTCCCGGCCGATCAGATCAAATCGGTGGAGGTCATTACGGTCCCGTCGGCGAAATACGATGGCGAGGGCAGCGCCGGGATCATCAACATCATTACCAAAAAGAAACAGATCAACGGCTTTTCAGGCAGCCTCAACAATTCGGTCGGCACCCGGAACAGCCGGACGTCACTCAGCCTCAACATGGGCAAAGGCCGTTTTGGACTGAACGGCGGTGCTTCGGCAGTGTGGTCTCCCCCGAGGGATGCATTTTGGGATTTTGACCGTATCGACGAACTCTCGAACGGCGAATTGCGGACGCTGACCCAGGATGGCATAAATGATTCCGAGCGCCTCGGCTTCCGTGGAAAATTTGGGGCCTATTACGACATCAACGCCTACAACAGCATCAATTCCAACTTTTCCTTCAATGGTTTCACATTCGACCGGAACGGCAGCTTCGACTCCCGGCTGCTTGATCCGGTGGCGATGATCGACCAGATCACCGAGCGCCGTACATCCAGTAAAACACTGACCAATGGCTATGATTGGAATACGGATTACACCATGAAATTTCCCAATTCGGAAAGGGAGTTCAGCCTGGGCTTTCAATTGAGCGGCAATATCGACGATGCAGAAAACACCCTCGACCAGATCGACCTGACAGGCAATAATTCTTCTTTGAACATCCAGGAAGTAAGTGACAACAAAGGGCGCAACCTGGAGATGACTTTTCAGGCAGACTACGTTCACCCATTTTCAAAAAACATCAAACTGGAGACCGGCGCAAAAGGCATTTTGAGAAATATCAACAGTGATTTCATTTTCGACCTGTATGATTTCGACCTCGATGAATTTTTCCGCGACCAGACCCGTTCCGATGAATTCGACTACCAGCAGGACGTCTATGCCGGATATGCTTCGTTCAACATCAGTTTTTTAAAAAATTATAGCCTGATCGCAGGGACCCGTTATGAGCGGACCGCTATTTCGGGTGAGTTCCAGACGGAAGGTACCGAGCCGTTTGAAAATGATTATTACAATATTTTGCCGAGCGTCATTGTATCGCGGAAAATCGGGAAGGCCGGCAACATCCGGGCCAGCTATAATCAACGGATTCAACGGCCCAGTCTGCGGTTTATCAATCCTTACGTAAATCAGGTAGACCGAAATAATATCACCTTTGGCAACCCGGACCTGGAACCGGAAATATCCCATAATTTCGAAGTTGGTTTCAACACTTTTTACAAAGGCATCGTCATTAATGCGGCTCCTTATTTCCGCCATACGACCGACGTCATCGAAGGCTATTTGGAAATTGACGACTTGACCGGTATTTCCATCAATACTTTTGACAACATCGGAACGGACAATACTTTTGGGCTGAGCCTTTTCACTTCAACGACCATCAAAAAGGTCGTCAGCGTGCGGGGGAGTTTTGAAATTCGTCAAAGAAATCTAAAAAGTGAATTTTTGAACGCAGAGAATTCAGGTGTCGAATTTGATGGAAATGTAGGCACGACGATTTCACTGCCCAAAGAAATTAAATTCCAGTTCTGGGGCTTGCTGCGCAATCCGCGGGTCACGCTGCAGGGCACCCGTGCCACTTTTTGGATGTACAACATTGGTGCGCAAAAACAATTGTTCGGCAAGCGGGGCAGCCTCGGGTTCAGTGTGTCCAATTTATTTCACCGCAACCTGAATTTTGATTCCAGGCTGGAAGGCGATGGTTTTACACAGACCAGTCTGTACGAATATCCATTCCGTAGTTTCAACCTGAATTTTAATTACCGTTTTGGCAGGTTGGACTTTAAAGGAAAAGAAAGAAAAAACAAAGTGAAAAATACCGACCAGAAAAACGGCGGGGATAATAATTATTAGGACCCTCGAAGTCCCCTTCGACGAATGATGCCGAAGGGGACTTCGGCACTACATGTATTTTTTTATTTTTTCCAAAATCAAAGCGGCAGCTTCGCGGACTTCTACGGCTTTGCTTTTGAGGAAGGCAGCGGGGTCTTTTTGGGTTGCTGCCTCAATTGCAGTATAAAGTGGGTATAAAAACATATCAAAATTGTTTCCTTTCATTGTAAATAATACCTCCTCCGCATAACCTAATCTAATAACAACTGAAGCAAATCTCCACCAATCCTCTTTTGTATCCGGTGGCAATTCAGTCTGTACATGTTCTAAAGCCTTAACTAAGTTTTTAGAGGCCTCTCCTACATTTTTTTCGTATAAATTAAACAAGGTATAATTTAACCAGTATGAATCATAAAGTACTTCCGTCGGAACCAATGATTCAAAAATTAACTTAGCTTTATCTATCTTATTTAATCTATCCCTATTTAAAAAAACGAGATTGTATTTTGGATATTCAAAATCTCCATCTATCTCAATTGCTCTTTTGTAAGCCAGCTCTGCTTTTTCAAAATCTTTGTAACAATCTTGATATAAATTACCTAAGGAGTTCCAAGTACTTCCATCTTCTACACTTAATTCTATTGCGTTTTTATATGCCGATTCAGCTTTTTCATAATCGCTACTATGGTACTGATAATAATTTCCAAGGCCGTACCATGCTACATCATTTTTGTAATCTAAATTTACCGCCTTTTCTAAATAAATCTTAGCTTCTTCTGGCTTATCAAAATAATGTTGGTAAATATTGCCTAAATGTGCTAAAGGGGTCGCATAATCCTCATCTAACTTAATTGATGTCTCTAAAGCTTGTATTGCATTTTCAAATTGACTCAAATTATGATAATAAATTAACCCAATATTTCCCCATGCGATTGCATTCTTTGGATTTAATACTGTTACTTCTTTAAAAATATTAATTGATTTTTGAAAATCTCCTTCATCATAAAATTTGATTGCTTTTTTAAAGAGATCTTCTTCCTTTTTATTTATGAAAGAATGTGGAATTGAAAAATCATTAAGTATACTATTATTTTTTAATGCTAACTCTAATAACTCATTATAACTTTTTTCTCTAATACTGTCTGCCAATTCAGAATCATTAATCCCATCCGCCAACGCCAAATTCAAACTAATTTGATCTGCATTTTTACTCTTTTTATTTAAAACCGATCGCCCCATCCGTGGCAGCTCCTCACCGTACAACGTCACCAAAAACTTCGTCAGGCAAAGCAGTTCCCTTTTCTGCCTTCTGCTGCTCCGCCGCATCAAATACCAGATATTAAAAAACCGCTCGCTGATTTCATACGCCTTCCCCTTGGCCTGGTAGGCGTCCTGTTTTTGCAGCCAACCGGCATCCACCAACCGCTTCAACTGCGGGGCGAGCTGGGTGTTTTCCAATTGAGTGGCCGTCCGCAGGCTGCTCAAATGGATGGGGTCCCAGTGCAGGGCGACGGCGTCCACGACTACCTGCATCTGCGGCGGCAGTTCTTCGAAGCGGGCCTTGTAAAGCGGGGTGGCCACGTCCATTAATCCCTCCAAATCGTTTTGCACGTCGATGGAAAAACCATCCTGGATCAGTGGGTAGAGCATGACCAGGGTGCGGGGTGTTCCCCCGGTCAAGGTATACAGCGCACGGAGCCGGCCCTTATAGGCCATGAAGGAATTGATAAACCGCTGGTTGTTGGTCATTTCGGCCAGGTTGCGCAGGATGTCCAGCGTTTCCTCGAAGGTAAGCTTTTTGAGGTAGGTCATTTGGAACGCATCATAAAATGGGGCGCCGTACTGAATAGTGTCCTCGATAGTCGTGCTGCTGGCGCCAAATAAAACAGGCGCACCGTTCTGCATCAGGATGGCCCGGAGTTCGTGCTGTTCATCTTTGGAGAGGCGGTCGAAGATCAGGTTCAGATTGTCCACCAACAACACCGACCGCCGACCGATCTTTTCACACCAATCCTCGAAGTGCTGGTACATTTCGGCGGAAGAAATATGTTTGGCATTGTTGGCCCAGGTCTGCACATTGCGGTCGAGTTCATCCAATTCTTCTACATTACCTTCTTTGTCCAAGGCATCACCCAAAGCATCGAGGCTGTTGAGCCAGAATTTAGACAACCGGTCCACATTGTATTGTTCTTCCGGATAGGTCAGTGGAATAAATGCTTTTTTGTGCGGTTCTTTTCGCAGCTCTACGGCGATGCGGTGCAGCAACGTAGATTTGCCCATGCCCCGTTGACCGATGACGATGTAATGCTGCGGAATGGAGTTTTTGTCCTCGTCGATTATTTTCCCGAACAAATATTTAAACACACCAAGTCGGGTGATAAAAGATTTTTCAATTTCCTCATCCGTCAACCGGCCGGGGTTGTAAATGCCAATCTGGGTATTTCTAAAAAATGCATCGCTCATTTGACATGTCTTTTGTACCAAAAATCACGGATCAGCGGAGATCGGAAATGATAGCGCCCGTCCTCTTCCATCAAATAGCCGTCGTTCTCCAACATGTAGATGACGGTACTGGAAGCACTTTCGGCTTTTTCGTCGTCCTGGTATTTTGCTTTTAAAAGGTTGAGCAGATTATTCCGGGTCACTCCTTCTTTTTGCTGGCACATGTGTTTCAACAGTAAAAAGGCGTCTCCCTCCATACCGCTGTACTGCTCCCGCAAACGCTCGATCCAGGTGTTTAAATAACTTTCTGAAATGATGGCGGCATACGCTTGATCGACCAATTCCTCATTGACAGGCTGGTCATCTATGGTGATGAGGGCTGTCATTTTTTCAAAAATCACCTGAATAAAATAGGGCAAACAAAACCGCAGTTTTTCAACGATCGCATCTCTTATTGAGTCCGTAAATTCAATGCCCGCTCCTTTCTCCAATGCCCTGATCAACCCAATGCTCGTAGGATAGTCGAATGATTTGAGCCGATAAGGCTGAATATCATTATTCGTATCACTGAGCTTATGGGAAAAGGTAAAATTGTCGATACCGATCGAGCTGCAAAATATCCACCTGATCTGGGTCCCCGACTCAAGGCGAAGACTCCGTAGCCAGTGGAGGAAACTCTCGACGTTCTGTTTGCCGTTTTCCTGTCTCACTATTCCATTCAGCAAAATGGTCAACTCATCAAAATAGAAGAGCGTATCCTTTTTGTGGTTCAGCAGGCTTTCCAGCTCTCGGTAAACGTCCGTTCTTTTTGATTGCCAATCCAAAGTCACTGTCACCCCGGAAGCGCTTATGCCAGGCTTCAATGACTTGACGATTTCCAGGAGGTCTTTGCCCTTATCTTTAGTGGTTTCCCACCAAGAAAGCTTTTTGAGTTCTTTCACGAAAAGTTTTACAAAATCCAGTTCTGTCCGGACTTTCTCCAGATTTATTTCAAGTGTTTCCCACCCTTTGCTTTCGGCAATGGCCAGCATCTTTTTCGCAAAAGACGACTTGCCTACCCTGCGAGGCGACGGAAGAATAATGTTATTTCCATCCTCAATCCGTTTCCAAACGTAATTGATTTCCTTTTCCCTTCCGTAAAAATCATCGCCTTCTACCGGCGGTCCAGTTTTGTTCTTCATAACAGTAGCGTTTTTGGCAAAGCAAAGGTAATAACATTTTTGTAAATATACAAAAATGTATATTTACAAAAATGTATATTAAGTACGGTTTGAACTGTTTTGTACGGTCGAAGCCCCCTTCAACGAAAGGTGTCGAAGGGTATTTGGCACTATCTTTCCGGAAATGCCCCCGGATCAATTTTCCACAAAAACGGAGGGGACAATAATTATTGATTCTTTATTTTTATTTTTTAAACACATAGGCACATAGGGCACATAGATTTTTAATAAAACAAAAACTATGTGTCCTATGTGCCTATGTGTTTTATTACAAATCAATTAATCAGCCCACTCAAACGGAAAAATGCTTGGATCAAACTTCCACAGAAAAGGCAGGAAAAAATACACGACCAGTGTCAGTAAAATAATCGAAATAATATTCATCCAAATACCCGCTTTTACCATGTCCGGTATTTTCAAATAACCCGACCCAAATACCACTGCGTTGGGCGGCGTGGCCACTGGCAGCATGAATGCGCAGGAAGCGGCCACCGTTGCGCCTACCATTAAAATATAAGGATGTACATCGATGGCCAGGGCGAGAGGGGCCAGGATGGGCAGAATCATGGCAGTCGTGGCGAGATTGGAGGTTATTTCCGTCAGGAAGTTGACTGCGGCAATCAATACGGCCAACAGAACAATTAACGCTACCCCCTCCAGTAAAGTCAATTGCCCGCCGATCCAGGCCGCCAGGCCGCTGTTTTTAAATCCAGATGCGAGCGCCAGCCCACCACCAAACAACAATAAAATGCCCCACGGCAATTTTACCGCTTCTTCCCAGGTAAGAATCGCCCGGCCTTTTTCTTTGGAAGCCGGCACTAAAAATAAAGCGGCACCAGCAACAATCGCAATGATGGTATCATCAATATTGGGAACAAATAATTTTAATAAAAAGGAGCGACTGATCCAGGCGAAGGCCGTGATGGCAAACATCCACAAGACCATTTTCTCTTCAAAGGAAATTTTCCCCAGCGCATGTAATTGGTTTTTAATTTCTTCCCGCCCGCCCGGAAAAGAGGTTTGCTGAAATTTGAAAGCAACATTGGTGAGGTAACGCCAACAAATAAACAATAACAAAACTGAAATCGGCAGACCAAAAACAATCCATTTGGAAAAGCTTATTTCCACACCGTAGATTTCTTCGACGATTCCTGCCAGCACCAGGTTAGGTGGCGTACCGATCAAGGTCGCCACCCCTCCAATAGAAGCACTGTAAGCAATCGCCAACATCAGCGCTTTTCCGAAAAGTGCGTTTTCATTTTCAACAGTTCTCGGGTTGTCTTTCAACTGGGAAATAATGGCCATACCAATCGGCAGCATCATGATGGAAGTAGCCGTGTTCGAAATCCACATCGACAAAAAAGCAGTCGCCACCATGAAACCTAAAATGATGCTTTTGATATTTGTCCCAATCAAATTAATGATGGTCAACGCAATTCTTTTGTGCAGATTCCAGCGCTCGATGGCAATGGCCAGAATAAATCCACCGATATATAAAAAGACGTATTTGTGGCCATAGGACTGCGTCGTCTCTGACAGCCCCAGTCCGCCCGTTAATGGAAACAAAATTATCGGCAGCAGAGATGTAACTGCAATCGGAATCGCCTCCGTGATCCACCAAACTGCAATCCATAAAGTGCCCGCCAGAACGGCACGCCCCTCGTCACTCAATTCTTCCGGGTGAAAAAACAAAAGCGTCACTAAAAACAAAACTGGTCCGAGCACCAGTCCGGTTTTCTGCGTTTTTGTAAATATTGGTTTATTCAAATTAATTGTTGATTGTTTATAAAACACATAGGCACACAGGGCACAAGGATAATCAAAATAATGGAGTTGTTTGAAAATTCCCGTTAAGTCGAAAACTTTAGGATTTTGATTATCTGTACCGATTAAAATACGGTACAAGTTGTGCCCTGTGCGCCTATGTGTTTTATAAAGTATTAGCCTCGCAAGACTAATTTTTATCCCTCATCAACAATGCCTGTGTGATCACGACTTCAAATTCATTGCCCATGGTTGGCCAGGGAGCTGGCATGCCCAAATCATCAAAGCTTAAATTTATGCATAAACCGAGCATGCTTGCATAACCGGTGCGGTCACCGATGTGGTTCAGTTCACCCTCGCCGCGTACCAGGGTTTGACAGTCATTGGCCGACAAGAATCCTTCAAAGCCAAATTTCAGTGGTGGGTGGTTTTCCAACGAAATATAATCCAGCCCCAATTTGCCATCAAAGACAATTTCTCCATGACTTGTTTTCAAGAGGTTGTTCAAAGAATCTACACCGGACACCAAAGTATTGAGCGGCAGCCGGATCATGATGCAGGCAGATTCATAGTCCAGCATAACATTCAGCTGACGGGATTGCAGTTTAATGATTTCATGGCCCATATGGCCATACATAGTGAGGGAGGCATTGCGGGAATAATAGGTATCTCTTTGAGCAAAAACAGAACAGCAGATCAATGTAAGGAGCAATACAAGCGTAAAGATTTTTTTCATAATGATTCTATTTATGGGTAATTGCAGAATGTATTCGCCCCATAAATTAGCGCATTATCGAACTGGCAATAGCTGATTTTTCTCATTTACCAAACTAACAAATGCTATCTGTAAAGCCTTTTCATTTAAAGGAAGCTGTCCTAAAAACCAGTTGGTTTTTCATTCTGAAGTATCTGCGGACAAGTCAGCTTTCACCGATCCGCATTTCATCATTTTATCGCCAAAATAAGGATTTCGAATTTCTTCTTCGGAAGCCAGCCAGTCTGCGCCTTCATTGTCGATGGCCATGGGGCAATACTGCACATATAATTTCTCTGAGGTGGTCCCAAATGCCTTTACGCAATTAATAATTGCATCAGACAAAAATTGAAATTGTCCCCGCTGCTCTTCCACATCGGTCAGGTTTGCCAGCTTCTCCCCGTGCTGCTGCAGTGCCGGCAACTGAGACACCCAATAAAGTTGCGCCTCTTCTTTTAGCCAACTCATGTCCATCTTTTCAAGTTCCTGCAAAAACTCATTTGCCGCCTTTGCCGCAGCTGTCGGGTCTGTGTTGATCAGGCTGTTCTTCAATTTTAGATAATTATCTGTCAAAACTTTGAGCTGCTTCTTAAATTCACCTGGAGTAACTGCTCGGAAATCAGGCACTCCCATTGATTCTTTTTTCAACTTCACTTCCAGGTTCATCATGCTCATCTGGTTGTTGAGCTGTGCGGCCGCATCGATGACGAAGCTTCCGTAGGTCACCACTTCTTCTCCTACTTCCAAACCACTTTCGACGACGTATTCCTGCCCGACACTCTCCCCTATTTCAATCACCCGAAACTGGAACGACGGAATTTCCCGGCTTGGCAATTTGACATACACAACAGACCTTTTGCCCGTCCACATTACTGCGGACTTTGGAACAGAAGGCCGCTCACTATCCGTCGTTGGCGCACCGATCGTTCCACGGACAAACATTTCCGGTTTTAATTTTCCGGCTGTATTCGAAACTTCCCCCCGGATGGCAGCAGTCCGGGTCTTAGAATCAATGACCGGGTCAATGAAATTAATCGTCGTGCTGAATTTTTTTCCCGGTACCGCTGGCGTCGTAAATTCAATGCCGTTGCCTAACCGAATATTCGACAAATCTTCTTCATAAGCATCAAATAATACCCAGACGCGGTTGAGGTCCGTCAAGTCGAAAAGCACTTGCCCTTGTTTTACATAATCTCCAACAGCAATTCGACGACGGGTGACAACGCCCGAAGTTTCTGCGAAAAGTGTAAAGGTTTCTTTTATCGTTTCGCTATTGATTATTTCCTCAATGGTTTTATCGGAAATTTTCCAATACCTCAATTTATTTTTTGCGGCATTTATTAAATCGGCATTTAACGCTCTTATTTTGACCGCTTCCAATAATTCCCTTTGAGCAGTAATCAGTTCAGGTGAATAAATAGTTGCCAATTTTTGTCCTTTACGGACTGATTCGCCGGTAAATGTCACGAATAATTTTTCAATCCGCCCGGGAACATGTGCCACCTGATTGGAAGTACGACGTTCGTCTGTTTTTATTTTCCCGTTTAATTGAATATTTTTTTGACCTGTATTTTTTTGACCAATAATAGTCGTCTGAATATTCGACAATTTAACCGCAGCTTCTGTCATTTCCAGTACCAGTGGATCGTTTGAATTATTTTCACTGGCAAGTGTTAAATCCATTTCACAGATCGGACAAAGTCCCGGCTCCGATTGTCTGATTTGAGGGTGCATCGCGCAGATCCATTCTCCTGCTTCGGGAATCGCTGTGTCATGCAGGTCATTATTCATTGGCAGGTGCGCACCTTTTTTATGTTTATTTCCAAAAATAAAATAGCCCAGCGCAAGGCCAATGATCATTGCAGTAATTCCGGTAATTATTATTTTTTTATTTTCCATCATTCAAATTAAAAATAAACTAAAAGTAAGTGGCTGTTCAAAAAAAATGACACTTTTCCTCTGCCTGAAAAAGAGTTTGGAGGCCATGAAATCAAACATTTGCCAAAATAAAAGTGTCATTTTTAGCGCTCCTTATTTTTGTCCAAGCATTTAATCACGCAAAATTATTTATCGTTCAAAAACAAAACGCTCCAGGCTCGCTTTGGCCAGGTGGCTTTCAACGATTGCCTCTACTCTTTTTAAATCAAATTCGATTAATTCCATTTCAAGTTCCAACAGCTCATTAAATCGACGGCCTGTTGCACTGAATTCAGATTCCAACATATTGATAGCTGCTGCTGTCAATTCAATTTGTTGGTTGTATAAATCTAATTTTAATTTGGCCGTTTCATGATCGGCAACAGTTTTTTCGATCAACATTTTGAATTTTGAAACGACATTTTTCTTTTGCCATTCAATCGCTTCCATTTTTAGATTTTCCTCATTTTCTCTTGCATCGAATTTCTTTTTATTTAAAGGAATTTTCACGCTCCCTCTCACCATAACGATATCTCGCCCATTTTGCGCAGGCTCGGAATCTGAACGGCCGTTGACTAAAATATAATCCAAGCCTACACCAAACATTGGCTTACTTTTCAAATCGTTTAATATTTTGCTTTTTTTCGCCGTTTCCTCTTGCCAGCCCAACATTTTCAACATAGGATGAAATGCTGTTATTCTATCATTTAAATCATTTTTATCAACAACCAAAGGAGCAAAATCCAAACTATCCCCGATACTTATTTCGGTGTTTAATTCACGGTTCAACAATTGGTTAATTGCTGAAGTCGGATGAATTTTATCCACCTCCATAACCGCTATTTTTTGTTTTAATTCATTTGTTTTTAATTGCACTTTTAAAACGTCAGTAGCTGAAGCTTTGCCACTTTCCACATTGGCCAAGGCCAAGCGCTCCAAAGCATTTAACAATTGAATATTCCGTTGGAGGATAAATTGACTATTTTCTATTTTATACAATTGCAACCACTCTTTTTTTATTTCATAAAAAATGGCTATTTGCCTCACCGCTATCTGCTCATATTTTACCTTGCTTTTAATTGTTTCCAATTCTGACATACCTTTCAGGGTGCCGGGCCAGGGCAGCATCTGCGTTCCACCAACTTTTATTATTTGCGCGCCTAACCTCGTTTCTACAGGCAATGGAAAAACACCAGCACCAAATTCTGTATTCGGCAATTGGCCAACTTGCGGTGCCCGCTCAAGTGAAGCCGAGTATTCTTTTTCGAGGCTTTTTAATTCGGGGTTTTTTGTAGCTGCAATTTGCAACAGTTCATTTAATGGCTGGGCATTTATTTTACCGAAAAAAAACATTAAAAAGATTGGGACATAAAACAATCCCGAAATTTCCGGCAATGAAATATTTTTTGATTTTACGTTTTTCAAAATATAAAAATGACCGCTATATTTTTTAATTATTATTTTCATTTTAATTTCAATTACTAAGTACAGGACAAAACTCAACATTGATAATTTATGCCTGAAAATCCTCCCCCTAACCCTCTCCAAAGGGGGAAAT
>JBCBRY010000054.1:0-56017 GCA_039819485.1 Bacteroidota bacterium | reverse complement strand
CATCCCACAAAGTTTTTCATTTTTAAATTAGACATGAACGTGAAAGACAGTCTGCCAATGGGCTTTCTAAATATGTTTAAAGCAATTTTGGTAGTGACTGTATAAAACCGATAATGATACTTTTTAACCCAGGTTTTCTCTCTCAACATTTTTGAATTCATCACCAGGGTAGTACAACTTGCCAATGTTATTAACACTATAAAAAGAACCAATGTTACAAACGCATAATTTTCTGGTAAAAATTCAGAGAATGCAAAAAAGATGATCAATAAAACAAAAATGTCAATGGTAATTGCCATAAAAGTCATGATCAAATAGGCGCACAATGCAAAGATGACACTACAGAATTTATCAAGGTCGGTTATATGGCGCATGTCATGTGGAAAGTCTTTTATTACTTGTTCCATGAAGTGCGCGGAATAAGTGTTTGATTGAGGAATAATTCCTTTTGGAAAAACAGAATTTAGCCCTATAAATCCTATCCAGAGTGAGCGTGCTACAAAATGAACAATCAGACATACAATTAAAACATCCGCTGCAAAAAACAAATAAATAAAAAGCATGTAGACACCTAAGTGTATGCTTTCCGGAATCCAGATCAAACTCAATTCAATCAGGTTTTTAAGTAGTCCGGGCAATTGAAGGGAGCCAAAGATCGCTGCCCCCGAAACAATTAATTCAGCCTGCCAGCTTTCCCGTTCCAATCGTTTTAACCACTTTGGTCTTTCCATTCCTTAAAATTTGATGACTTTTTTTCCAATCAATATGTGCAAACATAATCATTCCTGATTGCTTTCTTCTTTCACTTTTTTTAAATACGTGATTTCTTTTGCAATTACATATTTCTGATACAAATAAGAGGTCATCAATAACAACGTTCCCAACCCAATAAACAAACCAATTCGGCTCATCACAGACAGCCCGGATAAATCGAAGAAAAAAACTTTACCGATCGTGATACCAAACAGTAAAATACCTACAATCCTGAACACCTTGTCTTTTTCCTTAATTCCCCAACCAACCAGGCCAAAAGAAGAAACGCCCCATAAAATGCTAAGTCCTTCCCTGGTTGCCAGGGGAACTCCGGTTGACCCGGCCCATAAATAAATCAAGGTGACGACTTCATGACTTAAAATATAGATTAACGCAAAACTTAAAATCAGGGGCCAATATTCTTTCCCTTCATTCTGAGATACTTCTGCCTTAAAATATTTTCCGAAAACTACCACAAAAGGCATTAAGACCACTAACCCGAAATACCTTATAAATAATAACCAGTATTTTTTTTCATCATTTTGAATAAATGCATTTCGTAAATTATTTACATCGTTTAATCCGATTACGAAAAACAAAACCAGCAAAACAATTCCAGCATAAATCATCAAGTTGTCTATTTGTTTTAAACCTAATTTTTTCAAATTTAACCATCCCAAAACAGTAGCAAAAAGAATGGAATAACTCAACAACACAGCCCTTCTAAATGGCAGGACATCCCCTTTCGAGCCCAAGGGCAGTAATTCTTTTGACTCCCAGATTATTGGTTTAAACAAATTAAACAATTCACAGAAGAAGAATAAAAAGACTAAAAAAAGTATCAGTCCTACGAGGAATCGCTCAACTTCATACTTACTCTTTTCGCTGTTAAATTGATTGTTCAAATAATAGAACCCGCAACTTACAACCGCAAAAAAGACCAGTAAAAACGATTGCAAATTAAAAACAGGTCTGACCCAAATATTATCGAAAAAATAATAGGACGATACTTCAAAAACTAAACAAATACCTGCCACTGAAAAAATTACATAGCTGAGTATTTCAAAAATATGCTTGTTATTTTTTTTAGAAAGCCAAAAAAGAATTAAAGCTAAAACCGACCAACCGACGATCAACCCATTAAGTTTAAATTCAATTGGTACCGCAGCCGCAAAAAAAAGTAATCCGAAAAATATAATTGACCAGTTAATTTTTGATGGGCCAAATTTTTTTACCAAGAAAAAACCGATACTAAAATGAAGAATTGATTGTAAAAATGTCCAGGTGCCCAACCACCGCTGGTCCCAGGTTAAATCTTCGACAATTGCTAAACTAATTATGAAAAAGAATAGAGCATTGCACGCCAGGTAAAATATTTTAGAATTTGCCTTTGTGCTTTTTTGTATAAGTACTTCTACAACATTTGTCGTGTAAAACAAAAGGAAGTTCACCACAATAAGATACAAAGCTATTGGAGCATTTATTAAATTCCCTTTATCTACCAAGTAGATGAACCAGAAAATCAACCAGGTGATACTAAATGCCACATTGATCGTTCGTTTCCATTCATTTTTGATTGAAACAAATAATATACCTGCATTAATTATTGAAATATATCCAAAAAACACTGGAAGGTTTCCAGAATTATTATTTACCAAAAGTGGTATAGCATAAGCTCCCACCAATCCGATGATTCCAATTACTTCCGCTTTGAAATGATTTGCAACGATAACGGTGAGGACTGTGAATGCTACCATTAAATAAAAAGCAACCATCATTGCTAAAACCGGCGGATTAAAAAACGAATAACCCAGATAGGTTGTAAAGTACAAAACAGACATTCCCCCACTGAACAGAACGGCACTGTATTTTGCATATTTAAACCGAAACCGATACGAAAACCCTAACAAAACGAGCCCTGCGACATATCCCATCATTACTCTCAATGTGGGAGGCATCATTCCTTTATCTGCCGCATATTTTACAAAAAGACCAAGGCCGATCAACAAAATGACAATGCCTATTTTATTGATTAGATTCCCTCCGATATATTGCTCCAGCTCCTCAGACGTTTTTTTTGAAACAGTCTTTTTTTCATTGGTTTTCAATTCCGGTTTTAGTTTTTGGACAGGTTGTTTTACTTCCTGTTTGGCGGGTGGAATATTCGGTTTTTTGGGGTTTATTTGTTCGATTGGAAGAGGCAATTCCTCTTTGATTTTTATTAAATCAAGTTCTTTTTTTAATGAGACCAACTGGGTTTTAAGCACGTTATGTTGGATGTTTAATTGATCTAATTTCTTGGAGAGACGAAACACTTGTATTGTTTGATCCATGCGTGATGATTTTAATGCGCACAAGGTCTTTGATCCATCACCGATTAGGCTCTTTTTTAGATGAATGTTTGACTTTTGAAGTTGACTTGAAGAAATACGAGATTAAACAGGTGGGTTAAAAGTTTTCCACATTGGGCGACTCCAACCGGCGATCAAAACCAAATTGCCTGGCACCTTTGCTATATTTGCCAAAAACAAACTCACCTTGGCAAGAAGAAGTCAAACAATCGTAAAAGGTCAAAAATCAAAGGGAAAAACAGGCAAAGTCACCCCGTTGATGCAGCAGTATTTTAAGTTGAAAGCACAGCACCCAAGCGCTATTTTATTGTTCCGTGTGGGTGATTTTTATGAGACTTTCGGAGAAGATGCCGTGAAAGCAGCAAAGGCTTTGACGATCACACTCACCAGCCGCAACAATGGAGGAAGTGACATTGAACTCGCAGGCTTCCCTCACCACTCCCTTAACACTTATTTGCCAAGGCTGGTCCGGGCCGGTTATCGTGTGGCGATCTGTGAACAACTTGAAAAACCATCTCCAGAGAAAAAGATCGTTCGCAGAGGGGTTACAGAAGTGGTCACCCCAGGTGTTACGACCGATGTCAATCTGCTCGACCACAAATCAAATAATTTCCTCGCTTCGGTCTATTTTGGTAAAAAAGGATATGCCGGGATTGCATTTCTTGATATTTCGACTGGCGAGTTCATGGTGTCTGAAGGTGACCTGACCTACATCGACAAGTTACTCCAGGGTTTCAATCCCTCAGAAGTGTTGTACGCCAAAAGCAAGGCAGACTTGTTTTCTTCCAATTTCGGTACCCGATTTTATTCTTTCACTCTGGATGAATGGGTTTTCTCCGAAGATTATGCAAGAGAAAAACTGCTGGGACATTTCCAAGTCAATTCTTTGAAAGGTTTTGGTGTTGAAAAACTCCTATTTGCACAGATCGCAGCGGGCGCTGCTTTACACTACATCGCCACCACTGAAAACAAGAACCTCCAGCACATTACCAGCATCAACAGGATTCATCAGGAGAAATATGTCTGGCTCGATCGTTTTACCATCAAAAACCTCGAATTAACCTACAGCCAGCACGAAGAAGGAACCCCGCTGATTTCGGTTTTGGACAAGACAGTTTCTCCGATGGGCGGCCGCCTTTTAAAAAAGTGGGTTTTGCTGCCTCTGACTTCCCTGAAGGCAATCGAAAACCGGCATGCAACCGTCGACTTCTTTCTCAAAAATGATGAAATTGCCCAGGAAACCGTCAAATATATTCGCCAAATGGGTGACCTTGAACGGTTGATTTCAAGGGTCCCTTTGGGAAAAATACAGCCCCGGGAAGTGGTTCAGTTAAGAAAGGCACTCGAAGCAACGGTGCCCCTAAAAAACATCCTTTCCACTTCTGGCAATGCCTATCTTGAAAAACTGGAGGATGGCCTGAACCCATGCAAAACTTTGCAGGAAACCATTAAAAAACAGATCGTCGAAGAACCTCCGGCACTCGCTTCAAAGGGCAATGTCATTGCGGAGGGATTCAACGAAGAACTGGATGACCTGCGCAATACCATTCGCAACAGCAAAGAGCTTTTGGTGGAAATTCAACAGGTTGAAGCAGAGCGTACCGGTATCGACAATTTAAAAATCGGTTTTAATAATGTCTTTGGATACTACCTTGAAGTAACCAATAAATACAAAGGAAAAGACCTGATCCCTGACAACTGGGTGCGCAAGCAGACTTTGACCAACAGCGAGCGATACATCACGGATGACTTAAAGAAACTCGAAACTAAAATCCTGGGAGCCGAAGAAAAAATCGGCGAACTGGAAGCCCATCTATACGAACAGCTGGTGCTGTCAATGGCCGATTATATTCACCCTATCCAGCATAATGCTGGCATCATTGCAAGGGTAGATTGCTTATATGCGTTTGCAGAAGTAGCGTTGAGAAACAATTATACCCGCCCGGTCATCGATGAAAGTCATGTTATCGACATAAGAAATGGCAGGCATCCGGTCATTGAAAAAAATCTGCCCCTTGGAGAAAGCTACGTACCCAATGATGTTTTTCTCGACAATGAAGAACAGCAGATTATTGTCATCACCGGCCCTAACATGTCCGGTAAGTCTGCTTTGCTCCGACAAACAGCCCTGATCTCTTTAATGGCACAAATGGGCAGCTACGTGCCGGCGCAAAGTGCCCGCATGGGTTTGATCGACAAAGTATTTACCCGGGTCGGTGCTTCAGACAACCTCTCTGGTGGCGAGAGTACTTTTATGGTAGAAATGAATGAGACGGCCAGTATTATGAATAATATCTCTGACCGTAGCCTGATCTTATTGGACGAGATTGGACGCGGTACCAGTACTTACGACGGCATCTCCATCGCTTGGTCAATCGCTGAATACTTGCATGATTATAAAGGGTTGAAGCCCAAAACGCTTTTTGCTACTCACTATCATGAATTGAATGAACTGGCCCATAAATTTTCCCGCATAAAAAACTTTAATGTCGCAGTAAAAGAGATCGGTCAAAAGGTGGTTTTCCTTAGAAAATTGATTCCTGGTGGCAGTCAGCACAGTTTTGGAATTCACGTTGCGAAAATGGCCGGTATGCCCAAAAGCATCATCGAAAGGGCCAAGGATATTTTGGTCCAGCTGGAGTCGCAGCACATCGAATCTCCTACTGACCAAAATGCCACCGTAAAATCAAAAAAAGCCGATACTACCCACATCGAAGCTCCCAACTATCAACTCAGTATTTTTGAAACATTTGACCCAAATGTTGGCAGAATAAAAGAAATATTAATTGATATGGATGTGAATGGTATGACCCCGGTGGAATGCCTTGTAAAATTAAATGAATTGAAAAGGTTGGCGGAAGGGAGTCAGGGGGATGATTGATGATTGATGATTGATGCGAGTCTTGGGCAGGAAAAAATAAGCCAAAATATAGGGACGATCCAGTGTGAGTCGATGTTATGGACGTCCCCCTTTCTTTTAATACGTTCACCATTTTATCCTTGGTTCGCATCAATCATCAATCATCATTAATTCCTTCAGTTTTTAATAAATAGGTAATTGGAATCAGTAGATTGATTTTCATCAAAAATATATCCGTCCACATTTAAATCCTTCAGCCCTTCTTTGTCCGTTATTCCTTCCTTAACAATGAAATGGGCCATTTTCCCTCTGGCCTTTTTTGCATTAAAAGAAATGACTTTTAATAGGCCGTTTCTATTTTCCTTAAAATCAATGTTGACGATTTCTCCATTTAGATGCTCAGGTTTTACTGAACGAAAATATTCTTTCGAAGCTAAATTTACCAGGACGTTACTCCCGGCTGCTTCGAGGTCTTCGTTGATCAACTCCGTAATGGTCTTATTCCAAAATTCATACAGGTTCTTTTTACGCTTGTGCTTCAAAGGCGTTCCCATTTCCAAACGGTAAGGCTGCATCAAATCAAGCGGTTTCAGCAAACCGTAAAGACCAGATAATATGCGGATATGTTTCTGTGCAAAATCAATTTCATCGCCCATAAAATCAGCAGCATTCAATCCAGTGTAAACATCACCGTTGAAAGCGTACATGGCTGGCTTGGCATTTTCAGGTGTAAATGGCTGAGAAAAACTATTGAATCGTTCCACATTTAAATTGGCGATCTTTTCACTGACCCCCATTAACTGCTGTAATTTTTTCGAGTTTTTTTTCCTCAAATTCCCAACCAGCTCTTCGCTCATTTCCAATAAACGAGGTTGAGAAAAATGCTGGTAATCTACGGGGGTAAAATCAAGTGATTTGGCAGGAGATAATACGGCAATCATTTATTCAATTTATTTTTTTGATTAGAAAATTCTTAGATCGGAACGTTTTCAATTATTTCCAGACCATAACCGATCAAGCCCACCCGTTTTCGAGGGTTATTGGTCAGCAACCTTATTTTACGGATGCCGAGGTCATGAATTATTTGTGAGCCGATCCCAATATCTTTTTGTTCGGTTTCTGTATCTCTGTTAACAAATGGATTCAGTGGATTCCCTTTTTCCTGTTGGTTCTTCAGAGAACGCATGGTTTTAAGGATTAAGTTGCTTTCCTCCGGATAGCGCAACAGCACAAGTGCTCCCCTCCCCTCTTTTTCAATGGCCCGCATAGTCCGGTGCAACTCTGTTGAAGTATGCTTAAGGATCAGGGCAAATATTTCACCTGTGTTTGAGCCGGCATGCACTCGGGTAAGAACAGCTTCATCTACATTCCACGAGCCTTTCTTCAAAACAATATGATGGAGATTGGTATTGGTCTCTCTAAAACAAATCATTTCGAAGGATCCGTAATGAGTCTCAATTTCAATTCTTTCTTCTTCCTTGACCAGTCTTTCCTTATTCATCCGGTAGGCTACCAGATCTTCAATGGAAATTAATTTCAGATCAAATTTTTTCGCAATTTCAGCCAATTGTGGCAACCGGGCCATCGTGCCATCTTCATTCAAAATTTCCACTAAAACGCCGGCCGGAGCAAAACCCGCCATTGTCGCTAAATCGAGTGCTGCCTCCGTATGGCCGGTCCGCCGAAGCACTCCGCCTTCTTTGCCTATCAAGGGAAATATGTGTCCTGGCCGAGCATAATCATCTGCTATTGTTTCGTCATCCAGGAGTGCCTTTATACCCGTGGCACGGTCATACGCAGAAATACCGGTTGAACACCCTTTCAATTTGTAATCAATGGAAACTGTAAACGCTGTTCCGTGCAGGTCTGTATTTTCAGAAACCATGCGGTTGAGGCGGAGTTCTCTGGCTTTTTTCTGGGTGATCGGCGTACAGATCAATCCACGGCCATGAGTAGCCATAAAGTTGATGATTTCGGGTGTGACACATTCAGCGGCACAAACAAAATCACCTTCATTTTCCCGATCCTCATCGTCCACAACGATAATTACTTTCCCAGCTTTAATGTCGGCAATTGCTTCGTCTATTGTATTCAGTTGAATATTGTCAGGCGCTTGTACTTGCATTTCAGTCATAAACATAATTTGGATTTTGTTCGGTCAGCTTTAAAGGGTTATTGGTTTTAAACGCAAAGCTAACAGTCGAAAAATATAAGTAGTTTATCTTGAGGAAGAAATATATTTAAGTTCTCAAATTCTGAGCGATAAAAAGCAGAAAGTCAGATGATTATCTCACAAATATCAGCACCCGGGCATTCAGGTAAATTCCAGGTGAATTAGAGCTTTCATCAGTCACCGGTCTCTACGGGCCGCGCTGGATCCGTGATCCACTCGCTCCAGGAGCCTGGATACAATTTGGCCTCATCAATACCGATATGGCTTAGCGCCAGTAAGTTATGACAGGCCGTCACGCCGCTTCCACAATAAAAAACCGTTTTTTCTGGAGTCCCTTTTTTCATGATTTCCGCAAACCGTTCTTTCAGTTCTTCTTGGCTTTTAAAAAGTCCGTTTGATCCGATATTTTCCAAAAAAGGTGCGGAAACTGCACCCGGAACGTGGCCGGCAACCGGATCGATAGGTTCTGCTTCTCCCCTGTACCTTGGAGCGGTACGAGAATCCACTATCAAAAAATTTTCGTCTTTTGAGATTGTTTCCATAGCCTTTACGTCCACCAGTTTGTCGTTCTTCACTTGGGGCCGAAATTCTTTAATTGATGTTATGGGCAAGATGGCCGATGTTGGCAGATTTTGTGAAAGCCAATTTTTCCAGCCCCCGTCCAGAACAGCTACTTTTTCGTGGCCCAACCATTTCAGCAAAAACCAAAGTCTTGCGGCGATGCCGCCATGTCCGTAGTCGTAGACGACAACCTGTGTATTTCCATCAATTCCCCAAGCGCCGCATTTTTTGACAAATTTATTTATCTCAGGAAATGGATGCCTTCCGGTTTTGCCGGGAATGATCTCCCCCGACAAGTCATCATCCAAATGGGCATAATGGGCTCCGGGAATATGAGAAACGCCATAATCTTTTCTTCCCTGATTCAGATCCGCCAAAGTAAACCTGCAATCAATAATGGCCACATCTTTTTTTCCTAAAAGCCCTAGTAATTCCTGGGCAGCGATAATTGTAGCATGCATTTTATAAAAATTAAATCAATTTTCTTGTTAAGTCATTTGAGAACCAGCAATCCACCATTTTAACTCCCTCTCCCCATACTTTGCCTAAAATCTTTTTTGAGCAACAATTGAATATTTGCCAAAACAATTTCCCCCATATTTTTACACCCCAAAAAAACATCGTTTTTATGATGCTCTGCCAATTCCTGTTTTAGCTGATCAACTTTTTTAGGCATAGAAATTTCATCATTTACCATTACTTCCATTAATTCATTTAATTGAGAACCAGCAGATTTGGCTCGTGCTGCGATCAGGCTTCGTTCTTCCAACTGGTATTGCCGAACGGTCTGCTTGGTCATATTCCCGACCCCTAAAAAAATAATTGGATTGTTTTCTTTAAAATATTGGGGCAGATAAAAATTTTTCCTTCCCTCATAGGATTGCTGATCAAAATCAATAGCGCGCATCCGATATTGGTTCCCTTCGATGTCAGGTGTTATATCAACAACGTAATTATATGCGCGCATATCGCCCAACAAACGGACAAAACACCTTTCATTAAATTTAATAAATTCCTTGGCTATCCTGATTTTATTAAATTCGGATATCTCACCCTGGCGGTTTAAAAAATCATCTCCTGGAATACCGGCAATGTGTTCTTCGATCAAGGTGTCACCATCGACTAAATACCGGACCCGATTCGGAGACAAAATATCCTCCAGCTCTAATCCATAAATTCGGCTGGCATCGGCCCTTTTTACATAAAAATGATCGTAATTGTCATTGAATCGGTTGATGATCCTTACTCGAAACGGCTTGGAATTTCCGTACAGGCAGTAGTCAATTCTGGCAACATCCAAATGCTCAAGTACATTGGTGTCACCATCCGCCTTTAATATGGAATATATTTTTGTGAGTGCAGCATTTATTTCCTGTTGCTCACTGTCCTGAAAATAAACCGTTTCCCAATGTGTGTCTTCCCCTTCCTGATCATACAGCGTAATGGAAGTATGAAACCTGATCAGGTCTTCATATTGTATGGGGAGTACCGCACTTCGGTGGTATTTCATTAAATAATTCCGAAATCCTCCATTAACTGGAAAAGGTACTTTCTTTTTTGAAGGGACATTATTTTTCATTCATAAAAACAATTAATTGTTTGCGTTAATTTTTCTATATAATTATGCTTCCATCTCGACTTCTAATTCCATTTTTTCCTTTTTCGAAACTTTGCTCCAAACTATAAGTTTTTCTAAGTCATAATTTTTTAAACGATTATGATAAAAGAAAAGCAATTTAAAATCCTGACTGACCAATTGATTTTTTTTATTGAATTTCAACGTTTTTTCTGGATGGTATTTACCTAAATTTCTGACCCCATTTTTAATTAATCTTTCCGTATCATAATAAATTTGGTCTGACAATTTAATTCTGCCATTCTTTTTCATTTCAATCAAAATTGATTTTAATTGCTCGATTAAATCCACCATTTTATCCATCGGGAAAATAAAATCTTCCGGAGGCAACCTTAATACACCAAACAAGTCGAGATTGGCATTTTCTTTTTTCAAAATAATAAAGGCTACAAATGCGACTAAATGGCTTGATAATACTATATTTTCCTTAAAATATCTTTCAACAATCCGGTTGGCCAATATTTTAGTATATTCCATCTCGCGCTGGTTATCCTCGACTACTTTGCCATCTGACATAAAATATTCTTTTACATCTATCTCCCTGTTCTGACGATCATAACTGACTCCATTTTCGTCAACAAAATTGCCAAGAACATCCATCGGCTTGCCAAAAGAAAGGGTAATTTCAGATGGCTGGGAAAAGAAATTCCAACCGAATTTTAACAATTTTCGCAAACTATAAAATTCATCCCTGGCCTTTAGATATCTTTCTTTTCCAGTCCTTTTTAAATGCTGTTCAATTAAAAACTTTGCCTCCAACACTACGTGATAACTGATGATCAAGGGTACAATAAATACTTTGTTTTCCTTGTTGTGCTGAAAACACCTGCGCTGGGCCCGAATCGCGGTACCCATGAGGCCCATTTTTAATTTATTTTCCAGTTCACCGCTACGACTCCTGGTGCCTCCCGGGAAAAACAAACTATTCGTTCCGTGCTCGATGGACAATTGGGACATGCCTTTCAATGTTTCCAGATATACCGGGTTTTTCTTCCGCCGGTCCACCCGATAAGTTCCAATGCGATTCATAAAATAAGCAGTGTACCCCGTATTGTACAAGTTCAGACCAGCCCCATAAGAGAAAGAAGGTAATCCCATGATGGCATCCATTGCGTAGCCAATCAAGATCGAATCGAGGTTACTGGAATGTGTAGGAACAATGACCACGGTGCCTTTGGTTATGAGGCTCCTCACTTTTTCAATTTCCCCTTTGGTGAGTAGCCTTTCATACAATTTGTGCTTGGTGCCAAATATCCGTTTCATGTTTCTTCCGGCGGCAGAATTAAGCAGCCGGTTAAAAAACACTGTCAAAAAACGTCGGGCAAAAAGGAAAGTGCTTTTTTTGAAGGTAGCGACAATTTCCTCAGAATATCTATGAATAATGACCCGCAGGATCTCCTCACTATTGGCCACCTGTTCCTCAGGGGACATCATATGGGATTTAGCCAATAGTTTTTTGCTCAATTTTTTGAAAACGAGCCGTTCATTCGGTGGGTCGACTTTCCAGGGCTCTTCTTTGATCCGGATGCGTTCCAGATAAATCGTTTTGGCAACGATGTTGGGCAATTCATCACCAAATTGTTTTTGCAGGCGGCGAAATGTGAATTCATCCAATTCCTCGATCAAAGTCTTTCTTTCGGCGAGCAATTTATTGATAGGCCAATCATTGATTTCGGGGATAATGTGGGGATAAACAATTGATCCTTCTTTCATGCAGAAAAGGGTTTTGAAAATAAGTCTTAAGATCTTAAGGGATCATTTAACCAGCGTATCCGTAATTTCAAGGATAAAATTGAGCAATTCGTCACGTCCTGCTTTTTCTTCAGAGGAGGTGTAGAATTGTTGCGGCAGTTCGTTCCAATGTTCAGCCAATATTTCCTGAATCGCCTGAACGTTTTGCGAAAGCTGGGTCTTAGAGAGTTTGTCTATTTTGGTGTAAACGATTACAAATGGAACGCCGTGCTCACCCAGCCAATCCAAAAATTCAATATCCCGTTTCTGAGGAGGTACGTTCACATCAATCAGAACAAAAGTGCAAACCAATGACCTTCTTTTCTCCAAATAATCATAGATCATCTTTTTGAAAGATTTGAGCATACCTTTTGAGCGAACAGCGTAGCCATAACCCGGCAAATCGATCAAATACCAACGCCCACTGACTTCAAAAAAGTTGATCGCCTCTGTTTTACCTGGTTTCTTGGACACATGAGCCAGTTTGCGATTGTTGCTCAACATATTTATCAAGGAAGACTTGCCCACGTTCGACCTTCCTATAAAAGCAAACTCAGGCTTTTCGGGCTTCGGGCATTTGGCCAAAGTCGGAAAACTGCCCACATATTTCACATCTTTCAATTCCAAAGTGTAATGATTAATTGATTGTGTCGGTCCATTCTGAATCAACAGACCAAATAAGAAGTACCTGCAAAGGTAAAAATTTGAACTTAGATAAATTGCCGTGTGTGAGAATGTTAATGGCTACGAGTCTGTTAAGGTTTTATTTGGCAAAAAATTCGAATAGGTTAAAAACAGGTTAATAAGGAGGTATTTGCTGTCGGTGCTGTACCATAAATCGACTTTTCAATCGTTCTATCAGCAAATCAAATTAAAAAAATCAAGATCATGAAAAAATCATCATTCTGGGTAATAGCCCTTCTTTTCATCCCAATGTTGAGTCAGGCCCAATTCAAATTTGGAGTACGTGCAGGTTTGAGCACCCCCAACCTGGATCGAGAAACTATCAATGAAAACGGACTTAACCTCGCCATCAAAGAGGCCAAATACGGATATCATATTGGTTTATTCATGAGGGCTCCATTAGGTAGCACTTTCTATCTGCAGCCAGAGGCCTTGTTCAATTCTAATACGGTAGACTTTGAATTAGGTGAAATGGGCAATGCAGTCACATCAGTTCTTAATGAAAAATACCAAAACCTTGATATACCGGTGATGTTGGGCGCCAAGTTTGGCCCACTACGGCTTGAAGGTGGCCCTGTAGGTCACGTATTTATTCAAAGTAAATCCGAAATAGAGGGGGAAGTGACCGGTTATACCCAGCGTTTTAAAGACTTTACGATGGGATATCAGGCAGGTGTAGGGTTGGATATTGGTCGGCGTTTGCTTCTGGATGTTAGGTATGAGGGCAATATCAATAACTTTGGCGACCACATGCGCTTTTTTGGGGAGGAAGTGGCCTTCTCTCAGAACCCTTCCAGAATTGTGGCAACGGTTGGCTTTGCCTTCTAAAAAAATAGTTTGGACCTAATATCGATTGAAAAAAGAGCCATTCCATTGGAGGAATGGCTCTTTTTTCAATTTATCCAATATTTCGGACGACCAAGGGGCCAAACAATAAAACAATCGTTTTTTTCATTATATATCATACAACCAATCCCATCTTTCCAAACTCTTTCCTTTGTAAACTTTGAAATCAAACCAACAATGACATCTCCGATCGGCATGACCGAGCAAGAATTAGTGCAATCCTGCTTAAGGAATGACAGGCTTGCCCAAAAGAATTTGTACGATAAGTACAAGAAGGCAATGTATTCGCTCTCCTATCGAATTACCGGCGATTTTGAATCTGCCAACGATGTAATGCAGGATGCCTTTGTAAAAGTTTTCCGGGGGCTGCCTTCCTTTCGCGGAGATAGCACACTTGGGGCATGGATCAAAACCATTGTGGTAAGAACGGCATACAGTCATTTACGCAAAGAGAAGATATTTCTGGAGGACATTGACAACCTGACCAAGCAGCCTAGTGTCGACTGGGGACATTACCTTGATACTGAATATTTGGAAAAAGCCATTTTGTCTCTTCCTGAAGGCTATCGAATGGTATTTGTTCTGGTCGAAATCGAAGGTTACACACATAAGGAAGTGGCAGCAATGTTGGGCATTTCAGAAGGTACTTCCAAATCACAATTGTTTTATTCAAAAAAGAAATTAAGGGAATTATTGTCCCGTCCTTGATACCGTAGACAAATGAAAGAGATCAATAAAAAAACATTAATTGAAGAACTTTCTTCAATGAAAGAGTACAGCCCGCCTGATACAGTCTGGGAAAATATCGACATGGAGCTTGAACTGGGAGCGGATGAATTCGTTTCAAAGAAAATGCTGGCTGAGTTGCCAGAACATGAACCGCCGGAAATGGTTTGGGAAAAAATTTCCAAAAGAATCAGGAGTAAAGGTTCAGCCAGGTTAGTCCCGATGAGATGGCGCCGACCTTTGTCAATCGCGGCTTCAATTGCGGCATTGCTGGCAGCTTATTTCACCATTCAACCATTGACGCCCATTCCATCTGGTGAGGAAAAAATTTCACTTGTTTATTCCACTGAAACCATTGATAACCGGTTGTTAGAAAATGATTGGGATCAAGATGACGAAGCATTTGAACTGTACAAAGAACTCTGTGATGCAAAAAAATACATTTGTGAACACCCTGAGTTTCAAACATTACAAAATGAATTTGAAGAACTAACCGCTGCTGTTGAAGAATTAGAATACGCCATTGGTAATTATGGATCAGATGCCAGCCTCGTCTTGCAGATCAAGGAAATAGAACTGGAGCGCACTGGCCTGTTCAAGAAAATGATGGTCATGTTGATTTAATTTCATGAACTAAAATGCCGATTTGATTAAATTTATTTAATTGTGATGCCTGGCAGTCAACTATTTATACAGAAAATGAAATTCTTATTTAAAATATCGCCGGTTCTCATTTGCCTAATTTCTACCTCCATTTATTCGCAGACGATGTTGCATGTGGTATCAAAGCACATTGAGAAGACATTTCCCTACGAAAATGGAATTGAAGTCAATATCGAAGGTGAAAAAGCAGAGATCAAAGTAGAAACCTGGGATAAGAATGAGGTCATGGTCCTGACTGAGCTCATTGCGAAACACCCAGAAAAAAGGACGGCTGAAAAAGATCTCGAACTCATGACCTATTCGGCCGAACAGCATGGCAACGATCTCTATTTCAGAAACTATTTATCAAAGAAAAACAAGAAACCGGAATCAGAGCTTAAAGCCATCTACACCATCACATTACCGGCCGATTGTCCGGTTTATTTGAAAAATAATTTTGGGCTCACCAATGTGAGCAACTTGACCAACTCTCTTAAAATCCATAGCGAATTCTCAAAAGTCTTGTTAGAAAACTTGCGTGGTTCCATCGGGGTAAACTCAAGGTTTGGTGACATTACCGGTAATAAAATTGATGGGGATGTGAATCTGACGACCCGCCGTTCTGATATCACATTAAAAGAAATCAAAGGAAACTGGAATATCAACGCTCAATATGGTGTCATGAAATTTTTTACTAATCCAAGTCCAGAGCTATTGACCATGAACATCAATGCAGAAAAATCGGATGTGTTTTTCTTTGACCCCGAGCCCAAATATTATGGCTATACTTTAACTGCTCATTATGGGGAAATCCTGGCACCGAATGATTTGAAGTTGAACTTTCTTGAGAACACCAATCAGTTGAAAAAAGCCATCTTCTCTTCGCAAATGGGAAAATCCAACATCACCATCAAAATTTCCTTTGGAGACATAACCATTCGAAACCCATAATATGACGTTACAGTGAGTGTTGTCCCAGCAACAAAAGAGCCTTGCCAAAAATGACCTTTCTTGGCAAGGTTTTTTTATTCGTAAATATTATATATGTCTTCCCCCCTTGTATTTGACTGTTTGTTTGACAATAAATTTTAATATTTGAATGGAATGTCATCTTTTAGTAGATTTGCGTGTTGCGAAGTTTTTCCCAAAATCGACATTCCTTAGTTAAATAAACAACCAACAGTTGAATCGCAACTCTATTCTGACCGTCTTTCAGTTTTGTCGATCAGCAATCACACAATCACAATTTGATACTCAACAAATACTTTTTGAAAAATCCCATTAGCTGAAAAACCTCATTGGTTTTCAGAAAATTATAATCAATCAGTAAGCAGTAGGATTTGATGCTCTCTTCATCCGCTTCTTACCGATAAACCATGAAGATCATTAACCACTCCTTGAATTGTTTAGTTGTAATGCTAAGCTTATTAGCAATTACGTTCCCGTCTTTTGCAAATAACAATAGTTGGTTAGGTACCGCTTTAGATACAAGTCTTACTTGCAACGACTTGGTTCAGATTTCATTGGACGAGAACTGTGAAGCAGTTATAATTGCAGATATGATTGTGGAGGGCCACATAGGTGACCCAAGTGATTTTGAGGTTGAAGTACTCGACCCTACTGGCCTGCCTCTCGATATGCCAGTTAACGGGGCTTCTATTGGCGACACCCTTTATATTATTGCGATTCATTTACCGACCGAACTATCTTGCTGGGGAAAAGCTGTTGTTGAAGATAAATGGGCCCCTTCTCTTTCCTGCAGCGATCATCAACTAACTTGTTTTGAAAATCCTGCGTCTTTGACTGTTCCGAGCGCTTCTGACAATTGTGATCCTGGAACTCAAGTAATTAAGCTTTCTGAAAATATTGATAATGACAACCCTTGCTCGGAAGTAATCATCACCCAAACATTTGTCGCAATTGATGCAAGTGACAATGAATCTGATATCTGTCAACAAATCATCACTATCACTCCGCCGGTACTACCATCTTTTCCAAATGATACAATCTGGTCCTGTACCCATTATAATTCTTTCCCAAATATCGTCGATGCAAAAAAAGTAACAAGTAGCTTGTTTTCTACCGGTTCTGGCATTCCTGATGTTGCCGAAGGAAACTATTGTCCTTTTAATATAGTGCATAGCGATTTTATATTCGATTCTGATTGCGGAGAAACGTTTACCATCGTTAGGACATGGACCGTCATCAACTGGTGTACCAATGAAATAATAACGGTTGATATTGATGGTAAGGACAATGTCCAACTCATAAAAGTCGAAGACCAGGAACCACCGATAGTCGAACGTGCCCCTTTCACAATTAACGCAAATATCGGATCAGCCATAAATGAAGATTGTGGATCAACTGATTTGCTTTTACCGCCTACCTTAATTGATGACTGCCACAACGTAACACTACGTATTCTGACCGGCATTGGCGAAGCCATTTATTTAAACGGAGATGCAAAAAATGGAGGGTTCATTCCTTTGCCTGGACTGCCAATTGGAAACCATCAAATTATATACGAGGCAAGAGACGAATGTAACAATATTGACACGATTCAAGTCACTGTTACAGTGGCAGACCAGACAGCTCCAGTGGCTATTTGCGATGAGCTGACCAATGTATCCTTGGGGATCGATGGTACTACTGCTGTCCCAGCAGCTGTACTAGATGACGGCAGTTATGACAATTGTTGTCTGGACAGTTTTTTAGTCAGGCGGATGAATCATTTATGCAACGACCTTGACACCATATTTCAAGACTCAGTGATCTTGTGTTGCGAGGATGTAGGTGATTCTGTTCAAGTCATTTTCAGGGCCGTTGATTGCGCAGGAAATGTAAATGATTGTATGGTATTAATAGAAGTCGAAGAAAAGCTTCCTCCTAAATTGATTTCTTGTCCACAAGCTCAAATTATTGATTGTCAGTTTTATCAAAACTTTTTGGAACTGCCCTTGCATGAGGGTCAGGACAGTGTTCTGGAACAGTTCGGGCTACCTGAATTTGAAGACAACTGCCAACTGATTTATTTGGAAAATTCATTTGAAATCAACCTCAACCAATGTTTAGCAGGAAACATTATAAGGAATTGGCGAGTGACTGACCCAGGTGGAAATTTAGAAATTTCATGTACGCAAACGATAGAAGTCAATCACTATTCAGACTGGTTGGTGGAGTTTCCAGAAGATGTGCATGTTGACTGTGGGGAGCAGATTCCTCCGATAAGTGAACCGACCATTTTTTATGAAAACTGCGAACTGATTGCTGTCAGTTACGAAGACGAAATATTTACCGTTGTACCTGATGTTTGTTTCAAAATAGTTCGAACCTGGACGGCGATAAACTGGTGTCTTATTGAAGGTGATGTTGAAAATGTTTTGGTCGAGAGCAGCGAAGCTGAACTTGGATTTGACCTGAATTACGACCAAATTCTTCACCCTCGGCTTTTTAAAGATGGCTTAAATACTGGTAACTTCAGCCAGCAATCTTTCCAGTTTGGTTCCCAACCAGATGGAATAGTCGTTTACCAACAAAACATTAGCGTGACTGATGAAACAGCACCTGTTGTAAATTGCCAGCCTTTGATCGAAATATGTGTGGAGGATACCAGTTGTGTGGCAATATTCACATTGCCAACCCCCGATGTCCAGGACTGCGGAATTGAACTTTCCTATTCAGCTTCAGGAGACCTGGGAACAGGCTTGGGTCCATTCACGGATGTTCCGCTCGGTATATATGACATGATCTACGAGGTAGATGACAATTGCGGAAACAGGGGAATTTGTGCAACACAGGTTGAGGTCAGGGACTGTAAAAAACCGACCCCATTTTGTAAAGATGGCTTAATCGTTGAAATGGAGGCAGATTCTATTTTGGTTGTAAATGCTGAAGTTTTTAATGATGGCAGCTTTGACAACTGTCCCGGTGAATTGGTTTTTTCGTTCTCAATAGATCCAAATGATTCCACTATGATATTTGATTGCTCGACGTTAGGATTCTTTGAGGTCAACGTGTGGTTGACGGACGAATCGGGCAATCAGGATTTTTGTATAACTGATATCACCATACAAGACAATGATGGAGTTTGTGCCGGCCTGCCCTTGATTAGCGGGACAGTCGAATCTTCAGCTGGAGTTCCTATTCCAAATGTTACAATAAGTCTAAATAGCGGTTCAGATCAGACACTTACGGACAGTCTGGGTTTCTACCAAATCGAAGCTTCACTTGGAGATGATATTTCTTTGGCTGCGAGCAAAACGGGAGCCCCCTTAAATGGAGTCACTACTTATGACATTGTATTGATCCGTAAACATATTCTCGGTCTTCAATTACTTGATAATCCATATGATATTATTGCGGCCGATGTAAATAACACCAACACCGTAACTACGTCAGATCTGGTAACCATCAGAAAATTGATTCTTCAAATTAATTCCGAGTTTCCTTCCAACGAATCCTGGCGGTTCATTGATCAACATTTTGACTTTCCTAACACGTTGAATCCATTTGCAACTTTATTCCCTGAAATAATGAATTTCAACAATATAATTGAAGACGAAAAGAATGTAAATATGGTGGGTGTGAAATTGGGAGACGTAAATCGCAGCGTTCAGATAGACTAATGATATTTATACCAGAGCAGTTTGATCCTTAATTATTATGAATATCGATAAGGTTAAAATTTTGTAAATACTCTTGGTTTTTTAAACGATCCCCTACGACGTCTAATTGAAGGATACAGTTTTCAAATTGCAGGTTGAATGTTTGAGATTCCAATTGATCTCTCAATTGCGATGGACTTGATTCAGTGATCTCCTGTAAGTGCCCTATTTCAGAAGAATAATCATGCATTTTGTTGGTGACGAACTTGACCAAGTCCTGGGATTGAGACAGGTTCATCAGATCAACAGTAAGCGCCAGTTTCATTTGTCGTAAATCCATAAAATGATGTTTTGCTGATTGTACAAAACTCAACAGAGCATAGGGATTTATGTTTGTTAAATGACCTTAATCTTATGTAAAATTCTCATTACTTTAAAGTGTGTTGTGGAAAGAAAGCAAACACAAGGGAATGAATTTATTTTTGATAACAATGCTCCTCAATTAAATTGCAAGATTTTTGCATGGCCTATTCAATCACAATGAAAGTGCTTAACAGCTTGATATTGACGGAGTTATTTAGTTACTTTGCTCAAACAAACAAAACTAACAGATTTTTCCTTCATTAAAATCCTAAGAGAAAATGACACGATTTATCCCAGTCCTACTTTCTTTGTTCTTCTCGGCAACAATTATACACAGTCAGTCTTATTACGTGCAATTGGACTCCGATTGTCTTGACCGATATGAATTTGTTACAGATATCGACAAGTCACCTTATGTCGTCTATACCTCGAAGCTCAACGATGGTTCCACAACACAATTGGACATTGGAAAAGAACAAGTCAAATGGATACAGACATTGCCCGCAAAAATGATTAGCTGTGCTTCCCTTCCTTTCGATAAAGCGATGACGCTCGCCGTCAATAACAGCACTGTCAAAATTTACATTGTACGGAAGAGCCCAACCCATTATCATGTTTCACCAGTTGAAAAAGCGACTTTTATTGCTGAAACTAACACCACTCTTGAGGTTACGATGGCTGATGCGGATTTTGTTCTGGACTGGGACCGACTATATTCAAACAGGAACCTGGCAACTCCTGCATCCACCAAGGAGGTCTTTCTGGAAGGTACCATCAAGTACCATTGTGAAACAGGTTACATAATCAGAAAGAAAAATGATCTGCAAACTGAAAGCTTTAAAGAATATACGATAATCCCTGCTTTGGGTGTCATCAATAAAAGGTCCGCACCAGATGCAACTGCCATTACAAATTCCCTTAAGCTGAACAGAATTAATGATACTGACTTTGTAGATTATTTGACAGCTAAATGCCCTGAGGTGGAAGATGAGACATTCACCAAGCCGGTTAGTTACAATGAAACCATTCCTGTCACCTCACCCGCTTATGATCAGTTTACCGATAAAGGTGGTGAGATTCCAGTATCATATAACTCGGGTCCCTGCCCTCCCCCGTCAAGAGCAGGAGTACACGTGGTCTTAAAAGGAGAGACGTTATACAGCATTTCAAGAAGATATGGTTTGTCCGTTGATCAACTGAAAACCATGAATGGTATTGGTAAAAATAATACGATCAGTATTTGCCAGGAATTGATAATTTCACAAGTGAGCAACCAAGCCACTCCTTCCCAACCTACCGGGAGTACTACGACCAACAAAACCATTGACCAAAACAAGTATCATATCGTCAAGCCAAACGAAACGGTTAGCCAGTTGGCTGCCATGTATGGTTACACAGAAAAGCGGTTTCGCCAGATGAACAGCCTTGGCACTTTTGAAAGAGTTTATGCTGGCCAGAAGGTCTTTACCAGTGATTGCGATTGCCCGAATACGGAAGGAGTTCCTTCTGATATTCCACAACCATTCGAATCCGTTGAAACCGAAAGACTGACCTCGCGAGGCAACCCAGATGTATATTTCAGGCCAATTAAAGTGCACCGGGTCAAATCAGGGGAATCATTATTTGCCATTGCCCGCCAATATGATACTACAGTAGACAGAATCAGGGAGCTAAACGGATTGGACAAAAACAGTAAATTAAATAAGGACCAAAAAGTCTACGTACAATAATCTTTTTGTTTGATCAAAAAACAAGGATTTCTGTTTCATGTTTCAAAAACAGAAATCCTTTTTTCATTATGGACTTAGATAAAAACTACTGGAACGAAAGATATCGCTCAAACAATACTCCTTGGGACATTGGCTATATTTCTTCTCCTTTAAAAGATTACATTGATAGGATTACAGATAAAGCTGTAAAGATACTGATTCCTGGGGCAGGAAGAGCATATGAGGCAGCCTATCTGTACGAAAATGGATTTGTAAATGTCTTCGTTTGCGACTGGGCCGAGGAGGCTTTTGTCCACCTGTTGGAAAAATGTCCAGATTTTCCAAGGTCGCAGATCTTAATTGCTGATTTTTTTTCTTTAACAGAAAGTTTTGACCTGATCATAGAGCAGACGTTTTTTTGTGCATTGCAACCAGTCCAGCGAGAGAAATATGTTGAGAAGATTAATCAATTATTAAACGAGGAGGGGCACGTAATAGGATTGTTGTTTGCAAGTCGATTTGACCGGCCTGGTCCTCCTTTCGGAGGAAACAAAAGCGAGTATCTTTCGCTTTTTTCACCCTATTTTGAAATTTTAGAGATGGAGATGTCGCCAAATTCTATTCTGCCAAGGTCTGGAAACGAACTCTTTTTCAGAATAAAGAAAAAGCAGAATAACGTTTTATAAACTATAGTTTTGGAAAGATAATATTGGTTTAAATTTAACATTTATCTTTATGCTATATTTGAACCGTAACGTTATATTTGCGCCCAATAAATCGTGAAATTCTCATAAAAGAGAGAAAATTTTTGCCCACCATATCCAATTATGCTCTTAAAGACCCCATTCAAATAATTGGAATTCTAACTTGCTGAACATTAAATGGTCTGTCTGAAAAATTGTGGAGTACAAATCATTATTGTACGCTGCTTGTTGTTGCACATTTAAATCTCCATTTAAGTTAACAACAATCATTGTTTAACAAAATATGATCA
Organism: Bacteroidota bacterium; assembly: GCA_039819485.1. Lineage (GTDB taxonomy): Bacteria > Bacteroidota > Bacteroidia > Chitinophagales > Saprospiraceae > UBA6168. Next base: position 33,384 of record JBCBRY010000054.1, on the reverse strand, counting down.
AAGTGAACAGGGAACAACACAGGATTAACATGAAAAAAGGCCCATTCAAATTCTCGGTCAACAAACGTTCGTATGCCATAATTGGTGGACTTATTTGCCTTATCGGCACTCTATTCATTCCATCATCAAACGAGGTTACAGTATTAAAATCTTCCTTTTTAAATCTTGGCCCTGCCGAAACACAGGTTCAACTGGGTGATTTCCCGGTTGCGATTCCAACCTATAAATACGGTTTCGTCCAGGAAGCTTTTCAAGTTACCGAAAGCCTGGTTCAACAAAATGAAACTATCGGGGCTTTGCTCACCAGAGCTGGTGTGAATTATCCTACCATTCAAAAATTGGTAGAGAAAAGCAAAGGCATTTTTAATGTTTCCAGTGAATTTCGGGTAAAGAAACCTTATGCCATTTTTTCAAATAAGGAAAGCTGCCAGCCGCTACATTTTGTATTTCAACCAAATGTGTACGAGTATGTAGTTTTTGATTTACATCAAGGCAATGAAGTTAAAAGAGTCGAAAAGCCCATTGAAATTGAAGAGACCCACGTAGAGGGAGAAATTCAGTCTTCCCTTTGGGAAACACTGACCAGTCAGGGCATCAGTTTTGAAGCTGCCGCCAAGATGGAAGATGCCTTGCAATGGAGTGTGGATTTCAGTCATACCCAGAAAGGGGATCGTTTCAAAATGGTCTACGATAAAAAATTCATTGATGGAGAAGAAGTAGGAGTTGGCCAGGTGTATGCCGCATACTACAACAGAGAAGGCAAACCCTCATTTGCCATTTGGTTTAACCAGGGTGAATACAAAGGATTCTATGACTTGGAAGGAAGGGCTATTGAAAGCAATTTTCTTAAAGCCCCTGTGAAATACACCCGGATTTCTTCCCGGTACAATAAACGTCGTTTCCACCCGATCCTTAAGCGGGTTCGCCCTCATTTAGGAACTGATTATGCTGCTCCGTACGGGACGCCTATTTATGCCGTCGGCAATGGAGTAGTAACGGAGAAAGGATATACCAAGGGCAATGGGCGCTATATTAAGATCAGACACGATGAGGTTTATCAAACCCAATACCTACACATGTCAAAATATGCCAGGAACATCAAGCGGGGATCACAGGTAGCCCAAGGAGAAGTGATAGGTTATGTCGGGAGTTCGGGATTAGCAACCGGCCCTCATGTCTGTTTCAGGTTTTGGAAGAATGGCAAACAGGTAAATCACCTCAGGGAAAACTTGCCAGCTCCTAAACCGCTCCCTGAAAATGTTTTGCCAGCATTTTTTGAAGTAAGAAATCAAATGCTGGAAAAGTTGGGGGAATCTCAAGTGGAAACAATGGAAACTGACATCGACTCCGATCCATAAAGAATTATAACTAGCGACTATTTAAATCAGACAAAACGACAAACAACTTTGTACAAACATTAACCGGACCTGACAATCATTGATCGATTGTCAGGTCTTTTTTGATTATTGTGAAGGACACAAATCATTCAACATAGATTTCAAATTCTACTCGCCTGTTCTTTTCTCTACCCGGTGCAAAGCGGTTGTCTTCTATTGGCAAGGTTTCTCCGAAACCTTCATGGGTTATCCTTTGGGCAGCGATACCTGCCTTGACCAAATAATCGTAACACGCTTTGGCACGTCGTTTTGATAATTCCATGTTAGCTTCAGCCGAGCCAATACTATCTGTATGCCCACTGATTTTAAGTTTCTGTTCGGGATAGTTCTTTAAAATGTCCGCAATTTGATTTAGCACATCATTAGAAGAGGGTTTCAATCTGGCACTGCCTGTTTCAAATTGTACTGCTCGCATTGCAAACTCAAGCACTTCTTTTTCTTCAGGTTTTAATTCCGGGCAGCCAGAATTTGATTCAGTACCTGCAGTATTAGGACATTTATCAAAAGGATCGGCAACCCCATCGCCATCAGTATCCGGGCACCCCTTATTTTCCGGCAATCCAGATTGAGAAGGACAAAGGTCATCTGCGTCCGCTATCCCATCGCTGTCTAAATCAGGGCAGCCGCTTGTAAATTCAGTGCCAGGCGTATCCGGGCATTTATCTACGTCATTTTTTATTCCGTCCCCATCAGTGTCATCGTCAGGGCAGCCCTTGTTATCTTTCAAACCTTTTACAGTTGGACATTCATCCAAATGATTCGGCACCTCATCTCCATCGTCATCGGGGCAACCTCCCAATGCCGCCAAACCATTCTCGTTAGGACAGTTGTCGACTCTGTCGGCAATCCCGTCACCATCGGTGTCAGGACATCCCAAAAGGGCAGTACTACCTGGTTCATCAGGGCATTGGTCCTCATCATCCGGGATTCCATCTTTGTCTTTATCGGTTATCTCCGGTTCCGGTTCTCCTTTTCCTAAATCGAATTTAATGCCCAGGGCATGCGTCAGTTGGTTCCTGTTATCGTTCAAATCAAAACGATAGGACGTTTCTCCAGAAATATAAAATCCTTGTGCAACACGTAAATTAATCCCCACTCCAAATGGGAATTCAGGGTTTATTTTTTCATCATTTTCCACCTCCATCATCAATCCCGCACCTCCTAAAAGATATGGGTTGACGACGCTCCCAGATTTGATTATATTAAAATGAAGAAGGGCATCTAAACTGACGATCATGTCACTTTCCAAAAAGTTGCCAGCATCATCAAGCGGAAGTTCAGCTCTGCTGATTCTAAAGGGTGCAGCCAGGTTGAGCCAACGGTTTAGATAGCGGCTGTAAGTCAGTTCGCCGCCGGTAGTGTAATCGTTTCCGCTGAGATCATCGGTAATTGGAAACTGAAAATTGGTCCAGCTCCAGCGCCAGGTGATTGCGTCTCTTTTGAATTCGGTTTGAGCAAAAATCGTAGTGGAAACAGCAAATAAAAAGAAGGTGAGTAGCAAGTGTTTGATTCTCATTTTGTTTAGTCTTTGTATAGTGAAATGAAAAATAGAACGCTGCTAAGAGCAATCATAATAAAATTTTGCACAAATATGTAAAATGCAAAAAAGGATGCTCTGAATAAGATCACTTTCAAATAGGCCCTTCAGAAAGTGATTTTTAATTATTGTTATTGGATCAACCCTCTACCTTCTTTGATGACTTTGCCTTCTTTTTCAAGTTTTTTCAGCAGGCGATCCAGAATTCCATTGATAAAATCCTTACTCTTATCGGTACTGTACAATTTCGAAATTTCAACAAACTCGTTGAGCGTTACTTTGGTTGGGATCGTCGGAAAATTGATCAACTCACAGACTGCCATCTTCAAAAGGATCATATCGATAACTGCTACCCTTTCTGCGTCCCAGTTCTTCAAGGTCGGCTCAATAATATCAAACAACTCTTTGCTGTCATCATTTACCTTGTTCAACAACACCTCTCCGAATTCTTTTACTGTGTCAAAGGTAGGTTTAAAAGCTTCATAAAACGGTTCGTCATTGGGCAGGGCCTTGATGGTCTTTTTCATGGCTCCCACCACCAGGGATTTATCATCGTCCCAAAACAGGTAATTTTCGTCCAAGACATCTTCAAAAACTTCGTTGCTGATCATGGTCTTAAAAAGCAAGAGCAAGATCTTACGATGATCTTCAACTTTAAGTTGATCAGATTTTAAATAATCCTGGTATTCTTCTGCTTTCTCAAATTCTCTGTACAGCAAACGCATGTTATCTTCGGAAAGCTTTTCGCGCTTTTTATGCACACGAATTTCGTTCTGCAATCCTTGGTTTTTCTTCAAAGACTGGATCAATTCATTATCTGCGAGAATAGGTCTGAAAGCTAAATCTTTTTCGGTAGGCCTTAATTTTTCTTTGATTTTCCGCTTTACCGTCTGGGAATACTCGGCAACCTTGATGAGCTGGATAAGATTGAAAAGATAGAGGTTGTAGGACTGGTTGATGTTGTTGTTGTACTGAACAAGGGCCTTGTGTTTATTAAGAGCCTTGTCACGGTTCATGGCATAGAGCACCTGCATTACTTTTATGCGGATGTTTCTTCTACTGAGCATATTTTCAAAAATTCTTTTTTTCGCCAGGTTTTCAGGAAATCCAGTCCATATGTGTGGGCGGCAACCATCGGCGATATCTACATTTTTTGGTTACAGTTGCAAATAAATGCATTTGTAATATAAAAACAAATTATAAACCCAGATTCGAACAAATAATTATTTCAAATCTGGGTTTATGTTTGCTACTTCATATAAGCCGACTGAATCTCCGAAAAAGAGGGCAATTTCTTGAAGTGCCATTTTTGAATGACCTTGCCGTCTTTCCACAACACAAGCCCCGGATTGGATCTTTGTATGGTTTTGATCAGTAAATCATCGGCGGTGTAGAATGGATAGGCACTTTGTGTGGCATGTCGAAAATCATCAATGACATCTGGTGAATTTGGGGCCGTAACGCCAAAAACATTGAAGCCCGCCTGGTCAGCAGCATCCACCACCGGGTTGATGACGCTTTGAAAACGATCAACAAAGTCAGTTTCAAAAACGGTAACCTCCTTTGTAATACTTTTCTGGGAGATTTTGTCAACTCCTTTAACGATTTGTGGCTCCTCCATTCCGTCTACCAAAACTGTATCGTAAGTCCACAAAGTATCCGGAATAGAAATGGTTGTTTGCGATTTTTCTTTTAACGGTTTCAACTTATAGGAAAGCACCATAAAGGAATAATCAGTATTCCCCAGGATCTCATCTGTTTTACTGTTTCCTTCAAGGTCCTCGATCTCAAAATCGCTTATTTTGGATGGCTCGTAAGGAGGGTTGCCTTTTACTTGCTCCAATTCCCATTCTTCTTTCGGAAATTCCTTATAACGCTTAAGGTAATCTGCTATGAGCAAAGTTGTTGATTCACCAGAACTCTTATTGGTTAAATTGTAAGCCGTAACCTTGTTGGCGAAATCGAATTTTTCGGCTTCTTCGATTTTTTCATTGCGAACATCTGCTCCCGCATGGAACGGACGAAAATCCTGAATGGGCTCGTCCCAAACGTAATTCCGGAAACAGAATACCAAACAAGCAATTGTAGAAACAGCAATAATTATTGCCCGGATGTTTGAAGTGAACAGGCGGTGCATATCCTTGTGCCTAAACACAAAGAAAAAAGAAGGGAACAGCAAAAAGACATCTTTAAAGAACGAAGTCTTGGGTTTTAATTTGATAAAATCACCAAAACAGCCACAATCCGTCACCCGCATATTTGTTTCGATCCATTCGCCCCATTTGCCAAATTCAAAAAAGTTAACACCGCTTGGCACGTAACCTGTCAGGTAGGTAAAACCTGTAAGGATAGTGAAAAAAACCACCAACAACAAGAAAGCCCAGGCCGTCAACTTGGGTCGTGACCCTAAGATCAGCATGACGCCCAAAACGATTTCGAATACAATCATCCCCACCGAAATAGCGATTGAATATTCGGCCATCCAGGGAAACATCGGCGCGATAAATGACATCGCCGTTTCATTGAAGGTGTAAAAGAATTCAGCGAAATACTGCTCCATTTTGAATGCCGTGCCCATGGGGTCGACCGCCTTCACATAACCAGAGAAAATAAAGAGCGCCCCACAGAAATTCTGCAGGTAGGTCATGATCCAGTTTTTGTGGCCTTTGTATAAAAATCCAACCAAAGCCGTAAGGATGGCGGCAGTAATTCCTATGTAAGTCAGCAGGGTATAAATAGTCATGCTTAGTAATTTTTCGAATGCTCTAAGTTGCTAAAAAGGAAACAAATCAGAGCCAGTTAGAATCAAGGTGCGAATGTAAGATAGAATCATATTTTTCATACGGGAACGAGGAAATTCGTCTTCGGTTTCCGATAACTGTTGCAAATTTCAGAAACTTGCCTTCGGTTGTGCTGTTAATAAAGGCCGAATGCTTGTTAAGCTTTTTTGAAAAATTTAAGAATGAAACAGTTTGTAAAAAACATTTTTATCCTTCCGGTGAGATTTTATCAGAAATGTATTTCTCCATTCACTCCTCCAAGTTGCTGTTATCACCCTACCTGTTCCCAATACATGATAGATGCCATTCAGGAATGGGGTGTCTTCAGAGGTATTTGGATGGGAACCATGCGCCTGTTACGTTGCCATCCCTGGGCGGACGGCGGTCATGACCCGGTTCCTAAAAAAAGTGAGCTGGGTTCCAAACAAAAGAAATGGAAAGTCAGACAGTAGATTCCACTTGCGGACTGTAGTTAATTTTCGAAAGCAAACTGGATCAAATTTGCTCCCATCTGTAAAGCCTTTCTTCTTTTTTCTTCTGTATCCTTATGTACGTCCGGGTCTTCCCACCCGTCTCCGAGGTCACTTTCATAGCTGTAGAAACAGACCAGCCTGCCTTCCCAAAAATAGCCGAATCCCTGGGCTGGATTGTCATCGTGAACATGAATTTTGGGCAATCCATTTTTGAATTCAAAGGACTGTTTGTATACTTCATGTTCGAAAGGTAACTCAATCAATTCTTGTTCTGGAAATACTTTTTGCATAGCCAGCCTTACATATTTATCCATGCCGTAATTATCGTCAATGTGCAAGAATCCGCCGCCGATCAAATAGTTGCGAAGGTTCTCAGCCTCGGCATCGGAGAAAACAACATTGCCATGACCAGTCATGTGAACAAACGGATAGTTGAACAATTCTGCTGAGCCCACTTCTACGGTTGCATAATCAGCATCGAAACTGGTCCCCAGTTCTTTGTTGCAAAACTTGGCAAGGTTCGGCAAAGCAGTCGGGTTGGCATACCAATCCCCTCCCCCATTGTATTTTAATAAAGCAAGTTTGAGTGGAGCATCACTCCCGAAAGAAGGGATCATAAAGAACAAGAACAATAAAATTCTCATAAAATGAAGTTTCAATAGTTATTGACACTGCCAGTTCGCTAAGTGCCTAACTGGTTTTTTAAATTAATAATGTGGACCGCCGCTATCCCAGCTGTTTCGGTTCTTAAACGGGATGGCCCTAGCGAAACGGGAACAAAACCACTTTTTCTTGCCATTTCAATTTCTTGCAAATCGAAGTCGCCTTCAGGGCCTATCATTACCAAAACGCTTTTGTTACTTTGACTGTTGTGAAACAGATGAGGCAAATTGTCCGCGTGGCAATGAGCAATAAAACGATCAAGTTCTGTTCCTGTTTCGATGCTCCTGATAAATTCCTCATATTGAACCAAAGGGTTTAATGTTGGCAAGAACGAACGAAAGGATTGTTTCATCGCTGATAACAAAATCTTCTCAAGGCGTTCGGGTCGAATTCTACGGCGTTCTGAATTTTTACAGATGACAGGGGTGATTTCAGCAATCCCCATTTCAGTTGCCTTTTCCAAAAACCACTCAAACCGATCTATGTTTTTAGTCGGTGCAATGGCAACGTGCAAATCGTTCGTCAATTCTTTTTTTTGCTCTTCACTGGACATGATTTGCGCCAAGAACTCCTTTTTTCCTGCAGAAATAATTCTTCCGTTATAAATACTCCCGGCACCATCGGTAAAAAGAATTTCGTCTCCCGGTTTTTTCCTTAGCACCTGGATACAGTGACGTAATTCTATTTCATCAAAATACGCTACATCGCCGACGATGGTATGTGTGTAAAACATAAACATACGGCAAATGTAGTTTTCACTACCCTATTTCTATAGCCCCTGGTCAAAAAGGCATCTTATCACCGTTAGCGGAGCATTTATCTTAATAAATGTCCCAGTCACTAAAAACTAATGTACTTTTGCGCCCGTTTATATGACTTTGTAAGCATCGTTTAAATGAACAAGAAATTAAGAAGTGCTAAAAAGTATAAAGCAGGGCATTAAAAGTGAGCTGCTGAACTACTCTCCCTTCGTGCTTTTTACTTTTTTGATTTCTTTCAAATAGCATACATGGAGATTTTGATAAAAGTAGGGCAGATGGTTTTGAGTCTGTCTATTTTGATTGTCCTTCACGAACTAGGGCATTTCCTACCCGCCAAATGGTTTAAGACTCGAGTTGAAAAGTTTTATCTTTTTTTCGATCCCTGGTTTGAGCTTTTCAAAAAGAAAATCGGTGAAACTGAGTACGGAATTGGATGGCTGCCTTTGGGCGGTTATGTGAAAATATCCGGAATGATCGATGAAAGTTTTGATACGGAGCAAATGAAAGAAGAACCACAACCGTGGGAATTCCGCTCAAAACCGGCATGGCAAAGGCTCATTATCATGCTCGGAGGTGTCACCGTAAATTTCATCTTGGGCTTTCTGATTTACGCTATGATTTTCTGGAACTACGGCCGAGATTATTTGCCAAATGATCAATTGACGAATGGAATTTCTCCTGATAGCATTGGGTTGGTGATGGGATTTCAAAAAGGGGACAAAGTACTGTCGGTAGGCGACCATCAGATGAAAGAATTCAGTGCAGGCGCTATTAAAATGGAGATCATCATCAATGAGGCCCGGACAATTGACATCGAAAGAAATGGTCAGAAACAGACTCTTAAAGTGACTGAAGAGATAGCGGAAGCACTTTCCAAGTACGAAAACAAAAACTATTCATTGGTCAGCCCACGCATACCTTTTGAAGTAGGTTATATGCCTCAAGTCTGCACAGGCAAATTATTTTGGAAAGAGTGCAATCCCGGCCCCGCAGAAAAGGCAGGCATACAAAAAGATGACAAGATTATCGCTTTGAACGGACAGAAACTGCGTTATTTTGACGAGTTCTATGACATGATGGCAAAAGGAGATTTCCATGACAAGCCAGTACAGGTTACACTACTCAGAAATGATACTTTGAGCAATCGCCTGGACACCCTTAATTTGACGGTCATGGCCAATGAAAATGGCAAGATCGGAGCTGGACCAAAACCACTCAGTACTTACTTCGAGTTCGGACACCAGGATTACACTTTTGCGGAAGCATTTCCGGCAGGCATAAAAGAAGGAGCCAATTTCCTAGGCAGCCAAATCAGTGCATTTGGTCAGATGTTCAGAGGAAAGATAAAAGCCAAAGACAGTCTGGGCAGCTTTTTAACCATTGGTGCCATGTTCCCTGATACTTGGGATTGGCAGCGTTTTTGGCAAATGACGGCCTTCCTTTCGCTGATTTTGGGCTTTATCAACTTGTTGCCAATTCCTGCACTAGATGGAGGCCACGTCATGTTCCTATTGTGGGAAGTCCTGACAGGTAAAAAGCCGAGCGACAAAGTACTTGAATATTCAACCATGGCTGGTTTTGTGCTATTGATCGCACTGATGGTATTTGCTCTTGGTCTGGATATATCGAGAATCTTTTAGAAATCTGGTTAGTTCGGTCATGCGGATGAAAGTCCTTTTAAAACCAATCAAGCTTTTATGATGAAATATTTTCAGTTTTTCGATCTTCCAGTTTCCTTTCTTTTAGATGAGAAAGAATTGAAAAAGCAGTTTCTCCGGAACAGCAAAAAATACCACCCAGATTTTTACACACTGGAATCTGAAGAAAAACAAGCCGAGATCCTTGAATTGTCTACATTAAATAATAAGGCATACAAGGCCTTACGTAATTTTGATGAGAGGATGGCCTACATTCTAAAAGAGTTGAACGTATTGGAAGAAGAGGGCAAAAATACCATACCCCAGTCTTTTTTAATGGAAATCATGGAAATTCAGGAAGCGATCATGGAGTTAGAATTTGGTTTCGATGAAACCTCGTTCCAAAATGCATTGAATGCAGCCACCACACTGGAACACGATTTAACAAATGGCATACAACCCATCTTAAACAACTTTGATCACGAAAAATCGAACCTGGAGGAACTAATAAAAGTGAAAGATTTTTACTTGAAGAAAAAATACCTTTGGAGAATTAAAGAAAATTTAAATAGATTTGCACCCGCTTTGAAAGAAGCATAAGGAAACAAGGATACCCACTATACTTTTCTTTGACATTGTCCTTGTTAATTTTGAATAGCCGAAGTGGCGGAACTGGTAGACGCGCTGGATTCAAAATCCAGTGGCAGCAATGCCGTGTGGGTTCGAGTCCCACCTTCGGTACACAAACCCTTAAAAACCTGATTTTCAATTACTTACAAAATGGCATGCCAAGTGGTGTGCCAAGTTCCCTTTGCCATTGCGAACTTAACAATGGAACTACCAGCAAAGCGAACAAAAAAAACTTTTGTCCTGAATGATAAAGGGGGGGATATATCAAAGCGTTGGTTTATAGAAACCTATGCAAGAGGGAAACGGCAAAGGTTTGCAGAAGGAATTAATAAATATTCCACAATTCAAGAAAGAAGGCAGGCAGCCGTCCGGCTCATCGCCAGATTACAAAAAGAACTAAGGCAGGAAACGAAAAACAAAAATGTTTATGAATTAATAACCGCCTACGAAAGATGGGCTCCAACCGTAAAAAAATCCTCTCGACAATCCTACAAAACAAAGTTGGACACATTGAGAAAGTGGCTTAGAGGGCGTAAAATCACACCAGCATTGATGCAAGATTTTTTTGCTGACTATGCCAAGACACACGCTAAGTCAACTACCTACGATACCTTTATTATGTTGCAACTGTTTTTTAAAAAGGCAGGAATGCAAAAAATGTTGGATGGATTGTCTATCAAGAACGGGGAAAGCAAACCACTTAAGTATTTTCAATCCCACCAACAAAAGCAGCTATCCGAGTACATGCGGGGGCATGATCCGGAAACCTGGTTGTACTGCCAGTTTGTGTACTATTGCTTTTTACGGCCACGGGCCGAGCTGCGCTTTCTGAAGGTGGGCGATATATTTTTTGATGAACAAAAAATAAGGGTGCCGGGCGAACATGCGAAAAACAACAAAACCCAGTTTGTAAAAATCCCACGGCAGTTTGCCCCGCACTTGGAACACTTAAAACAGCGTGGACCGAACGAATACATTTTTCCTGGCCGGTATTCCAAAGAGCAACCAATCGGACGGAATACCATTGGTCGGAAATTCCGCGCTATACTGGATAAATTCGATTACGGTTCCGATTATGGTGTGTATTCCTGGAAACATACCGGCGTAGTGAATTGTGCTAATGCTGGAGTACCTATGCCTAAACTCATGCAGCAATTGCGGCACCACTCTTTAGACCAGACTTACCAGTATATGAGACAATTGGGCATCGAAGATATGGAAGATTTGGCCGAATTATTCCCTGCCATCGGGACGGGCAAAAAGAGTCAATCTAAAGCAACTTATTTCTTAATGAATGACAGTGGATTGATTATTAAATTACCATCGATGGAAGAAGCGAAGAGATATATTTTTGAGGAAAGTGTAAAGGTTTTTAAAACGGTATTTAGTAAAGGTGAAATTGAAGCTGTTGCTCTCAGACCAAATTAAATTTTTGAAAATGATTTTTGCAATTGTCTTAACCAAAGTTTCGAAATCCATTTGAATAATTAGGTGTTTTATTTCCTCTTGCCAAATTTGACCATAACGAAACTTTAGTTCTCAACTTTTCAGGAGCAATATTATATTTTATTTTTACTGAAGGATATAGAGAACTGTATTGATCAATTAGCAAACCTAATAATTGAAGAACAGCGAATGAAGAATTTAAAGTAGCCTCTAAACTTAATTTATTCTTATAATTATCCTGGGTTTGAATTACACTTATGTATTCAGAATGTGCATAATTTGAAAAAAACCTCCACAATGTTAGAAAGCAATCGGTGTCTAAAGAACTAATTTTAATTAGATCAGTCCATGTATAAATCTTGGCATTACCGATTGGTTTTTCAACCTTACTTTTATACTGAAGATACAATTTTGATTGACGTAATTTTTCAGTTAACCACTTGATTTGTTTGGCCTCCTTTTTCATTTTTATTTGTGACTCTTTACGATTAGCAGAATATCTTTGTCTATTGCTTAGTCCTGATAATTTATACAATAAAAATCGAAATTCTTTCTCATCTTCACTAACATTATCCAAATATAGATAATATAATATCAAATAATTTTCAATCGAACTTCTTGTCAAAACACAAATTGAAGCGTAATCAATAATTTTGGTTGACAGGTAAGGTGTTCCGTTGGATAAATGTATAATTGATTGAACAGCAAAAATAAATTTTGCTAAGGTGGCTTCTAAATAACCACTATCATTAATTTTTGCTTCAAATAGTGTTTTGGAAAGCTCAACTAAAAAATTATTCAGTTCAGTAATTTCAATAATTGCTCCTTCTGGTCTTGACGCATTGTTATATGATTCTATTAAGTGAAAGTCTCGTAATTTCATTCTATTAATAATTTATTTGGGTTTCATAAACAAAGAAACCCTTACACTACGCAATGTAGTTGCGTATTTTGATAGCAAAAGGGAAAATATTTTTAAACACTTTAATTTTAAAAATACTAAAAACTATATAAACAAAAAATGCCCGGTCAACCAACCGGGCATCAAGTCCGAACACTCACAATGTCCAAACCCATCACACGCTAAGATTTGGGGGCATCCTCAACGTTGTTATTTTTCTTTTTGAGGAAATAAAACAATAGGCTTACCGTAGCAACCAAAACAGCCTCAAAGGGGAAACGGTCTCCTTTTTTCGCTTCCCTCAATTCAGCAACCAGTGTTTTTACTTTCCAATTATTCTTGTAACTGTGAATAAAATCTTCTTTTCCATTAATAACTGTAAAAACAGAATCAACACCAGGATATCTCAATGTTTTGGTTTCAAATTCGATGCGCACAGTATCAGTAATATAAACAGGCTTCCTGCCAACTTCAAATTTCAAAATTGCAAGACTGTCTTTCTCGCTTTTTAATTGTTCGATTTTCACCCAACTACTTTCCAGTTCAACAAATATGTCATCAAAATTTAGACCTGGTAGTTTGATTACTTTTTCTTCAATCTTTTCAGGTATTTCAATTGAGTGTTCAAAAGTGATTTCTGTTTTGGGGCTGACCTCCCAAACGGGGGCCACTGCCTGCCGGGGTGTATGGCAGGCAGTAAGCACCAGCACTAAACATACTATGAGAAAACTACACTGTTTCATTAGGCATTCGCAGCGATTACACGCTGTGGCTTTTTTACCTGGTGAATAATATTGCTGCCACCTGAAATGGCCAGAAAGAACTGTACCGCCTCATTGATTGTAAATGCTCCATTGCTGCCAAAATAGGCTATCAGGGCGATTATAATTCCGACTATTACGGATTGGATAAAAGGAGTAAGCCAAGAGGGCAATTTATCTCCAAACACACCAACCACAATGAACATAACAAAGGACATGATATAGACGTGCAATCCTTTTGCCTCCTCTACGGTCGTTGGAATTTTTAAGTTTTCCTTTCCCCCTTGTATCAGTGAATCAACATTTACCTTGATTTCTGCCAATCTCTGATCGTTGGAAATCAATTGCGTGTTCAACTCTTCGTTTGCCGCCAGCAACCGGGCGTTTTCATCCTGTAAAATTTCTATGGCTTCCTTGTTCTGTACTCGCAAGCTTTGTGCATTTACATTGATGTAAAAGGACGCTAAGACCAAACCGATCAAAAAAACATGTTTTTTCATTTTAAGATAACATTTAATGGTTAGAAAAATAGGTTCGTGGGATTGGCTCCTTGTGTATTATTAATTCTTTGTCTTTTTTCTTTTTAGGGGGGTGCTATTGAGCAGTTCTTTCATTTCTTCCCGGCTCATTATTCTTCCTATCCTTATTCCTTTATTAAAATAGGTTTCAGCAATGCATGCAATTAGTTCTTTTTCAGTTTCACCAAAAGAGGTAGGTTTTAAAACATCCAATATGTCCTGTTTGACATTCATTTAAGCAAAAGCCCGTTTGATCAACCTTTGAATAAAAGGAATGGCTTTCCGTACCAGCCTTTTTGGAGGTCGCATTGGATCTCCGTTGATAGCCCAACTGTTCCGAATACCTAAATCTTCAAATCTAATTTCCATGTACATATCAAATGTTCTGGCCCAAACTTCACGCCTTCTCTGGAAATAGCCTGGCCGTTCTTCCTGCACTTCATAAAAGGAAGTGGGTTCCCCGTTTTCTTTTCTGTAAAGGATATGAAATACTCTTTCAAAAAGATATTCCATGGAATCTTTAGGGAATGAATCCGGGTCGGTCTGTCTACTTTTTCCTTCGCCGCTGGCCATGCCACCACGATTGTATGCCTTAAGGTGCAAATGTTCATCTAAAGCATGTCCGTATTCATGGGCCAAGGTACCGCGGCCATGTGGTTTGGTAAGGTTGATAAGTGCGTAGGGCTTACGGGCGTAAAATGCCGCTGCGTGGCCACCGCTTCCCCTGGCTCCAAAAGACATTTGAAGTTTTTGTTTTAGCCCTATTTTATTTTGGGCAATATTCATGGCCTTTGCCATATCTGCAAATGATACCATTGTGGCAAACAGGAAATTGGCCCGTTCTTCCTGGTTCATCCAGTTACCGAACTCGATTCCATGTAAGTTGAAGTGTTCAACGGCCGTTTGAGGATCGAGAAAATGTTTCCGTAAATCTTCTTTTCTTCCCAGATACCGGACATATATTTTCATATCCATCCAATACCGGTCTACCCGGCTACCGCTTCGGACAGTGTAACTGTCATAGATTTTACCAATGTTTTCAGTTTCCATTGGAGGAAAACCACTCAATGACTGTTGATTGTTTTGCCACCACTTCAAAGCGATGAAACCACTAGCCAGCCACAGTATTATTTTTCCATCTTTTTTCATAAGAATTTTTTTCATAGTCAATGCAATAAAAAGTGCATTAACCATCAATGAATGCCTGTAATTTTTCCTTTTCACCAAATTCCTCTCGCAATGCTTCCACAAGGCTATCGAAATCAGCAAATACCATCATTTCATGTTGAGGTTTTGGAATTTCATGTATTACTGGTTGCTCTAAATCCCTTTTCCAACTTTCTCCCATCATATCATTTTTAGCGTTCATCATTGCTTTAGTAAACTTCTCAACATCGAATGGCAAACCTTCAGGTTGGGGTTTTACTGGCCGGTCAATACAAATAGAGTAGCCGTTGCTGGCTTTTACAATGTTGACATTAAGACTAGAATTGAACATAAAATTTGGATTTAAAAATTAAACTCTACCCACACCTGATCAAATTGGGCCGTGGTCACAGCTTCCCGGCCATTTTCAAAACGGGCCATCGCCTGAATAATCTTTTTCCAATGACCATAATTGTTTTGAAAAGGCACATTGGCATTGATGCCGGTACGGTTCGAGACATAAGAAATATAGTTGCTTGTATGGTTCTCTGAATTGGGGGCAAATTCAATGATCAATTCCCGTAGGGTGTGTTTCCCCTTGTTCACATAATCATTGGTCAAATCCTTCAACATGGCCCTTATGCCATATTTGTATTGCGAGAAAATCGAAAACGTCCCATCGCTGCCCACTTCGCCCTGCCACCCAATGTTAAATGCCTTCAGGTTGCCGGGGTTGTTGTTGCGGATGCCACGGGGCAGGTTATCGTTTCCTCGGTAATCTACATCGGCGGGGGCTCCATCTGGCGGGGCATTGGGGGCCGATTGCGCAGGTTTGCGGAGGAGAAACAGTAGTAACAATCCTACGCCAAGTGATATTTGTGTTTTGGACAGCTTCATAACAATGTAGTTCTGTTAGACTTCTGATAGGCTTCTATTCCAGTTGCTTTTTTTTATAGGCATTAGCACCGGCTACCAGTGACACACCGCCAAATATTAATTTCCCTACTGTAGATTGGCTCTTATTAAACTGCCATGCACTACCGGCAGCAATTGCCGCAAATACCCACCAAGGGAGATTGAGGTTTAAATCGAATAGGCCGAGTCCGGGAATCAATGAATTACTGCCCGTATTGCTGCCCGGAACAATGGGGTCAATACTACCACCTCCGGGTTTTTTATATGTGCCGGTTGCCTGGTCGTAGCTGAGTTGCAAAGCATCTTCCAATGCTTTTTTGATCTTACTGGAGGTAATGGAATTGAAGGGGCGTTGCCAAACTATGTTGAAATTTGTGCGGTCTATGATCACTACGCAATTATTGCAACCGACTGCATTAATTGCCTCTTGCCCCACACGGTTAAAATGTTCGATCGTAGCCTTTTCAGCAAGGGCAGGGTTTATTTGGTTCCAACCATCGACAATGGTTTTTTCAATGCCTATCTGTACGCTATCATCTCCGTATCCGGGCAATAATTCAGAAGACACTACGGCTATTTCTAAATGATTCAGCATGTTTTTATTTTTGATCGTTTGACATTCCAAGAAATTTCAAAAGCAGTTCCTTGTGTTCTTTAAAATCTTCGTTGTCAATGATTTTTTCAATCACTTTCAACTGGAGGTTTAACTTTTTCTGAGCCCTGAAATCTTCCCTGATTTTTTGAAATACAGCGGCAAGCACAATCAGTACCCCACTCAGCCCCGTCGCATCTGGCAAGCTCGCATTGGCAAACAGGCTACTGATATTGAGGCCAAATCCCAAAAGTCCCCAAAAGGCCCACTTGTCCATTAAATAAGTGAATAGGCTGCTACCCATCTGTTTTTTATTGACGTAGTGTGTGTTGATGACTGCCATTTTTTTCTTGGATTATTCATTTAGAGGTGGCTGTCACATGGAATTAATCTTGGAAGTTTGTCCTTGGTGTTTTTCAGCGTAGAATACACCTTAATGTAGCGCTGATCCCCTCAGCATCGGTGGCAAAACTTTCCGCCGTCACTTCGACCAGGTACATGTCACCGGCCACCATAGGAACCGATCCAACTTTGCTCCGGCGGGTTTCGCCGGTATTGAACGTATCAGTACCTATTGCCCCTACAAATATGTTTGATGAATTAAAGCGTTTTACCCGTACTGTCATATTCCCGGAGGTAGCCCCGGCCGTGCCGGTTATGGCCCAGGAGACAGAGTCTACCTCCCACCCGTCCAATTCCCACGGTACTATAAAAATATCGCCGTCAAGCTCCCCAGTAGAAAGAGCGGTAGTGCGGTCAATCGGAGTCAGTTTTATAAATTGAAAATCTTGGTCGAGATTGTTGCTATTGGTCGGGAGCGTTCCGGTTACACCAAATTTTTCGGTGTTGTTGTAACCATGGATCAAATTGGTAACAGAGCCGTTGTTGTTGACCAAATTGGTCAAGTCCTCAGTGGAAGCATTTGAAAAGATATTTATTTCATCCACCGTTGCACTAGAGGAAACAGTGATCAAGTACTTAGTGCCTGTTACAATATCATCGTAATCGACAATGTTGTGACTAAGCTCTAAGAACTTTATACTGGAATCTATTTGCACGGCGGAAAAATTGCCGGATGCCCCAAACGTTGGGCTGTTTAGCTCTGCGTAGAATTCGTTGTTGATGATCACGACTGTATCACAATCACGGATAATAATTGCACGGTTCCGTGCATTGTTGGAACTGACATCATTGTCCTTTATTTTCACTACACCCCTAGGCGCATGAAAATATAACCGGGCAAATGCTACTCCAGAAGGGTCTAAACTTTCATCTACATTTCTTAGTCCGTAAACCTGGTTATTGGTAAAGGAGATTAAAGCCCCAGTGTCCGCTTCCAAAAGGGTTTGGTTTCTTCCAAGCCTCCAGGTGTTGTTGTTGACAATCAAACTTCGGCTGGGTGCCGGCATATCATTCAGTAGATTGCATTCAATGTCGTTTCCACTGATCGTGATGTCTTCTATTTTAAAGGTGAATTCCTGAAGTAGCTCACTACAAGTAATAGTGTTATTCAAAACCTTTAAATCGATCAGTTTTGAACTGGACCGGGTTTTCAGGACAACATTTGCATTGACGTGGTTTTTCTCAAAATATACTGGCTGGGTATACTCATTGTTACTGTAGTCGTAGTTGACAGCCAAGCCGTGATCATAGGCAGTCGGGTTACTGTTAAAATCACTGACTCTTGACCATAAAAAGGTTCTTGGATTATAAAAAACCAAATCCCCGTCCGCTATGGTCGTATCCCTTAAATCTTTTTGCGTGATACTTGCAAAGGTTGCCGAATCGGAAACTGTGTAACAATAACGGGTATCTACATAATCAACCCCCTCGTAAACCCTTCTAAAACCATATCCCAGGCTAATTTCATTGTTAAGAATCTTGCTGGCCCGGCTGCTCTGCATACTACAGCCAATACCGATGCCGCCGGTTATTTTGTTGCCGACCAAATCCCTTCCATCCTGTTTGGTCAAAATAAAAGACTGCACAACGGCGGTTGTTGTGTCCTTGATCCAATAGGTAACAGGTGTTAAATTGTTGCCCCGAATATCGGATTTGTAACTGGTACGGATGTGGGTCCCACTGCAACCTATGAAAAGGTTGTCGGTAATTTCTCCATTACCTTCCACATTGAATCCGGCGCGCCGGTTCCTTCCTTCGGGATTCCAGTGGTTGATGTTTAAAAACGTGTTGTTTCGTACACTGCATGATGTTCCTTCGATCAGAACAGTAGGTTGATAATTGAACCCAGCAAGGCAATTAGGTGCATTCTGGAAGGTATTGTATTCCCATTTCATGTCCTTGGTCACTGGCCAACCGTGGCCAACGGAATGGAAATAATTGTCGAATACATTATTCCTAATGATCACTTTGTCAAACACATGATACACCAGTCTATCTGAAGAAGAGGGGTTTACGTTCGGATCATTGTTGCGGACAGAATAAACGGGACCGGTCGCTGAATTGACCGTGCCGTTTGTTTCCATTGCAAAGACTCTTGGAACATGTGAAAACTGGCAATCTTCTACCAGCATTTTCTTTTGGTGGAATCCATCAACGGAGGTGCCGCCGCTGGTAAGGTTCCCAATGGGTATCATTCCGAAATTATCAATCGTAACCGACTTTACAGTGATATCGCCCCTGGCATCCAGCCAAACATTAAGCGGATAGCGCGCCCAAATGCCGCCGCTATTTTTTACCACCGTTCCCATTTGAACGGTGGTTCCAGGTTCCCAGGATAACGCACTGTATATCTGTCCACCCCCCCAAGAAAAATCAGGACGGGTGACGACATAAAGCCCATTGTTCGACGGCTCGCTGTTCACCATTTCCACTTCTGCAATGTAACCTGAATCCAGTGCTTCCACTCGACTGCTGACAGAGGGAACGCCGTTTTCTACTTTCAAATAATCGTCGAGTGAAACGGTACCGAAAAGGCTGCTCCATTCGCTGGAAAAATTATAATCCTGTGCCGGTACGATGTCGGCGATATAAAAACCATCGCGCACCGTGCCATCCAGTTTTCTTGGAATTCTGCTGGCCAAAGAAACACGCTCTGTAAAACGGAAATTTATTTTTTCTGAAGTGGTAAAAATGGTTTTATCACCATCTCCCAGGATACAGGCCGGTAAGGTGTCCAGCCTGATCGTTTGAGCAGTATCGATCTGATAAGTTCCGGCAGGGAAATAAGCACAATATCCCAACCTCGCACAATAAAAAATTAATTTCCTGATCCCAGTACTATCCGATAATTTACCTGTAATGCCAAAATCCCTTGCATTTACATTTGAATAGGCATTGATCACTGCGAACCCGGTATGTAAAGGTATTACTGAAAGTGAATCGACGGTTAAATCTGTACTGCTGACCACATCATAGGTGGTAACAGTTCCGGTATTTTTTAAAAATATTACATCACCTTCATTGAACAATTTCCCCTGAAAAGAGGAAATTGAACTAAAGACGTTACCTGCCGGCAATACCTGGCCCTTCAGTGAACAAATAGAAAACAGTAATATGGCTAATGTCAATCTCATTGCTGGCTTTTGATATAATATTGGGTGTCATTGTGCCACAATACCAATGTCTTGAAATCATCAGTATCGGTGACTGAAACAGAGGTGCCGTTGTTGATGTTGACGCCCCCACCATCAACGGCGACCTGGGCGGTGTATGTTGTGCCGATGTCCGAAAACTGGACGGTTATTTCCTTGCCCGGTGGGATGTCTGCAAGTTGCGGGAGCCTGATGAGGGTGTTGTTCCCCGTGATGTCCCCCACCACCATTTTGATATCGGCCTTCAGGGTATCGTCGGCGACCAGTGTCGTATCGCCGGTGATCGCAGTCTGGATTGAGCTGCCCTGAAGTACATCGAGTTCAATATTATCGCCGTCCGCCGTAACGGCCGTTATTTTTGAAGGGGTGCCGGTATAGTTCCCTTTGCCGTAGGTATTCCACTGAACCTGTCCGGCCGGTTTGAAATGGACGGAAAGCTGTTCCGTGGTCGCGGTTGTCCCGGTTGTTCCGGGAGGGTGTGTGAAGAACCTGCACCCGCTGCTCCCAGTACCCCTACCCGTCCCGGATGAGGCGATGAAGTCGCCCCCGTTGCCGTCCGTTTCGGAAGAATTCGCCGGGCCGCCGACCAGTTTGATGGCCGTTGCCTGCAATCCGGAGGTTGCCTCCGATACGCCGATGGTCTTTATGGCGCTCGTGCCGCCAAGCCCATAGTCCAGCGTAAAACTGTACGTGGAAGACTGGCCGCCGATCGACACCCTCCTGTTTGAAAAAAGAAAAAGGGTCTCCAGGCCGTTTGCCCTGAGCGCCAGGGCATCTATCGAGTTTTGGTACTTCATGCCCCCTCTCAGCGGGTTTGAGCTGTCCCCCATGTACAGGGCGACACTTGAGGAGGTACCGGAGGTCATAGTCATCCCGATATTGGAATTGCCCCGGATAAAAAAGTCATCGGCGTTGGCATTTGCGGTACCGCTTCCCCCATTGAAAATTTGAACCTTACCGGGAGAGGCCGAACTCGCCGTTATATTGAGCTGTCCTCCATCTGTAAACTCAAGGGTAGACACACCGGCATTAGCTGCCCTAAAACTGCTTGTGGTGTTGTCTGACCCAAGCCCCAATATGTCCAGCCTTGCACTTACCGGCCTCAGGCCAATCCCAATCATTTCGGTTACGCCGTCCACATCCAATAGGTTGTTTGCAGTGTTCCCGTTTATGATAAAACGGCCCGTACCGTCAGCGTTCCAGGTATGGTCAAATTGTTTCAATGCCCATGCTTGCGAACCTGTGGCAGAACCGGAAGTTTCAAAAGTGTTTTGGCTTCCTGATCCACCACGTAACCCACCCCCTATGCTCTGTGACAAAAGGAAAGAAGGAGCAAAAAGTAGTATGTAGATAAAATTTTTCATTCTTGTTTCACAGAATAATTAAGTACCAGTTCATCACCAGTTGTAAAACTGCCAGCAACAGCAGAAATACTGGAAAACTCCATATTATCAGAGGCCATAAAAACACTCGCATTTGGCCCCACTATCTGCGCTCCTTTGTTGGTGACTATTCGGATAAATGCCGTGGAAGAAAAATTGTAAATATTGATTTCATCCACACCAGAAGGAAATGAGGGATTGGACAAGGAATTAGAAATCAGTTCTGTGTAAAAGTTGTGGTTGTTCGTCACCGGGACGGTATCCCCGACTATCCTAACATCAAGGGCTTCGCAGGGAGAGAAACAGTCCTGGGCCGATGGGCAGGGTTCGTTTTGGCTGCAATTTCCTTTGGTTGCGACCAGGGAGTGCGCTACCCCCGAAAGTGCCAACCTATCCCATTCCAGATCGCTGCTTGGCACAATGGTCCCGGTGTAGGTAGTAGGAATTGCATTCCTTCCATCGGGGGCCAATGTCCCACAATCTATATAATAATAGGATGTGACCAGGGCAGAAATGCCCGTTCGGCTTACCCCGTTCCGGCTTGTGGCCGTTGTGCCGTCCGGTTTAAAATCAATAAACCGCGTCAGGTCATCGTGAATGATATTGACGTAGTGACCTGTTGGTTGATGAAATACATGAAATCCGATCTCAAAGCGTCCCAACGCGGTTACATCCACCCAGACCAAACGGTTTACCGTCGGCAACGAGCTATCAGCGGAATATTTATTCAATGCCGCATTTATCACTGCTGTAACTGCGTTTTCCCAATCCTCCAAATTATTCTTATCGAAGACCAGGTCGGTCGTATCAAGTGTTGTCAGTGACGGATAGATTGTTTTGACCGTGGCCGTATCAAAATAGATCGTCAGGGTGGCAGTCGGGTTCTTTAGGAACACCCGCATGGAATCCAGCATGCCCATATTTTGCCTGAGGCTGTCGGCCGTCACATTGTTGTTGTAATGGATATGGTTCCTCCCCTGGCTGCTGCTGTACCCAGAACCGGAATTGTATTTTATCCTTTCAACTGTCCTTGCCCGGTAGATTTCCTCTGCGCCGGCTCCGCAATTCCGGGTCAGTACCTGATCGTAATTGTAGAATACATCAGGGCTATTGGTGATGTTTTCGAAGGCGATATTTTGTTGGTCCAGTTCGTAATCACAATTGCAAATTTGCGGGTTTTTGAGGCTGTCCAATGAAGCAATCACAGAAGATAACGAATCGAGTATTTTTCCCAGTTCAATGATTACCGTATCGTTGTCAATCAGGTTCTGGACCAAGTTGAAATTGAGGGAGTCGGAACTGCATGTGCCGGGTCGGACGGTGCCGCCGCTTACATCGACGGGTGTGGTTTGAGAATTAGAGCCGTTTGGTACAAAGTAGTGAATAAAAGTAGACCGGGTAGTATTGGTAGAACTAAGGTAAGCGGCAAAAATGGTAGAATCTACACCGCTTGGAGTGGTAAAACAAACAGGTTCTACATTGACGTTGTAAAACTGTGCTTTTACACCGGTCGCTGAAAAAAAGACAACAACCAGAAGGATATATTTTAGGAATTTCATCATTGCTTTTTTAGGTAGCAGGCCATACCCGGTAACGAAATGCACCTCCACTGGAAGCCGTTATTGTCACCGTTACGGTATCAGAAAAATACTGTTTTTTAGGGGTAGTAGTCCTGTTCTGTGATAGTCCTTCAGGTGGATTTCTCCATTGATTATTAGGGGCCAAATCGTCTCCATTAACATCTATATCTACCAGACTGGCATTTTCAATTTTACCTCCTACGTTTTCTACTTCTACCAACAGGGCACCATCCGATCCGGGTATAACGGTCGGACCTTCCGTAAAAACAGGGGCACTCCAAGGCAATGGGGCAATGTTGACGGCATCATAGGATTCTCCGGTGACGTTAATATCACCTATAGAAATAGAAGGTTGAATATATGTAGCAGTACCAGCCATTAGCAATCTTTAAAAGTGTTGTAAAAAATAACCAGGTCTTTAGTGCCAGAATCACTGAAGGTAATTTTATACCTAAGCCTTACAACAGTTCTGTCTGAGCTTCCCGTGATGCGGTGTGAACTATTTGGCGGAAGGGCTTTAACACCATCAAAATAGACATAGGAAGTACCATAATTTACCAGCTCGAAATTCGCCCCGTCCAAATTCAGTGTTTCTTTTTTATTGAGCAAATAAATGCCGGGATGCAAATAACCGGGCTTTATGTATTCTAATATTTTGTTCACTAATCTTTCAAGCATCAGATGTAGAGTTTTCTAAAAAGGGCTTCAAAACTGACTCCCCTAATGTTGGGTTTTTCAGATACATTTTTACCGCTGCTGCTATGTAATCGCCAGAGTTCTCAATGCCGTGTTTGCGAAGTTCACGTCCCCAATCCACTGCTTTCCAGTCCTGAACGTCCATTTCAAACTCCTCTTCTGTTTCGTCTTGATCAGTTTGTTTTCCTAATGGCTGTTCAACAATTTTTGAATTCTTCACCCCATGAATTCCGGCCATTTTTGCAACAGTTGAAGGATCAGCTTGACCCATTTTTATAGCGCTCCATAATTGGGCAATTCCCTGAAAATCAATATTGTTGACCCCTTCGATTATCGCTGCAAAGCTATCTACTCCTTTTTCTACAGCTGTTCGGTTATCTTGCTGCATACCGACAATAGTAGCCTGCATATCATCAAACTTCTTTTGCCAATCAAAACGCTCAACCAGCCGTTGTTCTCTTTCCCGGTATTTCTCTTCGATCCTGTTTTCAATGGCCGCAATGGACTCAGTACTGTAAATTCCATTTTGCTGCTGACCTGGCATACCATTGATGGAAGAGGACTGATTGACCAAACTGAACCCAAGATCGAGTACACTTTCGAAAGGACTACCTTTCGCACCTCCTTTGCGTGCCGTTAAAGTAAACTTCCTGACCCCGTTTGAATACTGCTCGTGGATCGCATCTTCCACTTGCTTCCAAAGAACATCGAGGGACACACCAGGGCCGCCATTGGTAATCTGTCTGCTTGAGTTACCAACCGGCTTGGCCAGCATGAAATATGGCGATTTATCCGATTCCAATATCTGGTAAAACCACCTTTTCAGGTTCGCTATTTTGGTCTGAGCATCCATGTAGGCACAATGTTAGGTTAGCAGTATTTTTCATCGGCCACAACGAACATCAATTCAACTTGCTCATTGGCAGTAGCGGAGCTGTTGATGTTGGTATCTGAGGCGTTGATCTGTATGTAGGATTTCTTTTTGTCGAAATCAATATTTTCCATTCCCTCCTCTGCAAACATCCAAAAATTGTTTTCTCCTCCAGAACGAAAAGGAATCAATGACAGGGGTATTCCATCCCAGATCAACCGATCATCGCTATCCTTAAGATACAGGTGGGACGCATGGAATATTTCAGCACGAATCAAGGCTTTTCCATCCTGGGTAAAAGCGTTGTTGTTGGGTTCCCGGTGAAAAATACTGATGACCTTTTTGTTGTTTTGTGCCAACTTGTCAGAAATGTCCTTTAGGTAATAAATCTTTTTACCATTTTCAGTTACTGATTTTACATCCAGTAACCCGGTAACAATTCTATATGGCACATCGTGGTAACTCCTTCCCATTTGAAAATTATTTGAACAAGGCAACAGCAGGCCAAGTACCTGCCGTGCCCGTAAGGTTATCTATTCAGTTCCCTTTTGAATAACTAAGGAAAGTGGTCTTACAGTTTGATACAGTGGCCCTGTGCCTTGATCATTGCTTTGGCTTCCGGCTCTCCGTCCTGGATTTTAAAACCGATACCTGCCATCACCACATAATTCTGTTCGGTAGCGGTGGAATCACCGGCAATGGTGTTGTTGTCACCGCCCAATTTGATGTTCCAGGTGTTACGGACATTGCCCGCAAAAAGCAATGGTTCATAAATGGTTTTGTAATGCTCCCAATTACCATTGTCCGGGGTAGCATCGTTACTGCCAGCTGTGTTCACGGCCGGGGGAGTGCGCTCAAACCATAGCGTAGGGATTTCATTGATAATGGTATCCCCTGAAACATCCAGCGACAATTTACCAAAGTTGTGCATGCCGCGCATGTTTTGCAGCTCGGTCTTTTCACCCGAAGGAGCAGCATTATAGACATCCGTTTTAGCATAATCATAAAATACGGCTGACGCAAAGTCGGAAGAAGTTACCTTACAAGACAAAAACCTCCATGCAGCAATAGCTACAGCATCATTGTCATCGATACAGGAAATCACATCCTGCGCCCCGGTCGTATCACGCAACGAGTTGAACTGGCGTGTCATTTCCACGGATGGGTCTTTGCCATTGGTGAGCGGCCCCCAAGCCTGAAGGATGAAAGGAGTGATTTTTTGAGAGGGAAAACGGTTTTCCAGGTTTTTTTTGAGCATGGCCAGTGAGTTGGCCACCGAAACATTCAGATAATACGTATTCTGCATCTTGATAATTGTTGTTTAGGCAGTCCGACTGTTGGCCGTACTGCATTTTTTTGGTTAGAAATGATTGATTTAGCTTTTGGGCATATAGGTATTGGATCAGCCAGCCGCCATTTTCATGCGGTTGAGCCCGTTGACTTGCGGGGCGTACCTCCGGTTGAGATACAGTGGCCGTCCTTCTACCGGTCCCGCAGGTAAGACAGATGTCTTGATTTCATCGCCGAGGGTCATGTTTTCCTCAGAAATGAATTTAGCGTAGCCATTATTGAGGACAAGCCCTACACCTACTCCCTGGGTGGTATCTTTTCGGCTACCGAACAATAGGCCCAACCCGCTGACGATTTTGATCCAGCGGCCTGTACTATCGGTAAGAAAACCGCCGGTGAAATGATCCACTACCGTTTCGCCTGTAATGCCAAGGGCGGCCCCCTTGGCATGGTTGGCCGTTATTTTTTTGGGTATTTGGAAAGTCTCTTTTGCTTTCCGAACATATTTTTTCCTTCTTTTCATACCGGAAATGTTTTGCTGACATCTTGTACACGCCATGACATCATTTTTTTAGTTAGAAAAATATTTACTGGTCAATGGTGAACGGTTGAATATTAACTATTCACCGTTGACCATTTTGGTTTACTTGCGCTTGCGGCCTTTCTGCACGCACCAGCCCTTTCCGTCTGCACTTTTCTTCTTTCGAGCTGTATAGCCATCTTTGTGGAGTGCCTTTACTTTTGATGCAGCGGCATTTTTAGTATGGCCACAACTCTGGGTAGTGTATTTGATCTTTGTAGCTTTTCTTGTTCTACGCTTTCTTGAATTAGCCATTTGAATTACATTTTTATAGTTAGAAAATATGGTTCATATAGCCGTCCACCTGTGAGCTGAGTCCGTCACCGGGCAATTGCTCATTGATCCCGGCAGAGGCCATTCAAATTTATTTTTCACAAATGCCCTTTGGCACTTGCTGTATTTTTGGTTTCATGAGGTTTCAGCAACGTACATTTGACTTTCTAAATGAGTACACGATAAAATACAGGCCGCTCTTTGATAATTTTGGGGCTTATTATTCACTATTAAAATTTACTCTTTATGAAAAGGCCAATTATTTTATTATGCTGTTCCATCCTTTGCTCTTTTGCCATTCTCTCCGAAGAGAAAAAAAGATTAGCCCAACCGGACAAAATCCAAGGAATATATATTTTCACCGACTCTACCCCTGTCGATGATTACGAACTTTTAGGGGTAGTAAAAACAACTGTTGGCCTCAGCGCTCAATACGAACCCATTAGGGATAAAATGATCAAGCGTGCAAGGAAAAACTACCCCGAAGCCGAAGCTATCATCATCAGGATGAACAGGGGCGGTACAGATCGAGGTGAAGTCATCAAATTCAATGATTAACGTTGCGCATCGCATTTTAGATTTTAAGCGAACCCGCTCGGTACTGTGCCCGGATCGGTCCAGTTCCATTGTTGCCGGACCGATGGTCCTACCGCATGATAAATGTCCGAAGGGGGTATTTTGTGAAAGGGGCCGCCTGGCTGCCAAAGGGCAGCAATACTGCCATATACATTGAGGGCAAGGTTGGCCCACTTTTCCCAGTCGTTCGCATTACCTCCTGTCGACACCGGGGGCGGCAGGCTTTGTGTTACCTTACGTTGTTCCAAATACCTGTAACCTACCCAGGCAAGGACGCCGCCTACGGCCAATAGGCCCAATGTCCGGTTATTCATTTTTTGCTGTTTTCGCGCCGGTCATCAGGATAACGCCTCCCAATAAAAGCCCGGCTGGTAATAGTATTTTTGAAAGTTCCTGTTCGGAGACTGTACCGTCCTCGTTTTCATCCAAAAGGATTGTCAGGAAATCGTCTTTCTCTGCGTTGAAAGATGGATCAGCCCAATTCGGAATTTGTTTTTCAAACAGTTGAGCGGCGCTTGGCTGCTTTTGTTTTATTGCACTTACGAGCGCAGCGGCTGCAACCAGTGCGGCTCCCACGGCTTTTACTATTGCTATGATCGCGGCAACCTCTATTATCCCAACAATCGCCCTATCGTCATTTAGTTTGCCCTGAATCAATCCGTTGATCGATTCAATTCCATTCAATGGCCCGGCCCCTTCCCGAATATTGGATCGAATAACACCATTCAGTTGCCATTCCTTCAGCAAGGATTTTTTGATGGTGGAATGAATGCTCAGTTCATTGATTGCCTTGGTATGTTCTCCCTGCTTCCATTGTTTGATGGGCTCCAGTTTAGCGAACTGGGGGTTCGTCATGAAGTTGTACAAAGGATGGTGTGCAGATTTTTCAAAATCCTTGTTGAGCATTTCCCGCCAATCGTTCTCTTTGTTGCATGCATCCCTGCGGCCACCCTGAAAATCAATCCAGGTCACTTCACTTTGGCCTGGAGGAACAGGAATGAGCGGGTAGAGCTGGTTGCAGTCTGTTAAAGGGATCAGCGGATCTCCGATTTTGCTGTTTGGCGTCCTTCCACCGGATTGTTTTACTTCACTCCAGGTAAAATATTTACTGGCCCTGCCGGTCATGCCCGAACCGCTGCGAATCGCCGAGAAGACACCGGCAGTGTCATTTTCCAGTACTCCCGTCAATGATCGAAAACCGGTGTGCAAACCTTTGTAAAGCACATCTTCGCCAATTTTCCATTCTTTGAACAATGCTTCACCCAACGCTGTGCCTTCGTAAAACTCAGAGAGCATTTTAGCACGTTGTACCCGGATATGAAGTAACATTTCCCCCTCGCTCAAAGCACTGGTATCAATCAGAGACCGACCTTTGACATTCTTGGCCCTTTGCCTTAGTTCGCTCTTAAAAGACGGACTCCTGTTGATCGCTGCTACTTCTACAATTCGGGTCATTTTGAGAAAAATTGTTTGGTGTAGTAGCCGCCCAAAATGGTATAGGCTCCTTTTAGCACCATATTTTTTGAGTTATAGGCTTGGTAAAAACTCAAGCCTGCAAACATTCCTTTCATCCATTGCGGCATTCCTTCCACAATTCCAGCCAGTACGGCCGGGTGACTCTGCCGGGCAATACTCTTTAGTTCTGCCGTCCGGTACACGGCCGGGTAATAATCCTTGTAGTATGTTGGCTTTTCTTCTGCGTCAAAATATTCAAAGACGGCATCGACCGGGATCGCTTCATTTCCAATGACTACCATCGGGTACACATGCCCGATACGTCGATCTCTTTCGTAAGAGGAGAACCGAATAAATACAGGTAGTTCCAAATACCGGCATACATGATAGATCAGTATGGAAAGCCCTTTACAATCGGAATACCCATCTTTTATCACTCTTCCGGGATGTTTGATGTACTGGACTCCCTTCGGGTCTTTTTTGTAGCGGATATGCGACCGGCAAAACCGCCAAAGTTTCAGTAAACTATCATAGGTCTCCTGAGGCGTATCCCCCTTGAACTTTTCCGCAAACTCTCCCACCTGGCTTTTCAGGTGGTCTTTGTCAACTACACGCATGATTGCGTTGATAATATCTTTTGTATTGCCCCACTCGGTTATGAGCATTTCACGGCGGGGTACATCCCGTATCAATCGGCCGGCCGTGTAGCGGTTCATATCAGTTTCACGTTTGAAATTGGCAATTTGATGTTTTGATCAATATGGGCCATGCCGTTCAGGGTAAGCAACTGTAGCAAATCGCCGGTTTGCCAAAGCCTAAAGGCATCCTGACCAATATTAACCAGGTTTACTTCTGCCATAACATTGATGTCTGACACAGCATTAGGGGCCAATGAACCACCGTGGTAAGCATTAATATTGGACACTACCACCCTACCATAATTGATAGTGCCAAAAAATGAATTGAAGGGGACTGCGACAGGTGTATTGTTCGCAACACTTAATGTAACCCTCCCTTTCATTACGGGGAAACTAAATCCAGCAAGTTTGAACCGGGCCTTACGTATTCCAAATTGATCAGAAATTGCCTGTACTCCTTTTTGAGCCAAAAGATAGAGAAGTAGCAAACCACCACCTACCATCACTATATTTCTGGTCTTTATTGCCATACGAATTACATGCTGAACAGGTAAAAAATAAATTTTGAATAGATTAGCATAAGTAACTGATAATTAATCAGTTGAAGAAAATGAAACACATACTGAATTGCATCGATCCTTATAGAGAATACCGCAACCGTTAGGTTACTTTATCCCAGCGGTAAACCGGGCAATGTTCATTTTTCAACTTGACCTTTAGCTTAACAATGCAATGACAGACACCGCACTTTACGCCATACCGGAGAGAAGGACAAGATTTGCACTTTTTCAAGCGGCTGCCTCGTACTTCATCCTTAACATATTCCGAAGGATTTAAAAGATCAGTTATTGGCACTTTTCAAATTGTTTACATGGCAAAGGTGAGGCATAAACAGTGCCTTGGCAAATGGGAACGGAGGGAGGAGGCAGGCAAAGTGCCACAATGGAAACTAATGGAAGGTAGCCGTTACCTGAGGGATTCAATTACATGAACGTCATAGATGACTCTCGCCAACATTGGGGGAATTCGTTTACATCGTTCTGACTTAATGTTTTTCATCTTTAAGATCGGGACTCCTATACGCGAGTTGGCAATATCAATTATTTCTTGGGTAATGATGAAAGTATAAAGGCTTTCCGTCTTGGAATAATGAAAATAGTCAGCTAATTCCCTTTTGGTAGGCATCGGCGGTAGGTAGGTCTCAGGGGTGTCCACGGGTAAAGGTAATGCCTTTTGCATCTTAAAAAGATTGATTGGATTGGCGCGGATAATCGCTGTGTAGTCTGCCCGTAGTACTTCGTTTTTGGATGGTTCAAAGATAGGGTTTTTAGGGCAGGATCAATACTGTATGTCAACTTGACGGTTACATTTTTTGGATTTTCAGGTATCTGCACCCAAGTATCGTATATTGGTTGCCTTTCAAAAAACTTTTCAAACAAGGGTGTCGGGGGGGTGTTTTTGGTTACTACATGACTACATTTTTATAACCGACTGGTTTACAGTGTTTTAGGTGTAGTATTTCTTACAACATTTGCACAACACGTGACTACACCTGTTACTACATCATAAAAAATGTAGTAAGCAAGTAGCAATGTTGTGCAGATGTTGTGCGGATGTAGTAACCCTTACAACATTTTATTTTTATAATATGATAGGACCATCTATCTAATAATCAATGTTTTATGGTTTTTAAAATCAAAATCATCTTCTTGAATGTAGTCATGTAGTCATGTAGTAACCAAAATGGCACTCTCTGAAATGCGTTTTTAAGAAAGTTTTTCTCACAATCGAAAAAACAAGCCGCACACGGCCTTTTTCTGCTAATTGCCCTGCTCAGTGTGGGGGGTGTGGGGGGGTAGCAAATGGAAAACTTTCTTTGTCAAGGGGGAAGATGGAGGTCGCTTTGCTCCCATCCATAGTTGCGGCCAGTGGCCGCGTAATCAAATAAGGGATAACAATAGGGGCATTCCATTCAGAATATGGTTAAATGTTGCTCCGGGCCGAAGGAGCAATTTATAGGGGGGTGCGTGGGATCGCTGGAAAGTATGACAGGTATTGACAGAGGCATTGCCTATGAAAGGTTAAATGGCCATATTCCAGGCAGAGCGGTACCGGATAAAGAGCTTGAGAATGCGATGTATGGATTTTAACCGGGCGTAGGGGGTGTATGTCTGCTATAGCTGTCCCTAAAGGAGAGTGAACGGCAAGAAAATTTTATATGAAATTGTCAGCCACTAAAACCAAGGATCAATTTTTGTTGTTCCTTTTCTCGTATCCAGGACATTTCGTCCAACCTTCAACAAATGAACATGACTGCCTGGTCTGAAAAGGTCCAGATTCTCTACCCCAACGGGTATTCCATTTTCGTTGCCAAATGGCAAAGAGTTCTCCAGTTCGATGATGAATTCGACCGGTTGCAAAAAGCGATTTATGAGTGTGGGTTCCGAGTCGATATTTTATCAAGGAACGAACAATTTTGCTACCGCCTTGCTTCTGAAAAATTCCGGTGTCAATCAGAGTATTTTTCCTGCTATGAATCGGCTCTGTATGATGCCATTGAGTTTACGCTACGAATAATAGAACAACGCACCAAGCGGCGTGAACTGAAAAGCTCCACGAATTTCTGGCAGTTCCCAAACAGAAGAATGAAGAAGGATAGGCAGCCAGTTGCAGTTTCTTGGTACGAGCAAGTGAAAAAGAGCAATGGTGGAGGTTAAAAAGCAGCATAGGTTTGGAGGCGTCCTTTGTCAGTGATATCGAGCAGGATGGGTTCGATTATCGGTTTGGATGGTAACTATAGTCTTTTATCCAAAGCTTGAATGTATTTTACTCCGGCAGCAGTAATTTTATAATTTGTGTTGGAATCCAATACTGCGTTCAACCGCATTAATCCTAATTCACAAAGGGTTTCCAACGCTTCCTCCCAAAAAACCAACTCAGTGATATTACCATACCTGAACAATACAACTTGGCCAGTTTGCCACCAACTACCTTCAGATGATTTTGTCAACATTAATAATCCGTCCCTATCATTAATAGTAGCCTGTAAAATCTGAATCGCCTCGTTGGAAAGGGTTGGTTTTCCCTTTTCCATTACATCGAGTAGTTTTAATAGGTGTTCATTTATTAGGGTTTCAGTTGATTGGGCAACTTCGGTCGTCACCGTTCCTTTATTGTCTTCTTCGACCAGGTTGTAGTAAACGTTTTCTATGTCCAGGAGGTATTTAAAGTTTTCCTTATCTTTTACTATCAACCTGATTTCATTAAAAATTTTTATGCGTTCTGCTTCATTAAGCAGCTCCTTTATTTCCTTTATTTTCAATGGGCTAATTTTGTTTTTCATCGGAATTGAATGGTTTTGGAAGAATTAATTTGTAGATTTTCAATTTGCATTGTGAGCAGGGTTTAATTTGACAGTTCGTTAAAGAAGTTATTGTAAAACTTCCTGTCGTCATCTGTCCATTTATTAATATTTTTTCTTCTCTCTACTTCTACCCAATTAGGTATTCCAGGCTCAGTATTTTTTTTTAGCTTTTCAATCCTTTTTGCTTTTTTACTTCTTAAATCAAACTCTATACCCCACCATAGCCAATCGAAAGATAATTGTCTTTTCCCTATGCAATAGATAAAAGCTATCCGGGGTAGTAGCTCAAACGACTCGTAGTAATAAGAATAGAATTTCATCTTTCCAGCGAATTTATGATTGTCCTTTTTTGTTGTAACTCTACTATTTAAACCTTTTTCATGGATGTGGCAAAATTTTACAAAACCTTTACATTAGAACATAGATATTACTATATATTGTGCTAATATTAAAGTTCGCTTCCACCATAAAAATTAAAAACAAAAATCATCGTTATCAAACAATTTGCCTTTTTGAAGAAACCGTAAAAATTGTATTTACGAATTAAATGAAAGTTCATATGGGATTAGTATCTGCTAGCATAATAATTTTTACTCCAGTAATTTTTGGAATTTTTTGGCCATTATTAAAATTTGGTTATCGTAGAGCCACTGGTAAAGGCAAGACACAATTACCAGAAGCATCAAGCAAATTAGCATTTAAACATAGTCTTCTTGTAATCTTATTTTTTATGATTACAATATTTTTATTATGCATTGACATAGAAGCCACTAGGAATGGACAAGAACCAAAAGTGACAAACGGAATTTTCTTCCTTATCTCATCTTTACTCTACATGGTGCTCACATCAAGTCTTTTAGAAAGATGGACTGTATTAAATACAAATAAATTCTACAAGGATAAAAATTGAATTAATCAGGGTTTTTATGATGAGTTATCCGGATATATTAAAGAACCCAATATCCCAG
>JBCBRY010000053.1:0-56168 GCA_039819485.1 Bacteroidota bacterium | reverse complement strand
TCCAACAATCGGAAATTAATTTTACCGGACCTGTTTTTTTTATCTTTTTTCATATAGCCCATTATTTCTGAAAAATTATTTTTTTCAAAAATATAAGAGGGATAAATTCTCTTGATAAAATCCGTAATTCCATTTAATGCCTTTTCAGATAAATTCCCTTCCACATGCGACAACCAACTTTCGCAAACCATGCCGATGGCAATTGCTTCGCCATGTAAAAGAGGTTGGTCGGTTTTTAGGGAAAAAGTTTCCACGGCATGCCCGACGGTATGGCCGAAATTAAGAGCCTTCCGCAATCCTTTTTCAAACGGATCTTTTTCCACCACCGCTTTTTTGATGCGCAGCGAACGGGCCAGTACCGGTGACCAGTCAACTTCCGCAAAATCATTTATTGTCTGCAAATCATTCCATAAATCTGCATCGGCAATGAGGGCATGTTTGAACACCTCGGCGAAACCGCTTCGCACTTCATTGTAAGGCAATGTTTTTAAATATTCCGGATCGACAAAAACGGCCTGCGGGTTTTTAAAAACACCTACTGAATTTTTGATCAGGTTAAAATCAATGCCCAATTTCCCGCCGACCGAAGCATCTACCTGCGAGAGTAAGGTCGTGGGCACTTGAATAAAATCGATGCCCCGCAAGAAAGTAGCTGCGCAAAAACCGCCCATGTCGCCCGCCACACCACCGCCGAGGTTAATCAGCAGGGAGTGCCGATCCATTCCGGCGAGCATCATTTGCTCCCAGATATACCGGCAGGTGTTGAGGTTTTTGTGTATTTCGCCCGCGGGGATTTTAATAATATTAAAATCAATGTTTAATTTTTTTGCTAAAACAGGAAGGCAAAGCCGGTCGGTATTTTCATCTGCTAAAATGGCCACCTTGGAGTAGTGGCCATTTTCGATTATTTCGGAAAGTTCCCGGCCAGTTTGGCCGATGTAAATATTGTAGTCTTTTAGTTCGAGGATGGTCATTGACAGATCAAAATCGTTAATCATGTAATCTTTTAATCTTCAATCAAACTGCCGCTTCTACCCCTTTCAAAATCAGACTCTTCCGCTCCGGCCCCGTCGAAACCATCGTGACCGGTACACCGAGGTGGTGCTCCAAGGTAGCGAGATAAGCCTTTGCATTGACCGGCAGGTCGTCATAATCCTTGATGCCTTCCAATGGCTGTTGCCAGCCCGGGTAGGAGCGGTAGCGTGGCTGCACCGGAACGCCGCAGAGGTCGTACGGCAGGTGGTCGGTTTCCTGGTCGTCGTAGTAATATTTGGTCGCAGCCTGGATTTTTTCAAATTTGTTTAAAACGTCGATTTTGGTGATGACCAGCTGGGTCACCCCGTTCAGCATGATGGTATATTTCAACTGCGGCAGGTCGATCCAGCCACAACGACGAGGGCGGCCGGTGGTGGCACCGAACTCCATGCCTTCTTTCCGCAAGAATTCTCCGGTATCGTCAAACAGCTCCGTCGGGAACGGTCCGCTGCCGACCCGTGTACAATATGCCTTGGTGATGCCGATCACTTCACCAATGTTTTTGGGAGCGACGCCGAGCCCAATACATACGCCTGCCGTCACTGTATTGGAAGAAGTAACAAACGGGTAGGTGCCGAAATCAATGTCGAGCATGGAACCTTGGGCCCCTTCCGCCAAAATACGCTTGCCCTCTGCGAGCTGCCGGTTGATGAAATATTCGCCATCGACCATTTGCAACGAGCGCAAGGAATCAAGGGCATCGAACCACTTTTTTTCTTCCGCTTCGAGGTCAAAATCAATTTTGGGCAGCGATGATAGAAGACGCAGGTGTTTTTGCTTCAGGGTATCGTACCGCTCCTTGAATTCATCCAGGAGAATATCGCCGACCCGCAAACCGTTCCGGCCCGTTTTGTCCATGTAAGTGGGGCCGATTCCTTTGAGGGTAGAACCGATCTTGGCTTTGCCTTTGGCCGCTTCTGAGGCAGCATCAAGGTAGCGGTGGGTGGGCAGGATCAGATGGGCTTTTTTGGCTACCAGCAAGCGGTCCTGATAGTCCACTTGAGCTTCGGTCAGGCCGCCCAGTTCTCGCCGCAGTGTGATGGGATCAATGACGACACCATTGCCGATGAGGTTGACCAGTTCTTTTCGGAAGATGCCCGACGGAACCGTGTGGAGTACAAATTTTTGTCCGTCAAATTTTAAGGTGTGCCCGGCATTTGGGCCGCCCTGAAAGCGGGCCACAACATCGTATTGGGTTGCCAGATAGTCAACAATTTTTCCTTTTCCTTCGTCGCCCCACTGGAGGCCAAGGATCACATCTATTGCCATGTTTGAATTAGGGAAATTGGGAAATTGGGAAATTGGGAAATTGGGAAGCGGGCTCGCTATCAATTTCCCAATTTCCTAATTTCCCAATTTCTTATTTTGAGTTCGTTCACAAGCGCCGTCGCATTTACCAAAGAGGTTCAGCGAGTGATGCGTGATTTCATATTTTAACAAATCCCCCATCATGTCCTTGATCTGCTGGATGCGGGGGTCGCAGAATTCCACCACTTTGCCACAGTCCTCGCAGATCAGGTGGTCGTGCTGTTTGTAGCCGTACGACTTTTCGTACAGCGCCAGGTTTTTGCCAAACTGGTGGCGTTTGACCAGGTCGCAACTAACAAGCAGCTCCAGGGTATTGTATACCGTGGCGCGGCTTACGCGGTAGCTCTGGTTTTTCATGTGTATGTAGAGGGCTTCTGCGTCGAAGTGGTCGTTGCGACGGTATATTTCTTCGAGGATGGCAAACCGTTCCGGCGTTTTGCGGAAGGCATTTTGCTCAAGGTGGGAAGCGAAGATCTTTTTTACTTCCTGAATGGTTTCTTCAATTTTTGCAGTCATGTGCTGACTTTTCTCTTAACAACAACAAAAGTAGGTAAAAGGTCTATTGAAATTCAAATTCGAAAGCGATGTATTTATTAACACCTGTAGGGGTCAGGGGTCGGGCCGCTTCGCTGTCAGGGGTCAGGGAGACTATTCCCTTGATGCACACTAATGTCTCTGACTGCTGACAACAAAGTGGTCTGACCTCTGACAGCGAAGCGGTCTAATCTCTGACCCCTAAAACTTCGTACTTTCGTCCCAGATACATTCAAGATGACCACTTTTACTTTCAAGAAAAAAGAACGGCTCAAAAGCCGCAAAGTCATTGAGCGGCTATTCAGTGACGGGCAGTCGTTTGGGGCCTACCCGTTGCGCCTGGTATTTTTGAAAATGGAGGAACCCGCTGGCGATTCGCCGGTACAGTTTACGGTGAGCGTGCCAAAAAGGAATTTCAAATCTGCCGTGGCCCGCAATCGCATCAAAAGGAAAGTACGGGAAGCGTGGCGGTTGAACAAACACTGGCTTTACAAAAAGCTGTCAAAAAGGAAAGTGCAATATGCGTTCATGGTCATCTATTCGGGCAAAGAGGATCTCTCCTACTCGGAAATCGAAAGGGCCATGAAAAATATGAACATGCGTTTTGTGAAAAAAAATATTGCATCCAAAACAAACCCAACCCAAAAAAAGAAGCCTCTTTCCTGAAAATCAATCCGACTATGCGAACAATTTTACTGATAATTATTTCTTTATTTTTTTTGAGTGAAACAAGTGCCCAAAAATTCCTGCAACTGGAACGGGTAAACAGCCCAAAAACAAAAAAATACTTCCCTGGCACAGAAGTGACTTTTCAGCTCTCCAACGGCCAGTGGTATACACGTGTACTGGAGGATGTCTCCTATGAAAGTAACATGCTGATCTTTCCCAGGAATACCATTCATCTCGATAGCATCATGGCTTTTCGCACTTTTGACAATCAAAGGTGGTCCCGGGGCCTGAGCAACCAATTGTTCAATTTTGCGGCCGTGTGGTCTATTTATACCGTCATCGATCAGGCCCTGCGGGATGACCCCTTTCAAGACATACAGCAGTTTACGTACATCGTCCCGGCGTCCAGTGTGGCGTCCAGTTTTTTATTGCGGAATATTTTTAAAAAAAGGACTTTTAAATTGGAAAAAAATAAACAGGGGGAGGTGAAAAAATGGCGGCTGCGAATATTGGACTTGACAGTGGACAAGCAAAAGATTCAATCCTAGAAATTAAGAGATTGGAAATTATTTAGTTTTAAATAAAATGAATAAGCAGGTGGTCAAGAAAAATGACACTTTTTCTTTGCTTGAAAATGAGTCTTGAGGCTTGGAAATCAAACTTTTGTCAAAAGAAAAGTGTCATTTTTAGCGCCCCTTATTTTTGTCCAAACACTTACTTTACATCGCACAATGGCAAGTTTTTATTTACATGAAAAGTAAAAAGCTTAGGTCGATCTTATTCTATTCTTTAACCCTATTATTAATTGCCATAGGGGCAGGATATTATACACTGTTGCGACCTTATGAAAATTTAGATCAAGGTGCGCAAATTTTATTTGACAAAATAAAAACAACCGAGGGGGGTAATTATCCAGTTTCAGTTTTAAATATCGATACGTTCGAAAAAAGAATAAAGGTAGAAAAAGGCACCTCCATTAGCATGTCGGATGGCACGAAGTTATCCGCCAACATTTTCAGGCCAAAAGTAGAAGGACAATATCCCGTCGTCATGTTCTTTACCGCTTATGATAAAGACAAAGGACCCAACGAATACCCTGCGGTCTTAAATGCTGCATATCTGCCGGACTTTGATCTTGGCACTTTTCAGGTGAGCCCGTGGACGGCATGGGAAGGGCCTGATCCGGCCTTTTGGGTGGCGAGCGGGTACGTGGTGGTACAAGTGGATACACGTGGTTTTTTTGATTCAGAAGGAGAGGCAAGCCTTTTTGATGCGCAAAATACAGCCGACTTTCACGAAGTAATCAGATGGGCCGGTACGCAGACATGGAGCAATGGAAATGTGGGACTCAATGGCGTGTCGTACCTGGCCATATCCCAATGGGTCGCTGCTTCTAATAATCCGCCCGCTCATTTAAAGGCCATTGTTCCGTGGGAAGGGGCGACGGACAGTTACCGTGAAATCCTCTATCATGGCGGCATTCCGGAAACAACCTTTACTCGGTTTTGGGTAAACAGGGTGAGGAACTGCGCCAATGGAGCAAAGCCGCTTCCGCCATTTCCCGTTTTTAAATTAGGGCATAAAAATCCATGGCTCTTACAGAAAATCCAAAAACCGCCACATTTTCAGCTTAGTTCGATAAAAGTTCCTGCGCTGATATGTGCCACCTGGTCAGACCATGGCTTACATTCCCGCGGTTCGTTTGAAGGTTATAAGCAGATTGCATCCGAAAATAAATGGCTTTTTACCCATGGCCGTCCTAAATGGTCCACGTATTACAGTAAGGAGGCACTCCGTTTTCAGAAGAGGTTTTTCGATTATTTTTTGAAAGAAATGGAGAATGGTTTTGATACCATGAAATCTGTTCGGTTGGAAATAAGGGAAAGCCTGGATAGTTTTCAGGTTCGTTACGAAGAGTCGTTTCCGTTGGAAAGAACCGTCTATCAAAAATTATATTTGGATGGCGGAACCAGTGCCCTGGAAACAATTCTGCCCTCAAATACGACAACGGTTGAATACGACCCGTTTAGTGGTAACACAATATTTTCCTGCCGATTCAATGAAGAGACAGAACTGAGCGGGTATATGAAGCTCAAACTTTGGGTGTCGGCCAGTGAAGGTGCAGATATGGATCTTTTTGTGGCTGTCAAAAAACTCGACACCCAGGGAGAGGAAGTCAATTTTTATGCAAAGACGGGCTATAAAAATGGACCTGTCGCAATGGGCTGGTTGCGGGTTTCCGAACGCGAACT
This sequence comes from Bacteroidota bacterium, assembly GCA_039819485.1. Taxonomy (GTDB): domain Bacteria; phylum Bacteroidota; class Bacteroidia; order Chitinophagales; family Saprospiraceae; genus UBA6168. Next base: position 50,370 of record JBCBRY010000053.1, on the reverse strand, counting down.
GGATGTAGAAAAGTCTACTGATTGGCAGCCTGTTTTAACCCATAAAAACCCACAAAAAATAACCAAAGGCGAAATAGTCCCCGTAGAAATAGAGATCCTGCCAAGTAGTACTTTGTTCAATAAAGGAGAAACTTTGCAGCTGGTGGTACAAGGGAAAGATTTTTTTGATCACCCGTCTCTGGGACATCACTATTCTGTAAACAAAGGAAAGCATTCCATTCTCACAGGCGGGGAATATGACTCGCATTTGTTGGTCCCTGTCATCCCGGTTCGGGATTAGGCAATGCCGAATCTGCAGAAATGTCATTTTTTCAAAAAATGACATTTCTGCTTTTATAAAAAACATCCCATTTTTGCGCCCGCTAACCAAAAACCAAATTGAGCGAAGCGAAATCCCGCACCGCAGGTCGGGAAACCAAAAACAACAAACCACCACCATGTCAGACAATAAAATCATCTTTTCCATGTCGGGTGTCAGCAAGACCTTCCAAGGTGCGCAGAAGCCCGTCCTCAAAAATATTTGGCTGTCCTTCTTTTATGGCGCCAAGATCGGCGTGCTCGGTCTCAATGGCAGCGGTAAATCGACCCTGCTTAAAATCATCGCCGGACTCGATCAGAACTATGAAGGCAAAATTGAATTTGAAAAACAATTCAAGATCGGCTACCTGCCACAGGAGCCAGAACTGGACGAAACTAAGACCGTCCGGGAAGCCGTTGAAGAAGGTGTTGGCGAACTGATGGAGACCATGAAAGAATACGAAGAGGTGAACGCCAAGTTCGCCGAGCCCATGAGCGACGAAGAGATGAACAAGCTCATCGAACGTCAGGGCGAACTGATGGACATCCTCGACCGTAGCGGTGCCTGGGAACTTGACCACAAGATCGAAAGGGCCATGGATGCGCTCCGCTGCCCGCCCGACGACGCACAGGTGAAAGTCCTCTCCGGTGGGGAACGCCGCCGGGTAGCCATCGCCCGTTTGCTGCTTTCCAATCCCGATATTTTGCTGCTCGACGAACCGACCAACCACCTCGATGCGGAAAGTATCGACTGGCTGGAGCAATATCTGCAAAACTTTCCCGGTACGGTCATCGCCGTTACGCACGACCGCTATTTTCTCGACAATGTAGCCGGCTGGATTCTTGAACTCGACCGGGGCGAAGGCATTCCGTGGGAAGGCAATTACAGTAGTTGGCTGGAGCAAAAAGCCAAACGTCTGGAAATCGAACAAAAGCAGGAGGACAAGCGCCGCAAGACCCTCGAACGGGAATTGGAGTGGATTCGGATGAGCCCGAAGGCCAAGCAGGCCAAAGGGAAGGCCCGTTTGAATGCCTATGAAAAACTGGCCGGTCAGGAGACCAAAGAAAAAGAAAGGAAATTGGAGCTGGCCATTCCGCCCGGCCCCCGCCTTGGCGATGTGGTGATCAAAGCGGATGCACTGACGAAGGCATACGACGGAAGGGTGCTGTTTGAAAATTTGACCTTTGATATTCCCAAAAACAGCATCGTCGGCATCATTGGGCCGAACGGGGTCGGGAAGTCCACTTTGTTCCGCATGCTGGTCGGCCAGGAAACACCCGACAAGGGGAATGTCAAAATAGGCGATACCGTAGAACTCTCCTACGTCGACCAGTCGCACTCGGCCATTGATCCCAATAAATCTGTTTATGAAGTCGTTTCCGAAGGCAACGATATATTGACCGTCGGCAATTATGAGGTAAATGCCCGGGCTTATATTTCGAAATTTAATTTCAGTGGCAGCGACCAGCAGAAAAAATCCGGCGTACTTTCCGGTGGTGAGCGCAATCGCCTCCATCTGGCCATGACTTTAAAAGACGGTGGCAACGTCCTTCTCCTCGATGAGCCGACCAACGATATTGACGTCAACACCCTGCGGGCCCTCGAAGATGCCCTCGATAATTTTGCCGGCTGCGCCCTCGTCATTTCCCACGACCGCTGGTTCATCGACCGTCTGGCCACGCATATTTTGTCTTTTGAAAATGAGGGAGAAGTCGTTTTCTTCGAAGGCAACTACCAGGATTACGAAGCGATGAAAAAAGAGAAGTATGGGGACATAACACCGAAAAGGCACCGGTTTAAAAATTTGTTACAGAATTAAAGCCGTTGGCTTTTTTATGATCAGCAACAGCACGTATTTTACAGTAAAAATGTGCTATGCGATTCTCTGCGAGCTTTGCGGTCGCTGCGCAAGACCTGTTAAATTTCCACGCAGAGGCCGCAATGGCCGCAGAGAGGTTTATCGTACAAGTTTTTCTGACGGCACATTTAGCGATTGGCTTTTTAAATTCTGCTGACCGCTCTTCCTTCCAATATTTTCAAAAACGACCGGCTCCGAATTTCCTCCAGCGTCAGTCCAGTGGCTAGTATTTCTTTTTCTGAAATAGCGCCACTATTCCAAGCGCGTAGAAAATAGTTCAATAATCCCTGTCCCGTCGCTGCGTCGTCAAAAACATCCCCGATCAAGCTCGCCCTTGCTGCTTGATCAACAAATGTTTTCAGGCGTATCGTAGCATCGTCGATGCTTTCCAGGAAAAAAGCAAAAACGGCTGCGTAGCGCATCGGCAATTGCGCAGGGTTCAGGTCCCAGCCTTGGTAGAAGCCGTTCCATAAGGAGTGGCGCACGTGGTCGTAACCTTGTTTCCAGGCACGGTGTACCACTTCCCGGTTTTCCTTTTTTTGTTTTTTAGTCAGGTCTTTTCCCCGGTGTGGGCCGACGGGCATGATGTTCGTCGCTCCGTCCGAAAGCCAGATGCCGGTATGGGCTAACGCAACTTTCGTCATATGGTGGGCAAAGTCGCAGACCGGGTGGTCCATCGTCTGGTATTTAGCGGTAATGTTGCAGGAAGCCGTGTAGTCATACGTTCCAAAATGGCAGGCAATGAGCCGCCCTTTTCCTGCTTCGATAAATTGCCGCAACGGATTGGTGCCGTCCGCTGCCATGATGGATTGGGTGGTCTCCACCATCATTTCCATTTTTAGAACGCCTGTATTTAATTTATTTTCTTTTTCAATTATTTCAAAAAAATCAACCAGTGTGGACACCTGTTCCGGGATGGTTACTTTGGGCAACATTACCACGAAATTGCTGGGCAATTTATTTTTAGAAACATTTAATAAAGTGCTCAGAAAAATATCCAGAGTGCGGAGTCCCCGCTCTTTCATTTCTTCCGTGAACGGCTTGATGCGAATGCCAATAAATGGAGGCAGCGAATGGAGTTCCATTCCTTTGGCAACTTCCAGTGCTGCCTGTTGGGCGGTGGCATCTTCCTCTTCATCGGAGCGGTTGCCAAAGCCGTCCTCAAAGTCAATCCTAAAATCCTCTACGGCTTCTGTCTCTAATTTTTTAAATACTTTGTGGTAAATTTCAAAAGCTAAACAACCTTTTATTCTTTTTCTTTTTTTAGCGCTCCATTTTTTCAGTTTGTTTTCCAGCTTTTTTATTTCTTTTTTATCCGTCGGTAAATATTCGTGACCCTGTAATTGAAATGCTTTTGCAAAAATTACAAAATTCGGGGCATAGGTTTTTAATGATTGCAAAGCAATTTTTCCTAAGTTCTCAGCTGTATTGTATTTAAATAAATTCGCCCCGCCATATACGGTGTGTGCCGGCTGGCGGTCTGGTAATTCACCGGGGTATAATTGTTGAAAAGCAAGGTTGGCCGTTTTTAATTTTTTAAAAATGGCGTTTTTTTTATTGGTTGGAATGGTTGTTTTCATTGTTTCTTTTTTTCAAAATACATAGGCGTATAGGACACATAAAAAAACTATGTGCCTGTGTATTTAATTAAATCAGCTGCCCCGATAAGTCGAATAACCAAACGGGTTCAACAATAATGGTACATGATAATGACTGTCATCAAATACCGTAAAATGAATGATTACCCTTGGATAAAATGTTTTTTTATTTTGTTTGGAAAAATAACCGGCCACTTCGAAAACTATTTTGTAATCGCCTATTTCCAATAGTTGGTTTTTGGGTAGTAAATCAGCGATGCGCCCGTCATTGTCGGTGATGCCTTCGGCAATGGTATTTCCGTTTTTTATTAATTGGATTTTTATACCTTTTGCCGGCTTGCCGATGGAGGTGTCGAGGATGTGGGTTGTTAGTTGGCTCATTTTTTTACTGGTGAATGGTTAATAACCTGTGTGATGAAAAATTGACCTTTAAACATTGTTCATTAACCATTTTTTAATTCTTATTTCTGTGATTTTATGTTGTTCCTGCATGGCAATTAAAATTTCTTTTTCAGGGGTATTATTGATTCGGCTGTTTAAAATACGGAGCATTTCCGCTGCACTTTTTCCAGTGGCACAGACAATAAAAATATAACCAAATCTTTGTTCATAATTTTCATTGCCAACAGCCAGGGCTCCCAAAGTTTTCATGGAAGCGGCTTTTACACCTGCTTGTTCATTGCTCGACCAGTTTTTGGTGCCTGCAAATTTTTTTGCCAAACTATTAATGTCACCAATTTTCGGATGTGCCTTAAAAGCCTCCAGCCAATCTGTCCGGTCACATTTTTCAGACCATATTTTTTTTGCTGTTAAAAATAATTCATCCTTGCTTTTAAAAGGCCGTTTGTCTATTAATTGTGAAACCCAATTAACAGATGAACAGCACTTTAAAAAACCTGCTGTCAAAGCATCTTCATCCAATTTATTTAATTGTTCAATTTCCATAAGTTATCAATCAATAACCGCCCCCTGTTCAATCCAGCACTGAATCTGGTCCCTTTCTTCCTGGGTCATGCCGGTCTTATTGTTTTGCGGCATTGTCTTAGTCAAGACCACACGTTGTAAGATTTTATCTTTTAAATTTACAATTACTTCCGGTGTTTCATAATTCACGCCATTGGGAGGAGCGGTATACAGCTCGTCTGTTGGGCGGGAAGAGTGGCAGGAAAAACAACGCTCCTGAATAATCGAATATACCTGCGTAAAGGACACTTGTTCCTGGCAAAGGTCTTTATTTAATTTCGGTGCCGTCGCAAAAACAACACCCAGCATCATCGTTATGCCAACGGGTAGGAGCCAAACAATGGGCTCGCCTTTTTCCAATAAATTATGGTAGTGTTTAATAACCGCGCTGGCCAAAGAAATGGCCGCTAAAATGGCCCACTGGTATTCGTGCCCAAAGGTACTCGGAAAATGATTGGAGATCATAATGAACAGCACCGGCAGTGTCATATAATTATTGTGCAAAGACCGCAATCCAGCATGTTCTCCGAGTTCGGGATTTAATGGTTTGTTTTCCTTCGCTGCATTTACCATCGCCTTTTGAGCAGGAATAATAATGAAAAAAACATTCCCGGCCATCATCGTTCCCAATATTGCCCCTACGTGAATATAAACTGCCCGGCTGCTAAAAAATTGCGATAAAAACCACGCTAAAAAAGTGATGCCCAAAAATCCAACAAGGGAAAAAATAATTCCTTTTTTAATCAACGGTGTTTTGCATAACAGGTCATAAGCAACCCATGAAAAAACCATCGCTCCAATGCCGATGCCAATTCCTGTTAAAGGTGAAATGTCTGCCACGTTCTTGTCGAGCAGCATTCCGCTTGCGTTAAAATAATAAACAATAAACAGTAGCGTAACTCCACTGATCCACGTAAAATAGGCTTCGTATTTAAACCAGTGCAATTCTTCGGGGATTTTATTGGGGGCGATTTTATATTTTTCCAAATAATAAAAGCCGCCGCCGTGTACCGCCCATAAATTGCCCGCCAGTTCGTCCCTTAAATTTTTAGTTCGGTTCAGGCTGTTCTCTAAAAAGACAAAATAAAAAGAAGCCCCGATCCAGGCAATGCCAATGGTAATGTGAAACCAGCGAACCAATAAATTCAGCCATTCAAAAAAGTGCCCTTCATAAGGAGAATCTTTTATATAAGCATAAACCACCGCCAACAATGCAACAACCAACAATCCGCCTCCGGCCAGTAAATAGCCACGGGACAAACCAAATCGCTCGGCATTCTTTTCTTCGCCACTTTTTTTGGAAGCTTCCATAAATTTTCCCATCCGTCCGGCGAGAACGAAAAAAAGCAACATTAAAAAAACGATGATTAAAGCGATGGCTGTCATTTAATTATAGGTGAAATAGAGCTGTCATTTTTCCAAAAAATGACAGCTCTGCTCTGAGGTTTATTGCGCAACAGTTCCAAACAACCGCAACCGACTCACCCCCCCATCCGGGAAAATATTAAAACGAATATGTGTAAATAGCCCGTGGTTTTCTATTTCTTTTTCAAAAAAATGTTCACAATGAGCTTGTAGTTTTTGTTGAGGTAGAATTTCTGTCCACTCAGTTTTTGTATTTTTTGCATCTTTAAAATCCAACAGGCCTGGGGCTTCAACAAAGCATCCTTCCAGCGAACACCGATCAGGAAAATTGCCTTTAAAATGACAGGTGTCGACCAGGATTTTTTTTATTGTTCCGGCGGCAGCCAATTTTAAAATCACCCAGTCTCGGTTGTTGGGTGTCCGGTTTCTTTTCGTTTCCCAGCCGTCGCCCATATTCAATCCGCGACCCGGCATGATCAAATTATCCATTCTGCTAAAAAACATGTCGTTGCACCGCAATGCTTTTCCACCGTTGATGGCTGCTGCCAAATCGATTGTTTCACCGTTTTTAAAATCTTTTTTTACCTCACCGTACGCCCGGAACCGGGCAACGCCACCGTCTGGATAAATATTTAATTTTAAATGGGTCCATGTTTTTTCAGAATTGATTTCGAAGAAATGTTGGCTGCCTGGACTGAGCGGGGATTTGGGCAGGATTTCTTTCCATGCAATGTCCAAAGGTGTCATTTTTTCAAAAAATGACACCTTTAAATCTTCAAAATAGAAAGCTTCCACGGAAGCAAACGGCGGATGGTTTCCCAAAAAATGATTAGTGTCGATATCCAGTCCTTTTATTTTTCCCGGCACTGCCAGTTGTACAATACACCAATCGTGCCCCGGTGTACGTTTGCGGCGACTTTCCCAGCCGTCCATCCATTTTCCCCGGTCGGTATATTTATCTGGGATGAAAATGCCGCGTCCCGGCTTGATCAGGTTTTCCTTTTCCGCAAAAAAATCGTCGGTGGCATAAAGGACTTTTCCGCCAAGGCGTTCGGCAACGAGATCGGTCAGTTTGGTGAAATTTGGTTCGGACATTTATGTTTTAGGACAAGGAACAGGTTGAGATAATTGGGCAGCTTTGAAAAGATTAGTTAAAATCAATCTAACCGTTTCGACCGGTGCCCTGTCCTGTTAATTTTTAAGAATTAATTTTCCACAATTATTATTGACTATTTTGTCATTATCGAAAACCTTCACACCACCCACAAAAGTCTGCTTCACTTTCCCAAAAAGTCGGGTGCCTAAGTATGGTGTGATTTTATGTCGGTGAAAAATATGTTCCATTTTTATTTCAAAACTTTCTGCGGGATCCCAGACTACTAAATCGGCATCATATCCCACGGCAATTTTTCCTTTGTTGTTTTTTTGTCCAGTAAATGCTGCCGGTTTTTCTACCAGCCAATTTATGATGTTTTTCAATGTAAAATTTCGTTGCTGTGCCGCTGTCCAGACAATAGGCAGTAAAAACTGCAGACTGGAGATGCCGCCCCACGCCTGTTCCAGGTTTCCGCTTTCCAGGCATTTTAATGCAGGTGGGGCAGGTGAGTGGTCGGTGGCAATAAAATCAATCACCTGATCTCGCAGGGCTTCCCACAATTGATCGTTGTTTTCTTTTTCCCGGATGGGTGGGGCGCATTTGAAACGGGTGTCACCGTCGGGAATGTTTTCTGCATTAAAATATAAATATTGGGGACAGGTCTCGGCCGTCAGTGGCAGTCCTTCTTTTTTGGCGTCGATGATCATCGGAACTGCCTCTGCCGATGATAGGTGGACGATGTGGGTGCGACAATTAAATTCCCGGCAGAGACGGATCATGAGTGTTACTGCGTCATTCTCCCATTTTTTTGGGCGGGACTGTAAATAGTGCTGATAGGAGCTCGGCTCAGCGCTTGCAACGGTAACACCGCTTGCCAGTTCGCAGTGAACGAGCAATGGCATTCCGGATGCGGCAATTGCTGCCATGCCTTTCCGCAAATCCGATTTCGTCACGTTCGGGAATTCTTCAATACCCGAATGCGTCAAAAAAGCTTTGATGCCCAAAATGCCACTTTGCAGCAACGCTTCCATTTTGTTTGCATTTTCCGGAACAATGCCGCCCCAGAAGCCGCAGTTTACGTGGAGCTTCCCTTTGGCCGCGGATAATTTTTTTTGAAAATTTTCAACGGTGGTAGTGACCGGTGAAGAGTTCAACGGCATGTCCACCAACGTGGTGATGCCGCCCGCTGCGGCAGCTTTGGTCGCCGTGTCAAAACCTTCCCAACCGGCCCTTCCAGGTTCATTGACATGAACGTGCGGGTCGATGAGCCCCGGCATTAATATTGCTTCACCGACATCCTCCAGCAACCAGTTTGGTGAAGTGGCTTTTCCTTTTTCAATTGAATGGATCACGCCGTTTTTAATAAAAACAGTAGCGGGTTGTAATTGGCCGTTGAACCAGGTGCGAAGGGAATGGATAACAAGATGGAAAGGCATAAATAATTTTAACTCTAGCTATCAGAGGACTTTTGGTCATTTTCAACGGAGTGTTTATCCTGCAACTCGTTAAAGATAAGATAAATGCTGCTCCAAACCGTTTGTACTTCCTTTCTTCTTTGGTATTTAAATCTCTCTAAGATCAGCAATAGTACAATTAGACTAACAAATAAAAACCCAGCATAAAAAACCGCCAATTTGTGGTTGCCCTTCAAAATAAAAGTGATTAACCCAATGGGTGCAACCCAAATTCCAATGTAACGGAGTACCCAGATGGTACCGGATAGAAACCTTACCAATGCTTCCGCTTGCTGAACTTGTCTAGATAATGCAGGGCTTTTGGCGATTATTAAAAGCTTGCAATAATTGAAATACGATTTATTGCTAAACTCTTTATTTAATTTTTTTAAAAATACGATGACTTCGCCCATACCGCTTTTTTCAAACCTCGATTGCATTGACTTCGTGTAGGGAAATGGTTCCTTTACCCATAGTTCTTTCCTCTTTCTGATTTTTGTTAAATAAAAAGTTGAAAGACTGTCGACGGAATCAGGGGCATACAATCTTATGACTACTCCTAAGAGATAAGAAATGAAAATAAATATGGCGGTAAATAGAGCAGAACTACCTTTTGCATACGCTATTATCAACCCGTGGCTGTTGTCGATTCCAAAAATGGCAAGAAAGCAGGCCAGGCCCAGAACCAATGTTCCTGCTAAATAGGATCCAGGAATAAAAATCCCAAAGAAAGTTACGATGCCTAAGCGCTCTGATTGCATGCTGTAAGATAATAATATTTATCAACACCTCAATGCAGGTAAAGCCCCATCAATACCCGCTCCGGCGTCATTGGCGCATGGTATTTCTCCATTTTCAGTTTTGGGTTAAACGCCAGCATTGCGTTCAAAATCGCAAAGTACGCCCCGATGCCGTACATCAGCGGCGGCTCGCCAACAGCCTTCGAGCGGAAGATGGCATGTTCTGAGCCGTCTGTATTTAAAAAGAAAACATCAATTTCCTTTGGGACGGAATAAATGTCCGGCACTTTATAAGTCGATAATGCATTGCTGAGCAGGCGGCCTTTTTCATTGAATAAAAGCTCTTCCATCGTCATCCAGCCGATGCCCTGTACGATGCCGCCTTCGGCCTGCCCAAGGTCAATGGAGCGGTTCATGCTGGAGCCAAAATCATGAACCACCTGCACCGAATCAAATTCGTAACGCCCTCGCAGACAGTCGACCGTAGCCGTGATGATGGCCGTACCGTAGACGTGGTAAGCGAAAGGGTGCCCTTTTTCCGTCGTTTTATCAAAGTGGATGATCGGCGTGATGTAGTGGCCCTTGGCACTGAGGTTCACCCGCTGCATGAATGCAGTTTGGACGAGTTGCTCCCAGGTGAGTCCGGTTGGTTTGTTGCCGATGAAAACCCGATCGAAATGGAGCCGGATGTGCTCGGCCGAGGTGTCCAGTTCGGTAGCTGCCACTTTCTTTAGCCGCTCCAAGATCTTGTTGCAGGCGATGGCCAGGGCCTTGCCGTTCAGGTCGGAAGTGGCGCTGGCAGCGGAGGGGGACGTGTTGGCGACGCGGGTGGTATTGGTCGTTTCGATTTTTATTTTTTCTTGTGAAATACCAAATAGCTGCATCGCTACCTGTACCATCTTGGTATTCACTCCCTGCCCCATTTCAACGGCTCCGGTGCTTATGCCAACGCTGCCGTCGCTGTAGACGTGGACCAGTGCGCGGGCATTGTTCATTTGTTTGTTGGTAAATGAAATACCGAAACAGATCGGCATCAGTGCGATGCCTTTCTTGAAGACGTCATTCTTTTTATTGAAATCCTCGATCTCTTTGTGCATGGCCGTCAAATGGTAGCGCTCTACTGCACCATCCCAGCAGGCAATGGCTTCTTTCGCTTCCGCAATTTGGCCGTATGGAAATTCATCGCCGTCTTTCAGTAAATTTTTCCGCTGGATGTCTGAAGCGGGTACGCCCAGTTCCCTCGCTGCATGGTGGATGGCCGATTCGATGACAAACATCGCCTGTGGCCCGCCGAACCCCCGGAAAGCGGTATTGGGGATCACATTGGTACGGCAGGAATAAGCCGTCGCCTTTACGTTTGGGATGAAATAACTGTTGTTGGCATGAAACAAGGTGCGCTCCATGACCGGCGGGGAGAGGTCGGCGGCTGCGCCGGCGTTTTGGTAAAACGTAGCTTCGTATGCGATGATATTCAGGTCAGCGTCGAGGCCGATTTTATAGTCCGACGAGTAAGGGTGCCGCTTGCCGGTCATGGCCATGTCGTCCATGCGGTGCAGGATGAGCTTGACAGGTTTTTGCAAATGGAAAACGGCCAGCGCAACCATTACGCCCCAGCCCGTGGCCTGGTCTTCCTTGCCACCAAATCCGCCACCGATGCGGGTCACGTCCACCTCGATTTTCGACATATTGACGCCGAGTACTTTGGCGGCGGTTCGTTGCAGCGCTGTCGGTCCCTGGGTGGAGGAGGAAATTCGGATGCTGCCATTTTCCATCGGGTAGCCATATGCTCCTTGTGTTTCAATGTAAAGGTGTTCTTGTCCGCCAGATTCAGCTGTTCCCTCAAACACGTACTGGCAATGTCCCATTGCCTGCTCGGTGTCCCCCAATCGAAAAGTGCGGGGCGGTACAATCAAATGCCCCTTTGCTGCGGCTTCCCGCGGATCGGTGATCACAGGCAGCGGCTCAATATCCACCCGGATGTGGTGCATTGCTGCACGTGCCTGTGCCTCTGACTCTGCCATCACCAGGGCGATGGGTTGTCCTTGGTAGTGTACCTCCGACTCTGCCAGCAATGGTTCATCTTTAATAATGCCACCGATCTGGTTCTCTGAGGGGACGTCTTTGTGAGTGAAAATGCGTACTACGCCCGGCTGCTGTTCGGCTTTCGTGACGTCCAGTCTGATAATCTTTCCGTGTGCTTCCGGCGAGCCGAACACGGCACCGTGCAGCGTGCCCTGTCGCTCAGGTATGTCGTCCACATAGATGGACCGTCCCTGCACGTGGTGGTGGGCATCGAGATTGGGAAGGGTGGGGATTTTATGTCGGGCGGGGGATTTCATGGTTTCATTATTTGAGAAGGTCAATTGATTTTCGAAAATAGGGATGTTTGGATAAAAAGTAAAGAATTGTGCCAGTTGAGGTAAGCGGCACATTGGCTAAAAATAGGGGGGCTGATTATTGATGGCCTGTAAAATTGTTTTTCCTGCCTAGAATCAAGGCGCAGTTTAAATACTTTTTTGAATTGAAAAAAGTGATTTTCGAGCTAAAGGCAAAACTTTGATTTTTGACAGAATTAGCATTTTTTGACAAATGTATCACGCAGCAAAGACTAAGGGCGCAAAGTGTTTATTTGCACGTCTTCGTGTCCGTTGCGTTCCAGGCATGATGCAGAATATTGGATAAGTTTGTCAGGTAAAACGTTCCTGTTGGCTGTACCACTTTTTAAACCTTTCTTTTTTTCTTCTTGAAATCGGCACTTTGTCGCCGTTGCTTAGTTTGATGTGACTACCGTTGCCCGAAAAGACGATGTGATTGATGTTGATCAGGTGGGATTTATGGCACCGGAAAAAAATATCGTTCTCGATTCTTTCTTCCAAATTGCCGACTGTTTTGGAGATCAAGGTCCTTTTTTTATTTATTTGATAAATGTAACTGTAGTTTCGACAGCCTTTAATTTGGACGATATTTTTTAATGGAATTTTTAATTCGCCGTCATGGGTTTGCAGAACAAGTGCCTCTTCCGGAAGTTTCTCTGGATTTATATTGACCGTGCCCAGTGGCAAATGATTTATTTTTTTGCCGATCGCAAAATTTAATTTAAATCTTTTTACAGCATTTTTTAAATCTCCTAAATCAATGGGCTTGAGTAGATAATCCAGCGCTTTAAACCTCAGGGCCTTGATCGCATAATGGACATAAGGAGAAATGAAGATAGTTTGGAAGTGACGGTGACCCAGTTTTGCCAGCAATTCAAAACCCGTCATGTCTGAAAGTTCAGCATCCAGAAAGACGAGGTCTGGTTGTAGCGCCCTGATTTTTTGCAGACCATCTGCCCCGTTTAAGGCTATGCCCAGTATTTCTATTTCAGGAATAAAGTTATTCAGTTTTTCTACAAGCTGTTTTAGGTTGATGGGGTCATTATCAACGATGATGCTTTTAATTTTGGTAAGGCTCATTGTGTGTTTTCTTTAGCAGCCGTTTTAAAAATCTTTCGCTTTTGGTTGGCTTAGGGTTTTGAAACAGCTTCTTTCATTTTGTTTTCAATATGGTTCTGTCTGTGCATTTTATTGCACAAAGGTTTAGGTGCAGGTTGAGTGAATAACCACGCACTGCGGATGGACGATTTATTTATAAAATACGGCTGTAGAAACTGGCCTTTCAAAGGTAGTCGCTACTGGTTTGCCAAGTGTTTTTACTCGAATGGAATACCTGGTCGCTAATTTTATGAAGATTTGTTCGCGAAGTAATTGAAGATGTAGAAGATAATTTAAAGGCGTGAATTAGATGAAGTAATAATATTAAAAACTCATTCTTTTTTTATTGTGTCCACTGTGTGGAAATAGATAAAATAATTGGCGTACAAGATAATGATTATTTTTTTAACGTGCCAGATAAATGATCTATCGGTTGATCTATCGGTTGACTGAACGGTTCTTAAAATTTCAAAGGCCACTTGCTCACCCCTTTGTTAAATGTATCATCCGCAGGATAACTATATCTTGATATAAGCTGGAGGAAGGCTTTAAATTGCGATTGTGTTTTCCTGAACTGTTGTTCGATTACGTTTTGAATGATGCTTCGTTAACGTCACCTCTTCGTGTTTTAGATAATTTAGTTCCATCGTTATTCTTTAATTATCGCCACCGAAAAAAAGTTAAATTCAATAGTCCTGTAATGTGCCTTTCCCGGCTGTTTAAAATTGCTTCAATTGTACAAATCTGAATAGTATTTTCTACTGATCGATCACTTGCTGTGTATTTTTTATTGCTACTGCTGACAACCAATTTAACATCACAAAAAAAGATAAATCGTGGAGGCCGATTTCCACTTTAAAAACGGGGCGGAATCCGAAAAGCCTTATGAGTAGGACGAACACATTGGCAATTGCTGGTTGGGGTTTAAATACCTGTTTGACCAAACTTACCGTTTGACAGCATTAAACCAAAAGCACAATAGCCTGCAATTATTTAATTTTTATGGCAAGTAAATCTTTTAGAATCAATTCAAAAAAAGGATATTTCATGATGTGGAACTGGACCTCACAAGCGGGGTTCAAATTTAAAGTAACCCTGAAAGACAATGTTAAAACTTACGTCAGCCAATCTCGGCAAAGCACCAATCCATTGCCGGTGCTATCCGGAGGGGCCCTCGTCAAGGGGTCAAAGATGTTGCTGAAAATTGATTGCCCGCAAGCCCGCAAACTGAAGTGCATACCTGTGTCTCAGAACATTGTCGATCCGGTAAGCGGTGTCGTTTCCTGGAATTATACAGTCGTCGGTGAAGATGCCGGTGACAATGACTATAATGACGTATGGTTCTCTATTACTTTTTGGAGACGCAAAGGCTAAAGGTTTTGTTTTTAAACAAAAACCAAAGAGGCAATATTGCCACCTGAAATTTTAACCTCTTTCTCTTTGGGAGGCATACCAGTGAAAATTTTTTTGAACGGTAGTGGTTTTATTAGCTGCTGTTCAGCAGGACAGCCCAATAAAAATATTGGGCTGTTTTTTTATTGAAATATATTGACCGATGCAGTTTTTTTAAATAAAAAATAGGTGCATCAAAGTATTGTGTTTACCCAAGACGATAAAAGATCTTTTTTAGGTGGAGTATTAAAATACGATTTGATCAATATAGAAATTTTAAACTTCAGATTAATTCTCTCAATTCAAGTCTGCTGTTTTTGATTTCCAAAATGTTTGCAAAAAACAATTGCCGCAGCAACAGCTTTTTATACGCCGCCGTACCCCGCGCGTCACTGATCGGCGAAATTTCTTCCTGCATGACTGCCGCCGTTTTTTTAATTAAACTGGCATTTAATATTTGTCCGTTTAATGTCGCTGAACTTTTTTTCAAATACATCGGAACTGGCCCGACGCCCCCTGCGGAAAGGTGGGCTTCCTGAACCAAATCGCCTTTCATTTTTAAGAGGCAGGCCGCATTCACACTGGCAATGTCAAGGTGGGTGCGCTTGCAGACTTTTTCGAAGTGGAAATGATCCGTCATGCCGGGAATCTCAAAAAAAAGGGATTCGATGTATTCACCGGGAACCAGGTCGAGGGTTTTATAGCCTTGGTAAAAGTGGCGTAATTTAATCCTGCGTTTATTTCCGTTTTTATTTAAAATGATCGAGCTGTCAAGAGCGAGAAAGAAAATGGTCAGGTCACCGATGGGGGAAGCGTTGACAAGGTTGCCGCCAAGGGTGCCCATGTTGCGGATAGGCGTGGAGGAAACCAATTTCATGTGTGCCCGCAATTTGGGAAAAATGGATTGCAACAATGGACTTTCCTGGAGTTCCTGGGCAGTGACGGCAGCACCGATGTGGCATTTGTTGTCTGCTTCCGTGATGGATTTCAACTCCGGACGGTCAAAGATGTTTTCGATGGTCGCCTCAGTCATGGCCTCAGGTCTTTGTACCCACAGGTCGGTGCCACCCCCGACGAAAATACCTCTTTCGCTGGTGGGACGGTGTGCAGAAGAAGGTGGCAGGGCGGCAAGGCGGTTTTTTATTTCTAAAAAATAAGGAGGCAAAAACTGCTGGTCGACGAGCCATTTCAGGTGGCCTTCTGGAGTGGGGCCTGCGAGACCTTGTCCCGGGGTCATTTCGGTGAGCAGGTCTGTGATTTTAAGAGCGGCCCGTTCGATGGATTTGTAGCCGGTACAGCGGCAGATATTGCCGTCAATGGAGGCGATGGCATCTTGAGATGACATTTTTTCAAAAACTGTCATCTCCTGCATTGCAAACCCGGTCAGCGAGACCACAAACCCGACCGTACAAAACCCGCACTGCGATCCCCCTTCCTCGACAATGGCCTGTTGTACTGGTGATAACTTCTTCATGTTCAGTCCCTCGATGGTAACAATGTGCTTGCCTTGTGCATTGCCCAGTGGCATGAGGCAGGAGGTCATACTACGGTAGCGGAGCTCATCTTTTTCCAGTTGGCCGACCAGTACGGCGCAAGCGCCACAATCGCCTTCCCGGCAGCCGATCTTGGTGCCTACGAGGTGCTGATGATAGCGGACAAAATCGAGGAGTGTCGTGCCGGGGGACACGGGCGTTTGGATGGTTCGGTTATTTAGGAGAAAGTTGATCATATTGGAAAAATATTACGGCGGATATTCAGCGTAGCACGAAAGGTCAGCCCGTCCGTGCTACGTTTTACTAAAAATACAACCTGCCAAAAGAGACAACACAAACGACGGTGCCAATTCCGCAATCTCTATGAAATACGGACCGGCACCGGGCAGGGAAGTCATCACAAATTTAAAGAAAGGAATGCTCAAAAACCCAACCACCATCGAGGCAATGGCTCCGCGCTCGGTGTAGTTTTTCCAAAAAAGCGAAAGAATGATGACGGGGCAAAATGTGGCGGCAATGCCTGACCAACCGAAAATAACGAACCAGAAAATGGTGCGTTCGGGGGTCGTGACGGCAACGATGATGGCCAGTGCCGGCGCCAGTAAGGCCATGCCCAAAGTAACCAGCCTCGATAGGCGGGTGAGGTTTTTATGCTTTGAGGCCGGTTTGAAAATTTGTTGGTAAAAATCACGTATCAACGATCCGGAGGGTGTGGGTGGTTGCTTTAAAACGGCTCACCAGGTAGTCGGGTATTGTGATGGAGTTATACTGGTCGGTGAGGCGTTTAAACCGTTTGGCCATCAGGAGCCACGCAACTGATACGCCAATAACTTCTCCCAGCACGACCCAATAAGCACTGACACCCGCAACGGCGCCCAGCCCGGTCAGGCCCAGGAGCAACCAGGCTGATTCTCCAGTCGCCCGTGTGGAAAAGGCAACCACCCAGTAGCCAAGTTTTTTACCGCCGACATAGTAGTCTTTGATGTCCTTTATCTTTTTGGTCGACAGGACGCCAATGAGGAACAAGACCAGAAAGTAGAGGGCCAGTATGGTGTATTTGATCAGCATAAAATATGTAAAAAGTGCAGGAAGAAAAGAATTGTCCGGTTTGGTCTAAAAGTAACAGATAATTTCACTCCAGCTTTTATTTTAAATAAAGAATGTCCAACTTGGTATTTGTCAAAAAATCTCATCTATGAAATCAATCCTCTTTTTGATCGCTTTTCTAAGTGCCTTTTTTGTGAACGCTCAAAATATGACCAATACCAAAATGGATAGAATCCTCCACACGGAAGCGACAAACGTGGAAGGAGAAACGGGCGTTTGGCAAATCATGTACGGCGGGCGGTTGTTGCTGGTCATTACGGATTCCACCGCCAACCGCATGCGGATTTTTACGCCCGTTCTGGAAACCAGGGACCTGGAACCGGGACAAAAGGAAAAAATGCTGGAAGCCAATTTTCATTCGGCCCTCGATGCGAAATACAGCCTGTATCAGGGGTTTGTGATGAGTGCTTTTACCCATCCACTGAAAGAACTCACCGAAGAGCAGTTGAAGGATGCCCTGAAGCAGGTGTTCGTTTTGGCGGAAACTTTTGGTACCGCCTATCAAAGTACCGACTTGATTTATGGCAGCGGACAGGAATCAGAAGAGCCCAAAATCAACCAGAGCCCGAAAGAGAAGAAGAACTGAGTTGGTGAAGAATGAAGAATGGTGGGATTTAATCGGATGTGATAACTTTGCGGCCTTGGATTAAAAATTGCTTGCTGGTACTATTTTTCAATTATTCATTTTCAATTTCTACATCCCATGAACGGAAAAAGAATCATCGGTTTTGTTTTGTTGATCGGCGCCCTTTTCGCCTTCGGCAATAAATTTGTCAGCGGCCTGTCCGGTAAAATAGACCTCGGATTGGGCTTTTATTTTATGTTGATTTTCGGGCTGATTTTATTGTTGGGGATCAGACGGGTGCTGCGGAGTTGAGCAGAAAGGAGGCATCATTTTGCTAGATGTCCGGAAAAAGTATTTCTATTTGTTTTGGCATTTATTTCCGCCTGTCTCAACGTCAAATGGTTCCATTAAACGCCGACAGTGCCGCCCGGTCCACTTCGTGCGTGCCCTCGAACGGGTATTCGTTAAATTCCAGTAAGTTTTTCTTCGCAAAATCCCGCTGCCATTTCACCCGCTTTTCCGTCAGGAATTCATCTGCTTTGCCATAGACGAAATGCAATTTTATTTTTGAAAAATAAGTCTGGTGAGGAGAAAAATCCAGGTCGTCGGGCAGAAGGCCGGCCCACAGGATCAGATGGTGCATCAACGGGAACCTCTCCATCGCCCAGCGGCAGACCGTAGCTGACCCCTGCGAGAAACCAAGCAAAATGATTTCCACGTCATCTGCCAACAAGGGAACGTATTGGTCGTAAAGCGTTTGCAGGTAGTTGCAGTAATCGGCGATCTCATCCAACCGGACATGGCTGGTCATCCACGTAGCAACAGGTTTGCCGGTAAATTGCCCCCAATAAAATTTGTTCAATCCTTCTGGCGCAATGATCATCGTTTTGCCATCATCCAATGCTTCAAACCGACGGATAAATTTGCTGGCCAGTTGCCCATATCCATGACAGACCAGCCAGAGGCGTTTTACTTCTTTCGATGGTTCACCGATGGTATAATAATGAGCGGTACGGGGAATGATGAGTTTGTGAGGTTGAATCATATTTTGCTTTTAGCGATAAGCCATGAGCTGTTAGCAATGGGGGGCAATTTTTCAGCACTGCATAAAAAAGCAAAAACCTGACGTAATGTCGCCACTACTTTTGTTGGGATTTTCTCTGCGGGCTTTGTGGCCTCTGCGAGGTTATTCAGTTTTCCACGCAGAGCCCGCAGAGAAAATTATAGACAGGTTTGGCTTTCATTGCATCTAGAAGTCGATCAATTCAATTTCAAAAACCAAGGCGGCATTGGGCGGTATGTTGGAGCCAGTTGGAGGCTGTGTTCCATAACCTAAGCTGGAAGGAATAAACAGCATCCCTTTCCCACCTTTTTTGAATAGCTGAATGCCTTCCCGCCAACCGGCGATCACCCCGCTAAGTTGAAATTCCACGGGGTCGGCAGGCTCGTCGAAAACAGTGCCGTCGAGCAGGTACCCTTTGTAATCGACCGTTACTTCATCGGCCAGGGTCGGCTTGGCATTGCCGATGCCTTCATCTTCGATGATGTAGCGAAGGCCGGTGGTCGAAGAGTCTGCCATGAGGGAATTTTCGGTAAGGTACTGGTTGATTTTAATTTCATCGAGGCAGCTCTGTTTGCCCGGAAAGGTGGTATCGGCCATGCAAAGCTCGGGGAGTTGAATGTCGAAAACCATCACGGTGTTGGGGGGGACGTTGGTGTTGCCCTCCCGGCCAAAGGCCAGCTCGGAGGGCAGAATGAGTTTGCCCTTGCCACCTACCTGGAAAAATGGAATTCCTTCCTCTAAGCCAAGTGGCAGTGAAAACAGCCAGAAGACTTCCGGCCCGTAAAATGACTCGGCCCAGAGGTTATTATTGGTGAAATAGCCCTGGTAGGCAAAGATTACGGGGTGGTCGGCATTGGGAAATTCCCCATTGCCTTCTTCCTCGATGATGTAGTGCAGGCCCGAAGGTGTTTCCGTAGCTGTCAGGTTATTGTCGGCGAGGTATTGGTCGATGATGACGAGGTCCTCTGCCAGCTGTTTGGCCGGGTCGAAAGAGTCCCCTTCGGAGCAAGCCGAAAACAGGGCGATGCCGATCAGGAACAATGGTAACTTTAGATATTTCATGTTTGTTTTTTTTGGAGGGGTCAGGTTTCAGGTGTCAGGCGTCAGGTTCTTTGTGGCCCTGATTCCTGATTCCTCGCCCCTGACGCCTCAAGGAGTCGCTAAATTAGGGAAAAGGTTGCAAGGGGGTTTGATTGTTTTGATACGTTGTTTAAACGATGGAGCGGGGAAGATAGCTTCCTGCCACTAAATTTCCTTCCCAAAATAAACCCAGACCTTCTTTGCCACCCCTGCTCCGGCAACCCTGGTTAGTTCCTCTTTGTCCGCAGCCCGGAGCTTTTTCACCGAACCAAAATGCTTCAGCAGTTTTGCTGCTGTTTTTTCGCCGACGCCGGGGATGTCTTCCAGTTCTGTTTTGGTGAAATTTTGAGAGCGCTTATTTCTGTGGAAAGTGATGGCAAAGCGGTGCGCTTCGTTGCGCGCCTGTTGAATGACTTTCAGGCTTTCTGATTTTTTGTTGATATACAAAGGAATGGAATCGCCGGGAAAGAATATTTCCTCCAGCCGTTTGGCAATGCCGATGATGGTCACTTTGTCCGTGATGCCCAGTACATCGAGGCTTTTGACGGCGGCGCTCAATTGGCCTTTGCCACCGTCGATGATGATCAGTTGCGGGAGCGACTCGCCCTCCTGCAACAGTCGCCGGTAGCGGCGGAAAACGACTTCCTCCATGGAGGCAAAATCATCTGGTCCTACGACGGTTTTGATATTGTAGTGGCGGTAATCTTTTTTGCTGGGCTTTGCGTTTTTAAAAACCACGCAAGAGGAAACGGGGTAGCTGCCCTGCATGTTCGAATTGTCGAAGCATTCAATATGGAACGGGACCTCTTTCATGTTGAGGTCTTTTTGCATGGTTTTGAGGATGCGCTCGGTCGGGGTCTGCTTGTTGCTGTGGGAAATGGCTTCTTTTTTCTTTTGTAGCAAAAAGAATTTCACATTTTTCTGGGACAGGTCGAGCAGCTTTTTTTTGTCGCCGATTTTTGGGATCGTCTGCGTGACCTCTTTTTCGGCCAGTTCAATCGTATACGGCAAAATGATTTCACTGGCGATGCTGTCGAATTTTTGCCGCAGTTCGGGCACTACGTAAGCGAGGAGGTCAGGCTCGTCATCGTCGAGGTTTTTGATCATCTCCTGTGTGTAGGTATTGATGATGGCTCCGTTTACCACTTTTATATAATTGACATAGGCGTGTTTTTCATCGCTGGCGATGGAAAAAATATCCACGTCGCGGATGGTCGTGCTGACCACGGTGCTTTTGCTTTGGTAGACCTCGAAAGCGGTCAGTTTTTCCTTTAATGCCTGCGCTTTTTCAAATTCCAGGTTTTCTGCATAGCGTTGCATCAACTCCTGAAAATGCTTTTTGACCGAACCAAAATTTCCCTTCAAGATGTTCTTGATCTGGTCTATTTTTTCGTTGTAGTTCTCTTCCGTTTCGAGGCCGATGCAAGGCCCTTCACAATTTTTGATATGGTATTCGAGGCAGACCTTGAATTTTTTCTTTTCGATGTTTTCGGCCGATAAGTGATAGTTGCAGGTGCGCAGAGGAAAGAGGTTCTTGATCAGTTCCAAAATGGTTTTGATCTGCCCCCGGGAGGTGTAGGGGCCATAGTAAACGGAGCCGTCCCTAATGACTGTTCTCGTAATAAATACGCGGGGAAAACGCTCTTTTTTAATACAGATATAGCTGTAGCTTTTCCCGTCTTTCAGCATCACGTTGTACGGCGGCTGAAACCGCTTGATCAGTGTATTCTCCAGCAAAAGTGCATCGGTTTCAGTTTCCACGATGGTCATCTCGATGCGGCGGGCATGTTTTACCATCACCCGGGTTTTGTAGGCCATTCCTTTGGTGGACCCGAAGTAAGAGGACAGTCGGTTCTTCAGGTTTTTGGCTTTGCCAACGTACAGCACTTTCCCCTCTTCGCCGAGGAAGCGGTACACCCCCGGTTCTTTAGGCCACGTGGGCATGAGTTCTTTGTAGTCTTTGTCGGTCAAGAAAAATTGTTGTTTGTTAGTTGTTGTTTAGGGGAGCAAAAATAGGATAAAACGGCGGATGGCAGACGGTGGACGGCAGACGGTTTGTTCTCTATCATTGAGGAGGAAATACCAAATGGATCTTGAGAATTAGGATGGGAAAACGGGCCTCCTTCCCAAGTAGCCCTTTTTGTCACCGTTCGCCGTTAAATGACAACTACCGCACAATCCATTACTCGCCCTGGCCCCGCCATAATAACTGCCAGCTGAAATCGTTTTATTCCCTGGTCAAAAGCGTGCTGGCTACAAAACCATTCAACCATTTAACCATTCAACCATTCATCTTGTACCTTTGCGCACATTTTCTAAAAACCATAAACTTTATCGAAATTGAAAAATTGGAAATGAAGAAATTACTAAACAGTTGATTTTCATGGCTTTTTCCAATCTCCAATTCCCCAATTTTCAATTTCGAATATTTTACATACATAGAATGAGATTTATCGTTTTTTTGTTTTTGATGGTCCATACGGGGCTGTTTGCCCAAACGGTAACCGACCTGACGGCCTGGATCAGTGTCGTCGAAGTCGGTGCTTCATGTGAAATCCGGGATGAGTTCAACGATCCGAATGTAGTGGTTTTGGGAGTCGATAATGTTGACTGTGTCTGTGGTGCAACGGGCAGAGGTATATATTTTGACGGCAGCAACGGCGACATCATCACTTTTACCGGGTCAAAAGTTGACAATACGTTCCGTTCCAATGATTTCACCCTGAGTTTCTACTTCAAACCCGACGAGGACAACAGCCCTAATGCAACCCCTCAAATATTGTTTGACAAGCGGAGAAATTGCGGGCAGGATACTTCATTTGTCGTGAAGTATTTTCCCGGCGGCACTCGTCAATTATCTGTTGAACTGATCCAGGACCAAACCATTTCGGCTTCCCTATTTGCTGCGCTACCAGAGTATTGCTGGCATCATATCACGATCGTTCGCAGAGGAGCGGAGACCATTTTGTTCCATAACGGTATCGAGCTGAAGAGGGCATCGACCATCAATGGGACCCGCGTGGATTTGGGAGGCGTGGACAATGAACGGGTGACCATCGGCAATAGCGACTGTAACCAGGACGGCGGCTTTGTCGGGGTGATGGACGAAATACGATTGTACAACCGCGCACTCAGCCGCGATGAAATTGAGGACTTGTACCTTTTCCCCGACAACATCGCCAATGGCCTTCGCTTCGACGACTTGAAAGACACCACCATCTTCCTCGGCGGTGCCGTGCCCATCCGCCTGACGGAGACGTGTACCGATAATTTCGACTGGTTTCCGACCACGGGAGTAAGTGATCCCACCATTTCCAACCCGATTCTTTCGCCGGAGGTCAGCACTACTTACCGGGTCGAGATGAGCGATACGATCTGCGTACAGATTGATTCCATCTTTATTGAGGTCATCAACCGTGACTCTGTCAAATGTGGCGACATTTTTCTACCCACCGCCTTTACTCCCAACGGAGATGGCCTGAACGACCTTTTTGGCGTCAGCAACCCTTTTTCCACGGGTGAAATATTGGCCTTTCAGATTTACGACCGCTGGGGAAATATTGTTTTCTCGACCCTCGATGTGCTGGAAAAATGGGACGGCACACACCGCGGCCAACCAGTCAACCCCGGCGTGTTTTTGTATAAGCTGCAGTTTCGCTGTGAACAACAGGAAGATTTAATTTCGGGGAGCGTGACGGTGATACGATGATTTTGATTTATGGTTTATAATTTATGATTTATCAATTGAAACTAAATAAATCATAAATTATAAACCATAAATATTGCAACCATGAAATTATTTGATTTTAACAAAGTTGTAGTTTTAGAAAATAACCGCGTAAAATTATCTCCTCTCCTGGGAGACCATTATTCCCACCTTTTGCCCATCGCTTTAAATAATATTGGTTTATTAAAATATTCGCCGACGTTAATTGATACGGAAGAAAAATACAAAGCTTATTTTGAAACGGCCCTTTCTGTGAAAACGAACCATGTGCGCTATCCATTTATTATTTTTGACAAGTTGAAAAACAAATATGCCGGCAGTACCAGTTTTGGGAATATTTCCAATAAAGATCAACGCCTGGAAATTGGCTGGACATGGATCGGACGTGATTTTCAAGGAACCGGCCTGAATAAAAATTGTAAATTTTTATTGTTAAAATATGCATTTGAAGAACTGGGATTTATGCGGGTCGAATTAAAAACCGATGCCCGCAACCAGCAATCCCGCCGGGCCATTGAAAAAATAGGCGCTAAATATGAAGGGCTTTTGCGCAGCCACACTTTGATGTCAGACGGTTTTAGGCGCGATACGGTTTATTACAGTATATTAAAAAATGAATGGCCACAGGTGAAAAGAAATATTTTTAATATGGAGTAATTAAAGAATGCTTGTTTCTTTTTTGGTGTTTTGTATTTATGATTATTGAAACGGTTTTATTTTAAAATTAAAACAATCCTCTTTCTATATGTGTAAGTTTGACGGAGTTCCATTCGTGTTTTTTCTCCTACTGTGTTTATTTCCATTAAAAATTTTTACTCAGCATATTGCCAACCCTGCCTTTGCACCTTTTCAAGGTGAAGTATTTAAAATACCTGCGCGTGCAAAGATTTCCGGATACCATGAGAATATCCGAAATTTTGAAAAAGCAGGTAAAATAACATTGGAAAAAATAAACGTACCGGAAGTAAATTATAAAATGCCTTTTCCCCAATTGGAATTTATGCACCGCTTTGCCATTGTTTTTACATCGGAAATGATCGTTGCAGAAAAGGCAGTCTATGTTTTTTCTTTGAACTCGGATGACGGCTCGCGGTTTTGGATCGGGAATAATGAAGTTATAAATAATGACGGTACGCATCAAATGAGATTTAAATCAGATACAGTTTTGTTGGATAAAGGGACCTATCCGGTGAAGCTCTGGTTTTTTCAGGGTTTTCCTGATCGATACGGGTTGGAATTCAATGCGGTATTTTACAAAAAATATAACCTGGCAGAGGAAAAGGAATATGCATTGGTTTCTGCTGTACCTAAATTGGTATTTAATAATACCAATCTGCCCTTTGCTTCGAATAGTTTTTATTTGGAAAAAAGGGGGCAGGCCGTAATTGATAGTCTGGCTGTGCAGTTGAACAAAGTATATGTCAATCAAATAATTATTAACGGACATACCGACAATATTGGGTCAGATGTTTATAACCGGGCATTGTCGTTGAGACGGGCAGAAACTATAAAAAGAGAATTGAAAAAAAGATTGAAAAATAAAAAAATAAAGTTTGAGTTAAATGGATTTGGAGAAAGTGAACCGATTGAAAAAAACGGGACTGTGGAGGGCAGGAGTAAAAACAGGAGGGTGGAAATAATTATAAATTAATTTATGGTCTTTGTCAACCTGTTAGGCTCCCTTCTTATTGTATTTGATCATCTGGTCTGCGCTGCCAGCAATTCTTTTAAACCCTATTTTTTCGTACAGCTCATGTGCGTCGTCCGTAAGGAGCATCCACTCCGGAAGAAGCTTTAATCGTGGATGGGAAAGTATGCATTGTAGCAGCCATGTGGCCAGCCCCTGCCGCTCAAATTTTTTATCGATGAAAACATCGGAGATATAGGCATAACTGGAAAAATCAGAAGTTACACTGGCAAAACCGATTTGTTCTTTTTTATGAAAAACACCAAAGCATAATTCGTCCTCTAATAATTCTTTGGTGTCTTTTTTTTCTACACCTTCTGACCAGTAGGACTCTTCGGATAAAAATTGATGAATAAAACGGACATTCAACAATGATGGGTCAGTGTGAATGGTGAAATCCTTGATGGTCGTATGGGTGTAATGCTGGTAAATCATTTAATTTTTTTGACATTTTTTTCTCAATGACAAAGTGGAGAAAACATTAACTCTTTCCTTTAACCTTGTTCCAGGATTTAATTAAAATAAATGCCGTAATGGCAGCAACGGCTACTCCGAGCATGGCCTTGCCCGTTTTTCCATAGAGGAAAAAGCCAACGCTGAATAAAACACCGTAAACCAGAAAACAGCCAGCGACCATGCATACCAGTTCGAGTGGCAATTTGCCGGGTTCTACTTCTGCTTCTTTTAATTCCCCCTGGGAAATAGCGGGCTGAATAACAGCTTGCCACCCAGTGGCGTGCGGCTTGATTAATTTATAAAAATTCAAGAGGGTATGGTGTTCGGTGGGTTGGGTTATAAAAGTAACAGCCAACCATGCGGCGGTGGTAATGGCGATACCCAAAATCAGCCGCATATGGGTAGCCAAATCAGGTGTGACAAATTCAAAAAACAAGGCAACAAAAAATGAAACCACCATTGCTGTCACTTCACTCCATGCATTGATCCGCCACCAAAACCAGCGTAAAATAAATATCAGTCCGGTGCCGGCGCCGATCTGTAAAATAATATTGAATGCACCGAGTGCGCTTTCCATTTTTAATGCTATGTACCCCGCTAAGATCATTAATACGACGGTAGAAATCCGGCCGATATTGACAAGCTCTTTTTCGCTGGCTTCCGGCTTGACAAATCGTTTGTAAAAATCATTGACGACGTAAGAAGACCCCCAGTTTAATTGAGTGGAAATAGTGGACATAAAGGCGGCGATCAAGGAGGCCAGTACGAGCCCTAACAGGCCTTTCGGTAAAAAAGTCATCATGGCAGGGTAGGCGAGGTCATCGTTGATGACATGCTCGGGCAAGTGTGGAAAGGCTTCTCTTAGAGAAGCATGATCGGGAAAAACAATCAAGGAGGCAAGCGCCACCAAAATCCATGGCCAGGGACGCAGCGCATAATGGGCGAAATTGAAAAACAGCGTGGCCCCGATTGCGTGGTTTTCATTTTTAGCCGACAACATCCGTTGGGCGATGTATCCGCCGCCACCTGGCTCGGCGCCCGGGTACCACACACTCCACCACTGGATGGCCAACGGCAAAATAAAAAACGGGACGAGCGCATCCATGTCGTTAAAATCCGGGATAACATTTAATTTATCTGAAACATTGGGGTGTTCCAACAAATTGGCCACACCGCCAACCTCCGGCAAGTTTACCACCACGTAGGCCGCTCCGATGACTCCCACCATTGCAATGATAAATTGAACAAAATCGGTCCAGATGATGCCGGTCAGTCCACCGAGCGAGGAATAAATGACCGTCACGATGGAGGCGATCAAAATGGTCTGAATCGGTGAGAGGCCCAGCATGACCCCACCGATTTTAATGGCAGCGAGGGAGACCGTGGCCATGATCACGATATTAAAAAATACGCCTAAATAAAGGGCCCGAAAACCTCGGAGAAAAGCGGCGGCTTTGCCGCTGTACCTTAGTTCATAAAACTCCAGGTCGGTTTTTACGCCACTACGCCGCCACAGTTTGGCATAAACAAAAACGGTCAGCATGCCGGTCAGCAAAAATGCCCACCACTGCCAGTTACCGGAAACGCCGTTTTTCCGGACAATATCCGTCACCAGGTTGGGGGTGTCAGCAGAAAAAGTAGTGGCGACCATAGAAAAGCCCAATAACCACCAAGGCATGTTGCGGCCGGAAAGAAAAAAATCGGAATAACTTTTACCCGCTTTTTTGGATGCGATAATTCCGATGACAATACTGAGAATGAAGAAGCCAATGATGATTGACCAATCAAGGTTGCTGAGTTGCATATTTGTTTAAAGTTGGTGCAGGCGGACAAGGTAGGAGTTTCTTTGGGAAATGTATTTGCAAACGCAGCCATTTTTACAAAACGTTTGTATGAGGTCAAACCAAAGTGAATGTAGTCATCAGTTCTGTTTTTGATACCATCGGCTTAACGCTATCTTGGGGCGGGAGGGATTAGGGCAAGGTTCAAGCTGGGAGGTAATTAATGGATAATTGACAGTAGGTTGATCAAAGGTTGATAAATATCACAGATATAGAACCAGCCCTAATCAATCTTATTATCAGCCTGTAGTCAACCATTTGCAAACAATTCTAAACCTCATTCCTTTAGTCCCGTATAAGTTCAACCGTTTCACTCATATAAAAACATCCAATATGAAGAAAAAAATTACCCGTCTCTATTACTTTTTTTGGGCCATGCTGGCCGGTTACCTCTTGCTTTCTTTTTCCTCTAATCCGCCCAATGGTTATACCGGTTCTCCTCCCGCTAACAACACATGTTCCTCTGCCGCAGGTGGTTGTCATTCCGGAGGAGGAGGTACAGGCTTTGTGACCATTGATGGGCTGCCAGCTAACATCGATCCAAGCACAACCTACCCGATCACAGTGACTATTACTCGAACGAATGCTACTCCGATACAGGGCGGTTTTCAAATGGATGTGTTGGACGATAACAACAGCAATTTTGGCACTTTATCCAACCCAGGGCCAAGTTCCACAGTATCAAATGACTTTTTTGAACATAGTCCGGCATTGGGTTTTAGTGGCAATACCATTACATACACTGTTGATTGGACCTCTCCGGCTAGTGGAAATACTACTGTAACCATGTATGCTGCTTCCGTTTTAGGCAACGGAGCTGGTGCAGGTGGTGATGCTGTAGTAACAACAACCTCTTCGGGGATGATGATGGGCGGGAGCGGTCAGATTACGGTTGACGTTTCAGGGACAAATGTCAGTTGCAATGGAGGGAATGACGGCATCGCCACTGCAACGGCCTCAGGTGGCGGCGGCGGGCCATACACCTACAATTGGTCAAACGGAGCTTCAGGGCCAACCATTGTGGGTTTAGTGGCCGGAACTTATACCGTTACTGCTACCAACGCCGGAGGTACGCCCGGCGTCGGAATGGTGACCATTACAGAGCCCGCCTCCGCAGTTCAGGCTACGATTCTCAATGTAATAGATATTAACTGTATCAATGCAGTTGGTACCATCACGGCCGATGGCTCTGGTGGCACGCCTGGCTATTTTTATGATTGGTCAAACGGAGCTACCGGATCTACTATCAATGTGGCATCGGGCGGGACCTATACCGTTACCGTTTCAGATGTCAACGGTTGTACGGATATCACTGCAGCTGATGTGGAAGAAGATACCACTCCTCCGGTTGCCGATGCTGGCCCCGACGTGGAACTAACCTGTGCCAATCCGACAGCGACCCTGGATGGTTCTGGTTCTTCCAGTGGCCCCAATATTGCCTATGAATGGACTACCTCCGACGGCAATATTGTCAGTGGTGCTAATACTAACATGCCTGTCGTAGATGAACCTGGTACTTACATCACCACCGTAATTGACCTTGTAAATGGATGTACTGCTTCTGACGAAACGGTCGTTACAAACAACAGCGTGCTCCCGGTTGCCCAGGTTGCCCCACCTGCGAATATAGATTGCCTCAATAGCTCGGTAGAGCTGGACGGCACCGGTTCTTCCACTGGTCCCGATATCGAATATCAATGGACAACTGCGAATGGCAACATTGTTTCAGGTGCTACCACGCTGATTGCAACAGTAGATGCTGCGGGTGATTATACTTTGACCGTAACGGATGTTTCGAATGGATGTACAGCCAGTATTACGGTCACTGTTGAAGAAGACATCCTTCTTCCAACGGCCGACGCAGGGCCGGACATGGCGCTCAATTGCAACAATACCTCTGTTGCGCTGGATGGTTCGGGTTCTTCTGCCGGAGCGAATATTTCTTATTCATGGACGACGACCGACGGTAATATTGTTTCGGGGGCAACGACCACCATGCCGACGGTCGATGCAGTAGGTACCTATGTGATCGAAGTAACGAACAACGACAACGGCTGCTTTGCCACAGATGCTGTCGTCGTTACCCAAACGCCTGCATTGATGGCTTCCACTACTGTTTTAAATGATGTCGCCTGCAATGGTGATGACGACGGTAGTGCGACTGCCAATGCCAGCGGTGGTAGCAGCCCTTACACTTATAATTGGTCAAATGGTGAAACAACCCAAACCATTGATAACCTGACGGCGGGCACTTATACAGTGACCATCACCGATGCCGATAACTGTACGGCAACGGCAACGGCAGATATTACAGAGCCGGATGCCTTGGACGTCACCGTATCGACCACGGACGAGTCATCTCCCGGAGCAAGTGATGGATCGGCAACCGCTGACGTAACAGGTGGTACTACTCCGTACACCTATCTGTGGAATACGAATGAAATGACCCAAACCATCGAAGATCTTGCTGCCGGCACTTATTCCGTAACGGTTACTGATAGCAATGGCTGTACGGTATACGCATCTGGCATGGTCAATAACTTTGATTGTTCTTCTTTTTCTGCTTCTGCCATTACTACCGATGTTACGTGCTTCGGTTTCTCCGACGGTACAGCTACGGTGACGCCTGCGGGAGGCATGATGCCCTATGGTTATGCCTGGTCAGATGGGCAGACGACCCAGACGGCCCTCAACCTGGCTGCTGGTAGTTACATGGTGACCGTATTAGAAGGAAACGGCTGCATGGAAGTTTTAACGGTGACGATTAGCGGGCCGGATTCGATCGTGGTCTCTGCTACGTCCGTGACCCCCGTTTCCTGCAATGGTGGAGAAGATGGTGAAATCATTGTCACGGCTGCCGGCGGCAGCGGCAGCTTCGGCTATTTATGGTCAAATGGAGGAATGGGCGATACCTTGCAGAACCTGGTGGCGGATGATTACACGGTCACTGTCATTGATTCGGAAGGCTGTTCCAGCACCCTGACGGTCAGTGTTGATGAACCGACAGCGGTCAATGTAAGTGGTGTTTCCGTTACCAACGTTTCCTGTCATGGTGACTCAACGGGGGCTGTGACGGTAGCCGCGAGCGGTGGTACACCCAACTACACCTACGCCTGGTCGGATGGTGGAACCGGACCGAGCCGGACCAACCTCCCGGCAAATAATTATACCGTTACTGCGACCGATGCAAATAGCTGTACCGGGACTTTGCAGGTCAGCATCACCCAACCCTCAGCGATCGTACCAAACGTGACTTCCACAGATGAATCATTTTTTGGTGCAAATGACGGTACTGCGAGTGCGATGCCGACTGGAGGAGTAGGGGGCTATATTTACGAATGGAATACGGGACAAACGACAGCTATGATTTCAGATCTCCCGCCGGGAACCTATTGCGTAACCATTTCCGATTTGAATAGCTGTATCGTTGAAGAGTGCACGACGGTCAACTCATTTGCCTGTTCGGGCGTAACGGGTACTGCTTCCGGATCAAGTGTTTCCTGTTTTGGTGGAAACGACGGTACGGCTACTGTCACGGTCTCATTTATGGAACCGCCGCTGACTTTTTTATGGTCAAATGATTCAACGACGATGGATATCAACGATCTCGCTCCAGGTTCTTATTCAGTGACGGTCACTGATTTCTTTGGCTGTACAGTTACCGATACCTATGAAGTGACCGAACCTGATGCTATCGCTGTTGCTTCCACTATAACTAATGCGAGCTGCGACGACAGTTCCGATGGGTCTATTTTCGCTACGGTTAGTGGTGGTACGCCACCCTATACTGTTGAATGGTCGACCGGCGATATGGGGCCTGAATTGGACAGCCTGCCCGCAGGTAATTATTCAATTTCAATTGTGGATGCCAACGACTGTATGTTTACTGAAAACTTTGAAGTCGACGTCGATCCGGATACGGAACTTCCGAACGTGGTTTTACAGGACATTACGGTCGAATTGGATACCAACGGCATGGCCTCCATCACTCCGGATATGCTCGATAATGGTACTACGGACAATTGTGGTATCGATACCTTTATAATAGATATTTCCACTTTTACCTGTGATGATATTGGTGAAAATGAAGTGGTCGTAGCAGTGCAAGACCTTGCGAATAACTGTGGCTCCGGCACGGCGACCGTTACCGTAGTCGATAACCTGCCGCCGGTTATTACCTGCCCTGATGACATCACGGTACAAAGTACTGATTGCGATGAAGTGGTCGATTACAACGATCCAACTGGGACTGACAACTGCGGCCAGCCGAACCTCTTATTAGTCAGTGGCCCTGATACTGGTGCTGCCTTCCCATCGGGCATAACGACCGTTACTTGGGAAGCGATGGATGCCAGCGGCAATGTCGATTCTTGTTCTTTCAACGTTACAGTCGAGGGTGGCTTCAGTGCGGAGGCCAATGCTGTGGCTGTTACCTGCAATGGATTTGAAGATGGAACTGCAACCGCTGACCCAATGGGTGGAGTAGGGCCTTTTACATATCTGTGGGACGATGTGGCCGGCCAAATGACCGAAACAGCCACAGGCCTGTCTCCTGGCCTTTACACGGTTACCATCACTGACGCAGATGGCTGTACTTCGGTCGCTACCACCGAGGTGGAAGAACCTCTGCCCATCACAATTGATGTGGACGGAATCGTAGCTGATACTTCTGGCAACATGATCGGCGCCATTGATGTCACGGTGAACGGGGGAACAGGCGGCTATACTTTTGAATGGACGTTGAACGGTGCTTTTTTCTCTTCCGATGAAGACCTGAGCGGATTGGCTTCGGGAGACTATGTTTTATCGGTCACTGATGAAAATGACTGTACCGAGTTAACCGACACTTTGACCGTTGATGAAGTGAACCAGACCTTCGATCCAACATTGGAGCAGTTCGTTGATCTGTACCCCAATCCGGCAACGGAAAAAATCTTCCTCTCCTTTGCCTTGCCGGCTACGTCTGAAGTGCTGGTCGATGTGTATGATTTAAATGGCCAATTGGTACTACCGGCCACTCCTGGTTATTTTTCCAATAAAACAATGGAACTGGGAGTGAATGAATTTGCCACTGGCATTTATATCGTGAAAATTGTTGTGGATGATGGCGTGCTGGTGAAGCGGGTAGTCATTGGGGAGTGAATTTATTTTAAGTAAAGATTTATTCAAATGCAAGCTCTGGTTTAGAGCTTGCATTTTTTATTGTGATGTTGGCAGTCACAGACTGCTTGGTAGAGGCGTTGCAAGTTGCGCTTCGCTAAACTTGCAACAACAGCGCTGTTTTTTTTCTGTTTAAACTCTGTGTAACTTTTAAATTTTTTTTTTACACAGAGTTTCGCAGAGCGATAAACGGAGTTTAGACAGAGAAAAATTGCTTGTTCAAAAGCAAGGGTTAGTTTGCTTTTCTTTTTTGTAGAACTATTTCAGGACAAGACAGGCGACACGGGTTTTACTTTAATTAATCAATTTTAATACTCCCATTTGTTCTGACATATAAAATAATATCATCTTCCTTGGCATTGTATATTTCATGGAAAGCCCGGTCGGTTGAACTAAAGTAACTGCCAGGGTCCAACACTTTTATTTCTTGACTTTGTGGTATTTTGTAATTTAATTCACCAGTAATAACAACTGCATGTAACTCCTTTCCATCGCTTTCTATTTTTCCGTTAAATGCTTTTGGTAATTTTATGAACATTCCCTTATGGTTATTACTTTCCCAAAGAAAACTAATTGCAGCTTTACTTTCTGAGGCAATCCAATTTGTTTTATTGCCGCTTAACCATATCACATTTGCAGCGTCCATATTTATGGGGCGTTCTCCATTGTCAAATGCTTCATTTATTGGTTTAACCAGATAAGGGCCATTGTCGATTTCTACATAGGCGATATTCTCTTCACCTTTGGCGGAAGTGATATGTGGTTCTCCTGCTGGCTGCGTCCAAAAAGAACCTGGGGGCATCCACATATTTTCGGCATTTGGATCGTCATTGTGAACCAGGCCTTTGATAACAACTGCCCGATAGGTAACATTGTGAATATGGGGCGGAGAAGAAAAACCGTCGATAAATTTAGCGAGAAAACCTGTGGCTACGGTTCCTTTCCGGTCGCCCCAAATGGTGCCTGCCTGAGGGCTTTTGTCCCCTCTTGCCGGGTTTAATTTTTCCCAGATTATTTCAGAACTTAATACAACCCTATTGGTTGGGGGGATAATTTTTTCGACCGTTTTTTTATCCACTTTCTCTTTTGGTTCTGAGCAGGAAATCATTAGCGCTACAATTAAAAGTGAATATATTATTTTGATCATTTTTGATGTGTTTCTTTTTTTAGATTAAAAGATGTTTTCAAATAACTTCATTCATTTTATTGGATGAGTTCCAAAACGAGCAATCGAAAATCTATGAATTGTGGACCTTTTATTTCAGCTGCTCTTAAAGAAATAGAATGAAGGCCTTCGTTCATATTTATCATGCCCATTTCCAGGGCCATAAAATCTTTCTCGAATGATTCTTCCCGTTCAACCCTATCAAATTCAGCACCTATAAAAGGCGGATCATGCTCTTTTGTTATGCTGACTTTCAACTCATTTTTTCCTTGTTTTAATAGTAGGGAAGATCCGGTGGCGGTTGCTTTACAAGTGTAATAAATGGTAGCCTTGTAGTTACCTGTGTTGAGGATGTCGCAGTCCCAGGTAATGCTATCCGATACGGAAGTCCAATTGGTAAAGTAAGAGGAATTGGGCCATCGGTTTGATCTCAGGACTTGGCCGTGGGGTTTGGCGTCGCGGGCGGGGAGTTGTGTAAATCTGCCTTTCTCAAAGCCCACCGGAAAAACTTCTTTTCTGTTTCGATCGAGTTCTTTCAAAACAGTGTTGGTCCATTTATTTTTTCTGGAAATCAATTCAGAAAACAAAGAATCTGGTGGCTGTTCAATGGGCTGATATTGGCCGGGGTCTTTGGATAAATCAAAGAGTTGGTTGGAGTGGTCCAGCATATATTGTTGGTTCCTGACGCTGACTTTTCCGTTCCAATGACTGAACAGATATCGGTCTTTCCATGAATCTGCCTGCCCAAGAAGCAGGGGCTTTAAGCTCTTCCCATCCAAAGGTTTGCTAGATGGAGCCGGGGTGTTGACGATGTCCGTCAAGGTTGGTAAAATGTCAATAGCACTGGCAATACGGTCAATTTTCTTTGGTTTCAACTGGTCTTTCCAATACACAATAAAAGGCGATCGGACACCTCCTTCGTCTGTATGGCCCTTGATGCCTTTAAGCCCCTCGTTCCATCGCCAGCCATTGGGGCCATTGTCGGACATGTAGATTAAAATAGTATTTTCGAGCAACTGAAGGCTGTCCAATTTATCGACGACCCTGCCCACATTCCAATCGATGTTTTCGCACAGTGCCCAGGCGGCGCGGGTCTTGTCCGGGTTTTCTTTAGCCCCGAACCGGTGTGTCGAGTCAATGGTAGTTCCTTCGTGTTTGGCCCACCACTTATCGGGCACTTGCATGGGGCTGTGAGGAGTGTTGTAGGCCAGGTAAGTGAAAAAAGGTTGGTCGCTTTTATCTTCGATAAATGCAAGTGCCTGGTTGGTTAAATCATCAATAATAAACCCTTCGCCATAGACGACCTCTCCGTTCCTTTCCAGCATGGGGTCGAAATAGTTGCCCCAGTGCCCGGAACAAAAACCATAGAATTCGTCAAACCCTCTGTCGTTGGGGTGGTAAGGAGGCTGCGACCCATTGTGCCATTTGCCAAAGGCAGCAGTCTGGTAGCCATCGGATTTTAAAATATCTGCGATCGTTTTTTCGTCAAGGTCTAGTCGCTCCCCTCCTTGCGAAGTAGCATAAACACCCCCTCTTGGGTGATACCTTCCTGTTAATATTTCTGCCCGTGTGGGCGAGCAAACCGGGCTCACATAAAACCGGCTAAATCGAATGCCATTTTTGGCGAGCTGGTCGATGTTGGGGGTTTGCAGCTGCTGGTTTCCGTTGACGCCCAGGTCGCCCCATCCCTGATCGTCCGTTACAATCAGGATGATGTTTGGTTTTGGCTTGTTTTCCGGGTTTGTTTGGCAGGATTGGGCAATCATTAGTGCACCACCTAAAAGGAGGCAGGTTGCATAGGTTATTCTTTTTCGCTGGTTGGTCATCTTCGGATGGGGCGTGAGGACCGCCACTGCAATGCTGTAAGTTTTTATTTGTTAAATGTGTTTTTTGGTTTTTGTCTACAGGGTTTTACACTACGTTTTTATTGGTTAGTTTTTCAATGAATGAATCGGATAACTGGGATTCCATTTTCAGGTAGCTTGATACCATTTCAGACTGCTCAATATTGTCCACCTTCCAGACGTTGTCCTCCAATTTTAATGTCCAGACGGTCTCTACGTCCTTGAATCCTTTTTTCCCTTCTATGACCGAAGAATCCTCAATGCCCACCAGGTAATCTTCCATGTTTGCATTAATGGCGTACATAATTCTTGATCCGTTAAAATGTTCATCCGCCGTGATCCGGATGTGAATTGGTTTGATGCTGTTGATCTTTTGTATGGTGCAGACATTCATTAATCCTTTGCTGTCCCATTCGTCGAGAAAAACGGTTTGTTGATTCTGACGGTACCAATTGGTCATGTATTCCCGGCAATTGTCCAAATCTCTTTCTGACCACGCTTTGTGAACTCGTGAGAAAATGTCGGTCATCCTGTTTTTCAAATTAATTTCATCAAACAGTTCAAAGTCAACATTCGCCAATTGGGCCAACTTTTTTTTTGTTTCTCTGACTGCCTTGTTCTTTTTATAATAGGACCTGATAATAAGTGGTAGGAAAATGATAAATAAAATGACCCCGACTATTTTTCCGAGGGGGCTGTCAAAGAGTTCTTTCGCAATCTTGCCGCCCGGGCCGGCAAGCACTTCTGTTGTCTGTAAAATTAAAATGGCGATGACGATTAAAATTCGATTCATGATAGAGAGTTATTGTAATATTTTACGGATTAACACTTGAGTTAAACCCATTCCTACAATGCCTGTAACCAATTTGAGCTTTCCTTTTGTTTCGGTATTCAAATGCCTGTCAGGTATCCTGTCGACGAGTGGGGAAAAGATCATGGCATAGGCAATGACAAAGATAATCATTGATGGAATGTCCCAAAATTTTCCTTTGCCTTTGGTGAATACATCCCAGGTTATTCCGAGTAAAATCAGGATGGACGGAAATCTTAACCGCCGATAATTGAATGGTTCTTTAGGTTGTTTTTTTGGGTTTATTTCATTGTTTATACCATAGTCGATTAATTTGGACCTGAGTTGTTTTCTTTTTAATTTTTGAAATGCAATGAGTTTGTTGTTTATTCTTAATTCGGGAATTACTTTAAACCATTTTATTTGGACCCTTAGTTCAATGTCTTCTTTTTTAAGCTGGTGTATCCCTATTTGTAATGATTTTCGTACTAATAATTTTTTCCCTTTATACAAAGAGGTTTCGACCGAGTTGTTCAAGGTGATGATCGAACAGTAAATTGGTTCGTCTGCTGATGCCGTATAGTAATATTCGTTGAACATTTTGACTTGTGGTGAATGGTGGCCCGGAAAAACACAGTAGCCCCGGATAAGGGCCGTTGTCGTTTTTAGTCTTTGTCTGGCATGAATTTAATTTTTCATAAAAGTAAAAATATTAAACATCTGGCTGTTCCAGTTTTTATAATCATGCCCACCTTCAGTTTTGACCAATTTTATCCTTGTCGTTTTTGACTGCAAAATCGGAAATAGATTTTCTGTATAGTTTTCTGCATCTAAATGCTCTGTTGAAATATAAACTTTATAATTCTTTTTTTGAGAAAAGATCAATGTTTGGTTGATTTTTTTACATGGATAAGTAATGGGAGAAAGTATGGCAAAACCTTCAAAGCGATTGGACCTGGCCGCAAAAAAAAGCTGCATTCAATTGACGTTTTAGGTTTGATGCAGGTTTTAGGGAGGTGTTACAGTTTTGCTCGTACCTAAATCATATAGTTGGTAAGCGGCTATGTGTCTGGCCATTTGCCTGGTCATTGAACGACTTCACTAATTTGGACAACTGGCTGTATATTGGTGTAGTTCGGGATATCGTTGAGTATTTTTTCTGCATTCGGCCCGAAAGATTTTTGGTAAGCGGAAAGACTTTCAAAATATAAATACCCGATCGCCAAAAATGGAATCGGTTCGTCGGGTGTCCTGCCGGACAAGCCTTGGTCAATCTCCAGGTGCTTTAATGAATCGCCAAACAAATCGGCCAACATCGGCATGTGCTCATTTGCATAGTATTCCATGTCAAATGTTTTTCCCTCCCCGTTCGGATATAGAATTGTTACTTTGGTCAGGCCTTTTTTATTTGCAGAAGTATTTGTTGATGCATTCTGCTGACAGCTGGTGAGAAGGGTTATGGCTCCAATAAATAAGAGGATAATTTTGATTTTCATTTTGTTGAATTTTAATTTTTTTAAAAGTTGTTATTTTTTTTGAAAATACTATTCAAGTCGAAGCAGTACGAAATTCTCAAAAGCACCAATGAAACTTGTTCGGAAAATGATTTTACGACTATGCTGTCCTTAGACCCTTCATATTCGGCAGTTTTTCCAAGATATTGATATCGGAGGGATAGTGTAAGTTTTTTTATGGTTCCTCCAAAACCTATTCCCGCGCTGAGGTTGGATTCGTTTATTTTGGTTTTGTCATCCGTATGCACAAAAGCACTTAAAGATGCGTACCCCAACCTTGGTTCGATAAAAAAATGATTTTTAATTGGGAGTCGATACAAAAGTACAACTGAGCTAAATTTTGAATCAGCGGCAGATAAAACTTCGACACCTGGCTCTGTGGTGGTGCTTTCACCAGGAATAAAATTCCCGCCGGTGGAAAAATCAAGCCCTAGCTGCCCAAACTTGAATGACCTGAAAATATTAAGATGGATTTCGCTCTTGCCCAATTTATGCTCTTTCCCGGTAATATTTCCAATACCTATTCCCGCTTCCATGAAGAAATCTTGCGCCGTGCTTTTTTGAAAGAGCAAAAAGTAAAAAAATACCAAAAGTAAATATTTTGAATATTGCATTAAGCTTATTTCGTTTTTTGTTGAGTAAAGCTAATACAATGAATTAAAATTGTTTTTGTACTGCTACGTTATTGCAATGATTGTCAGCTGACGACCAGTATGGGAAATAAGTTCTGGGCCCGGCGCCTGAATGTTGAGGAGTGGGCAATCTTTTAATGAAAGGTAAATTCGAATATCTGTTTTGATTAGGCCCTTGTGTTATTTTGTTGATAGAGCAGATGGATCAAAATGCTATCGGTTGCACTGCGCTGTATTTGCAACCACAATGGCTTCAGGAAACTTCAGGTCTTCTGATCCAGGCCGCCTCCATCTTTTTTGTTGGCCCAGTAAGCGGCCATTTTTAGTTCGATGCCGGCAAGTAATATGACAATCAATAATTCCAGAAAAAAATAAATGAGTCCTAAAACAGTCAATTGCTGATAATGATTAAATAGGAAACCGATCGAAATTAAGCAGTACAATAAATTTGCAAAAGCAATCACTTTTAAAAACGGACTCCAATTTTCTTTGATTTTAAAATAACAAATGAAATCATAGATGGCAAAAAAACAGGGCAGCAAAGCCAAAAT
Source organism: Bacteroidota bacterium (assembly GCA_039819485.1). GTDB lineage: Bacteria > Bacteroidota > Bacteroidia > Chitinophagales > Saprospiraceae > UBA6168. Next base: position 11,458 of record JBCBRY010000053.1, on the reverse strand, counting down.
GTAAAGCGCTGACCTCGGCATGCCAAAAATATTTTCGAACCTTGTCCAAATTGCTCCCAATAAAAAGGCAGACAACAGTGCTCCAATTCCATCAATTAAAAATAATTTTTTGGGAGCTAACCTTTTTATAATTGTTTGTAATAACAAGATGGTTCAATTTTTAAGCAAGCGGATAACAAAAGGGATTTTTACACTGACCTGAAATTATTATTTTGCAATAAAAAGTAATTTCTTTTAAATAAAAAAGCCCTCGTTTTTATTTGAAACGAGGGCTGTCTATTTTGATTGACGATTCGTCAAATTTTTTCAAAAGCATTTTTCAGGTCACCTATCAGGTCATCAATATCCTCCACTCCGACACTCAGTCGAACGAGTGAATCCCTCAATCCAACCTTCAGCCTTTCTTCGCGCGGAATGGATGCATGTGTCATCGAGGCGGGATGGCCGATCAGTGATTCCACACCACCGAGCGATTCGGCTAAAATGAAATAATTGGTGGCCGTCATCATTTTTTCGGCGGCGGCATAACTGTCGCCCACCATGTCAAAAGAGACCATGCCACCAAAAAGGCGCATTTGCTTTTTGGCAATTTCGTGGCCCGGGTGTTCAGGCAAACCGGGATAATAGACATTGTCCACTTTGGGGTGAGTCTTTAAAAAATCCGCAATTTTGGTTGCATTTTGAGAAACCCGCTCCATGCGCAGGTGCAAGGTCTTAATGCCCCGCAGCACCAGGAAACAATCCATTGGCCCGGCGACGGCTCCTGATGCATTTTGGATAAAATAAAAACGGTCGGCGAGTTCCTGGTCTTTTACGACAATGGCACCATGCACCGTATCGGAGTGGCCGCCGAGGTATTTGGTGGCGGAATGCAGTACGATATCTGCGCCAAGGTCAAGTGGAGTTTGCAGATAGGGGGAGGCGAAGGTATTGTCCACACAAACGAGCGCCCCTTTCTTTTTGGCAATGGCTACAATGGCCTCAATGTCCACAATTTTAAGCATCGGGTTGGTCGGGGTTTCGATCCAGACCAATTTTGTTTTATCCGTTAAGTACTGCTCAAATTCATCAGCATTATACATGGGAACAAAATGGCCTTTCATGCCAAACCGTTCAAATACTTTGGTGATCAACCGATAGGAACCGCCATAAAGATCGTTGATGGCTACAATTTCATCACCGGCGCTCAGCAGTTTCAGGACGGCATCCATGGCCGCCATACCACTGGCGAAACAGATTCCTGCTACTCCATTTTCCAGGGCTGCAAGGTTGTCTTCCAGCACCCTCCGGGTAGGGTTTTGGGTACGGGCATATTCGTAGCCCTTATGGTCGCCGGGCGCAGCCTGGGCATAAGTTGAAGTCTGGTAGATCGGGGTCATGACGGCACCCGAAGTTGGATCGGGCTCTATGCCTGCGTGAATGACTTTGGTCGCAAATTTCATTTCAGATGTAATGGTTGTTGTTGGTTGCTGGTTGTTGGTTGAGATTCCTTATCAACCACCGGCAACCAACGACTAACAATTATTTGGTCGCAATGAGGATGGATTCTTTCTTTTTCATGCCCATGGGATTTTCCTTTTCGGCAAATGAAAGGACCTGAACCGCAAACCCGGTTTGCTCCAAACGTTTTTTCAATCCTTGGACGGAATACACCCGCACGTGGTCTTCCTGTCCAAAATATTTCAATCGTTCTAAAGGTGTTCGTATGGTAACATCTTCAAATATGTCGCCATCTTTGAAAGGGGTCTGAATCAATGCTTTTCCGCCGGGTTTTAAAACCCGGAAGAGTTCCTGCATGGCCTTTCGATCCTCCGTTACATGTTCCAGCACATGGAAACAAACAACCACGTCAAAAGATGTGTCAGGTTCATCAATTTGTGTGATGTCATGGTTTTTAGCAGCCTTGAACTCACCCACGAAATCGGAACTGATATATTCGATGGCGGAGAGGTTTTCCATTTTCCGGTGCAGGCACCGCGAAGGTGAAAAATCCAAGACACGGCCTTTCAAATAGCTTTCTTCCTGAAGCAGCTGCCACAGCCGTCGGTTGCGGGGGAGGCTGCCACAGAAGGGACACAGCAGGTCACCGTTTTTTAAAGGAATGAACCGGGAAAGGCCATTTTCACAAATATTGCAGTGGTAGCGGTTGCCCCGGTAGCGAAAGGCATAAAGCTTTCTGATGGCTGTTTCATTTTCCAGTAGCCATTTTTCAGGTAACAGAACTTTAGCGATATTTTTAAGGAAACGGTACAACCGGCAGTGCAAATTCAGATAAAGAGTGTTGATTTGCCGAATTTCTAAAATGTGGCAAATCGAAAAACGCCCATTTTTGAACCTGGGTTTTTAAAGGAAAGGGGCAATCCGGAAAAATCCTGATTGCCCCATCCTTAACTTTTGTGGTTTCTGAATTAGTTCACAGATTCCGTCAATTCTTTGCCAGGTTTGAACTTAACATTGTTCTTTGCAGCAATTGTAATGGTTTGTCCAGTAGCGGGGTTGCGGCCCTGACGCTCAGGACTGTGTCTCACAGAGAAGGTTCCAAAACCTACCAATGTAACTTTGTCGCCATCAGCGAGTGAATCAGAAATAGATTCAAATACGGAATTCACAGCAGTTTTGGCCTGTGCTTGAGTAAGCTCTGCACTTTCTGCTACTTTGTTGATTAAATCTCCTTTATTCATTTTTTGAATTTTAAAAATTAAGGAATTATTAAAGTGGCGCAAATTTATACAAGCATTGGTTTTTACAAACGTTTTTACTCAGAAAATGCCTGAATTTATTGGGTTTTCCCATTATTCAAGCATTTTTGTTGAATAATCACGACCTTTGTACTCATATAATTTAATTTATCCATAACATGAAGAAATTTTCTGCGCTGTTTATTTTTCTTTTTCTGGCCTCTTTTTTTGTTTTTTCCACTTCTTCCTGTAGTCGTGGCTATGGCTGTAAAATGAACGAGAACGCTCACGTGCAACCAAATAAGAAAGGCAAATACAAGCGGTCAAAAACCCGCTCAGGACTTTTTCCAAAAGGTGTATATAAAGGTAAGAAATAGAACGTAGGGCTGCCCCCGAGGTTTCAATTCGTTGAAAAACAATGGATTGGTTGCCAATTACTCATTCTCCCCCCATCGCTTCCGTCAATCCTTCCCCGATCAAGTTGAAAATAGTAACCGTCACAAAAATGGCCCCTCCGGGAAATATGGCCAGCCACCATGCTGCGGGGTTCTGCCGGGCATCCGATAGCAGCCTTCCCCAGGTAACACCGTCTTCCCCGATACCGATACCCAAAAATGACAAAGCTGATTCGAGTAATACCGCTGATGCCATTCCAAAGGCAACGGTGATCAAAACCGGGGTGATGGCATTGGGCAGTGCATGTCGGAAAAGAAGGCGCCGGTTGGAAAATCCCAGTGCCCTTCCCGCCTCGATGTAGCCAAGGTTGCGGACCCGCAACAGCTCTGCCCGTAGAAAACGGGCAATGGTTGGCCAGCGGATCAACCCGATAATGACCATGACGTAAAAAACAGAAGTTTCCGGAAGCACCGCCACGACTGCGAGCAACAACAGCAAGCTTGGTATGGAGTTCATCACCTCGATGGCCCGCATGATGATGAGGTCCAGCGGCAAATTGATTTTTTTGTTCAGCCATGGCCATTTTCCGACGAAGTGGACCAATCCGTTGGCAAAGGCCATAATAACCACGAAAAGCAAAATGCTTTTAAATAATTCGGTGCCCAGGTGGCCTTGTCGCCCGGCCTCCGCAATGGCAAAGCTCCGGGATTTAAATGCGTAGAACCACGCACAGAACAACGCCAACAGGTTTAACCACAAAGCTGCCCGGCTGACCTGAAACCGGTCGTCCCCGAAAAAACCGGCCAGTGAGCCCAGCAAAATACCAATGGCCACTGCAATGGACATGGCAATCACTCCTACGAGCATTGCAACGCGGGTGCCGGCGATCAGCCCAGCCAGCAAATCATGCCCCAGCCGGTCGGTACCCAGCCAGTGCCGGTATCGTTTTGACCTGATCTTTTGCTCTGAAAACGGGCCTTTGTATTTGTTCCGAATGTCGATCGTGGTAGAGGAGTAGGGGATGGGTGGAAAAATAGATACGTCGTATTTTGCTTTGGGCCAGTCCGTTTGTATGAAATCGGCCGTCTGGTTCAGCAGTCCGATGTCAATTCCGATCTGATGAAAAACAGGAAATTGCACCGCTCCATTTAATTTACAAAACAATGGTTTTTCATTGGCTATGAAATCGCCGAACACCGCCAGGAAAATAAGGACGTACAAGACGCGCAACGACCACACTACCAGCCGGCTGCGCCGTAACCTTCGCCACAACAGGCCCCTCGGACTTTGCTGCTGACGATCAATGGTTGTATTTTCTTCCTTTTCCTGCATTTCGGTTTAATGAAGAATGAAGAATTGCCTGTTCCGAACTCGCTCCGGGAAAAAATGAAAATTATCTGCCCGATAATTTTCAAACAACTTCAATTTTTAATTTTTCAAAAAATCGATTCATCATTCATCATTCATCATTTTCTAATTTCTAAACTTCACCCGCGGATCCGCCACAGCATATAGCACATCCGACAACAAAATGCCCACAATGGTCAGGACCGCTCCCAGCATCATAATGGCAAAAACGATGGGCCAATCCTGCTCGTTGATAGATTGCAATAGAGTCAGTCCGAGGCCGGGCAGGTTGTAAATTAATTCGATGGTAATGGAGCCTGTAATGGAGGCAGGTAAAATACTGGCAATCATGGTGATGATTGGAAAAAGCGCATTGCGAAAACCATGCTTCCAGATGACCTTGGATTCAGACAGCCCTTTTGCCCTGGCGGTCTTTATATATTCCTGGTTCAATACCTCCGTCATGCCGCCTCTTACCTGCCGGGCAATGAAAGCGATGGATGAATAAGTGATGCATAAAATGGGCAATAATAAATACGGGTATATTTTTTTTATTTTTCCAAAAAAAGAAAGGTCCGGTGATAAATTTCCGAGCCAGGCACCTTTAAAAAAATCCATGCCATATTCGTTGGTGGTAAAAAATATGAGCAGCATGGTACCAATCCAGAATACCGGCAATGAATAAAGCATGAATAAAGTCAGGGATGTCATTTTATCAAATCGTTCTCCCTTTTTTACAGCTGACCATACACCGAGAGGGATCGCAATGGCCAGCGCTAAAAAAATAGCGCTAACGTTTAAAACGACGGTCCAAAACAAAGCAGGTGCAATGATTTCGGCGGCAGTCCGCCTGCGAAAAATAGAAATGCCAAAATCGCCTTTTATAAAGTCGGTCAGCCAGTTGTGGTATTGATTGTTGAGCCCGTGCCAACGGAAAGCAGGAGTTTTTAATTTATAGGGAGTCGCATGTCTTTTCAACGACTCATAATTGTTTTTTAGCGCGAAAAAATTATTTGATAAAAATGGAAAAAGAGCAGGTTGTTGATTTAATATATTTTCCATTTTATTGATTCGGGAAAGAATGCTGCCGTCCAAATGATTGACATAAAGGTCATGCAATTCAATTTTAAAATCAGTGGCCAATAATTTCAAGCTATCCGGCAGTGACAACAAGGTTGCTTCCATTTGACGGATACTCCAATAATACTTTTCGGTCGCAGGCCAGTTGCCATATTGTTCTAGTACTCGCTCTGCCAGTATATGCCTTTTTTTAATAGCGATTTTGTTTAACGTATCGGGGTGGGCAGCCGTAGTTACGGAAAAGTAAAAAGCTGGTTTGTCCAGGTTTAACAAAGCGGCGGTTTCCAGGTATTTCCTTTCTGCATTTAAAAGTTCGACTGGCGAGGAAACTATGCCCAGCGGGTCTTCCTTTAGATAGGAAACAATTTGATCTCCCGGGGCTACCCTGCTCAGTGCGAATGCCAACATGCTTGCTACCAAAAGGGTTGGCACAAAAAGCAACAGCCTTTTAAATAAATAGGCAAGCATGAAGGGGAGGTGAGTTAATAGAAATACAGATGAAAATAAAAATGAAATTCAATCATTCGAGGCAGGTTATTTTTTCATTTTTATTTTCATCTGTATTTTAAGATCAGGGTTGGGTATTTAATTTGAAATGTTGGTAGGAGAGTCCCATTTGGCCAAGCATTGGATCAAACCGTTTGTGGACAGCCACGCGGGCGAGCGGGACCAAAATAAAAATAACGGGCTGTTCGTCATATACTATTTCCTGGAATTGTTTGTACTGGTTATTTCGCTCTGCTTCATCAGGGTTGTATCGGATCGCTTCGATCAAGGCATCGGATTCGGCATTGCCAAACCGGGGATAGTTGCCGGATCTTACACCGATTCCATCGGTATGCCACAATTGTTTAAAGTCATCGGGCAATGGAAACCACCGGGAGCCTCTGCCTCCCAATTCATAGTCCCCGTTTACACTGTTTTGTTGCATGGCCTTGAATTCCAGTCCTTTCCGGTTGATCTCTATTCCAGCCTTCTGTGCATTGTCCTTTAAGAGGGCGGTGTAGTTTTCCTGAAAATTGGAACTGGGGTTGTACTGGTAGTCGAGGCTCAGTTCAGTCCTTGTTCCATCAATCATTTTATCCAGGATACCATTGCCATTTGAGTCCTCCCAACCGGCTTCTTTCAATAATGCCTTGGCTTTTTCCAGGTCGTATTCAATGGGCTTCAGGTCATTGTTGAAATAAGGTTTTTCCGGAAATACCGGGCTGACCATCCGTGCGCCCAGGCCATTGTAAACTTCACTGATGACCAGGTCCATATCAATTAAGTGGGCCAGGGCACGGCGCACCCGTTTGTCCGAAAGTTTGGGGTTGCGGGTGTTGATGATGGTCATGAAATAAGTATAGGTGGGCGGAGTGAAAAAGTTGAAAATGGAACTAGCATATTCATTTTGTCGAAGGTCCAAAAACATGCGGCTGTCAATTTCGCCGGACACATCAATTTTTTCGTCTTTTAAAGCCGCGATGGTGGCCGACTGATCTTGAATAGGGTAAAAAATGATCGTATCGGGATGGGCCTCCAGGTGGATGTTGGAGCCGGCCAGTTTTTCACCCCACCAGTTTTGTTTTTTAGCCAGAACGACTTGGTCGCCTGGTTCCCAGGCAACTAATTTGTAAGGGCCCGATCCGACGACGGTTTCTTTTTCAAATTTTGGGTCAGAAAAGGCCGTCGCAAATTGGGCGATATTTTCGTCCTCTGCATATTTTTTGGCGTTTTCTGGTTTCCTCAGGTCTGCAAAGGGAATGTCTTTTGAAAGTCCCTCGGGATCGTAAACATGCTCAGGAAGGATGACAAAGTTAGAGATGCCAGGCTTGGTCAATATATATGCGTTATCAGTGTAAACGCTGAATTTTTTTGGGTTGTTATCGTCCACTTCAATATTGACCACATTGTCGAAGTAAGCGGCGAGGCTCGTAGTTGGTAATTTAGGGTTGAAAACAGTTTTCATGGAGAAAAGGAAATCATTGCCGGTAATTGGCAGGCCATCGTCCCAGGTTGCTTCGTCCAATATTTCATAGGTGAATTTCAAGCCACCGGCGTATTCTCCAGTCGTTATTTCTTCGATAATAGGATCCGATTTGACAATCTTGGGAGTCAGGGCCTGGGTGCTGGGATCGAAGTCCATTAATTCCTGAAAGACTAACTTATAAACGGCTGTTTCGTATTTGGAACCTCCAAAAAGTGGGTTCATGGTACGAACGTCCGTCGGTTGTTGTACCCTTAACGTATTGTCCTCGCTATTCTCTTCTTGGCTTGGTCCGTCTGACGTACAGGAAGGCGTCAAAATGATGATAGAAAATGCAATGGCAAGGAGGGAGTGGAATCTGATCATGGATGCTATTAGTTTTTGGTGAAAGGTAGCAGGAGGCACGAAGATAATGATAATTGCATGGTTTCAAATGGTTGAATGGTCTAAAATAGCTGAGCGGCGCTACGGCTTATATGATTGTCGAGAGAGGGTAAAGGTTGCTTTATCAAAGGCATTTTTAAACCATTTAATTATTCAACCATTTATCCATTAAAAACGGAATATGTCAAATATATTGATTGCAGGAGGAACCGGCCTGCTTGGCTCTCGCCTTAGCCAGTTGCTAAAGGACAAAGGGCACGAGGTCTTTCACATCAGCCGTAAAGAGAACCTCCGGGCAGAATTTCCTGCCTATCGCTGGGATTTGAATGAAGGGCACATCGATGAAACTGCCCTGGCAAAAGCGGACTACATCATCAACCTGGCAGGTGCCGGCGTGGCAGATGCCCGCTGGACAGCTGCGCGGAAAAAACTGATTATCAGCAGCAGGGTAGAATCGGCCCGGTTACTTAAGTCGGCCATTGTCGATAAAAAAACGGCTGCAAAGGCCTACCTCTCTGCATCCGCCATCGGCTACTACGGCAACCGGGGGGGGCAATTGCTGAAAGAATCGGACCCGCCCGGAGATGAAGGGTTTTTGCCTGAATCAGTTGTCGCCTGGGAAAAGGCCATCAAGGAAGTAGCTCAAACTGGTATTCGTACCGTAGGTTTCCGCATTGGGATCATTCTTTCGACCAAGGGAGGTGCATTGGAAAAAATGCTATTGCCGTTCAAGTTTTTCAATGGAACTTATTTTGGCGACGGCAGCATGTACTATTCATGGATACACATCGATGATATGGCCCGGATGTTTATGGAAGCCATTGAAAATGAATCACTTGACGGTTTTTACAACGGGGTGGCCCCCCATCCGGCAACCAACAAAGAGATCATTGTCGCTTGTAAAAAAGCATTGCGCAAGCCGGCCATCATCCTGCCTGCACCAGCCATAGCTTTGCGGACTGCGATGGGTGAAATGGCCGACATGATCCTGGACAGTGCGAGGGTGTCTTCTGAAAAAATAGAAAAGGCCGGGTTTAAGTTTGCTTTCCCCGAATTGCTCCCCGCCCTCAAAGATTTGCTAAAAAGAAAGCTCTGACTTCCTAACTTTACGGCAGACGGCCAACGGTGGACGGCGGACGGAATAAACCCTCCGCCATACGCCGTCCGTTCCCAAAGTAAATTAGGGATAAGCTGTCCACTGTCATTATGTTCCGATTCGAAAATCCAGAATATTTATACGCCCTTGCTGCTTTGCCCGTGCTGCTGGTCCTTTTTCTATTTTATTTAAGATGGAAAAAAAGGGCGACCTCCCGTTTGGGAGAAACCAGGCTTCTGCACACATTGATGCCCGATGCCTCGAAATATCGGTCGAGCATCAAATTCGGTTTGAAGTTGTTGGCGCTTGCGCTGCTGTTCATCGGTTGGGCCAACCCTCAGTGGGGGTCAAAAAAAGAGGAGGTCAAGCGCAAGAGTGTCGATGTATTGATTGCATTGGACATTTCCACGAGTATGTTTGCACAAGACATACCGCCAAACCGGCTGGAACGGTCAAAACGCTTTGCCGAAGGGCTTGTGGATAAGTTGAAAGGTGAACGCATCGGGCTCATCCTTTTTGCCGGGAGTGCTTACCTGCAAATGCCCGTCACTACCGATTACGCTGCTGCCAAACTATTTGTCCGCAGTGCCAACCCCAATTTGGCAGGTACGCAGGGAACGGCCATTTCAGAAGCAATTGGCCTCGCTCGCCGAACCTTCGATGGTGATGACGGTAGCCACAAAGCATTGATTGTTATCACCGACGGGGAAGACCACGACGGAGATGCCAATGACGAAGCTGCGGCCGCCCGCGACGACGGAATTTTCCTTTTTACGGTCGGGGTGGGCACGTCCAACGGTAGTTTTATTCCCATCAATATACGAGGCAGGGAGGACTATAAAAGAGACAATACCGGCCAGCCGGTCCGTTCCAAATTGAACGAGCAAATGCTCCAGGAAATTGCTGAAAGTGGCGACGGGTCTTATTTCCATATTGCGGAAGGCGATGCGGTGGCGGAAGGCTTGAAAGCCCGGATCGAACAAATGGAAAAGCGGGAATTGGAAGTGCGTTCGTTTACGGAATACAATAGTTATTTTCAATATTTTATCGCTGCCGGACTTTTGTTGTTGATTATTGAGTTTTTGATCTCCTACAGAAGGGTAGGGTGGACGCGGGGGAAAGACTTGTTTGGCCAGTAACTCGGATTGTCAGTCCGAGCAAAACAGCTTCTCGGATTAGCAATCCGAGCAAAACGGCTTCCCGGAATGTCAATCCGAGCAAAACAGCTTCCCGGATTAGCAATCCGAGCGAAACAGCTTCCCGGATTAGCAATCCGAGTTACTTTATTATGAAAAAAATTATCCTGCATATGCTTTTATTTTTTGCCATGTTGTCCAGTACAAATGCGCAACAACCGACGACGGGTAATGAAGCATTTGATGCGGAATTAAATAGGTTGTTAAATTATTCCGTACCAGTGATCAGTGTGGATGAATTAAAAGCAGCCATGAATAATTATAAAATATTCGATGCCCGTGAATTAAATGAATATTTAGTGAGCCATCTGCCAGGGGCGGTGCATATTGGTTTTACAGATTTTAAAAAAGATATTTTTGATGAAATAAATAAAGACGAAAAAATAGTGCTGTATTGTTCGGTAGGTTACCGCAGTGAAAAAATCGGAGAGAAATTGCAGAAAATGGGATTTGAAAATGTGCTTAATTTATACGGCAGCATCTTTGAATGGGCCAATAAAGGATACCCTGTCGAAAATTTTACGGATAAAAACACAAAAGAAATTCACACCTATAATGAAAAATGGGGCGAGTGGGTCACCAACCCTACCTTCAGGAAGGTCTGGTGATTTGGTTGTCGATATCGTTATTATTGGGTTTCGAAGTCATTTTGCTCCAACCGTATCGGAACGTCAATAAAATTCCCACAAAAATTAAGATGCCCTGCCAGAACGGGAGAAATGAAACTACCCATATTCTCGTTTTGTCCAATATCCAGAAAATGGCGAACAGCGCAAAGATCATGGTGATCAGTCCGGTCAGTTTGTCAAATCCGGGAATGATCCTCAGGTCGACATTTTTACGGATCAGCCATAAGGTGAGAACCATGGAGAAGATCGGCAGCACCTGCGTATACATGTCCGTCTGGAAAACACTCCGTCTCTCAAAAATGAATAAATAAACGCTCAACGTGACTGCAAAAATACCGGGAATGCAGACCAGATAAATAAGGGCGGAATACAGGTATGTCCAGGGTTCCAGATGCCCTTCTCCTTTGCCCAAACGGCCAGCCAGGAAGGCCGTGAACGGGATCATCAAAAAATAACACAGTATCCAGAAAGGATTGGCGACGAGGAGATCGAAGAATTCTTGCAGGGTCATTTTACTCTTTATTTATCAATAGTTTTATGGTTGGCTTGTCTCGATTTTTTTCAAAGCCTAAAAAAGGGTTTCAAGCCTGAAATGTCGCTTGAAGTGGGCATCGAACCCACTTCAAGCGAAGAGGGGTTTTAGGGGGCAGCCCGTCCGGAAAATCCGACTGGATTTTCCGGAC
>JBCBRY010000052.1:0-56172 GCA_039819485.1 Bacteroidota bacterium | reverse complement strand
CCTCAAATAATTGATCCTACGCTAACGGCTTTCCTTTTAAACGACCCCTTTTTTCAGTTAAATTAAAAATGCTGGCTGGCAGATCCAACCATCTGCTCAGGGTAATACTGCTTTGTTCAAAAGGAGTATTACCCATCCAAATGAAAACATTTTTAATATCTCAAACAATGAAAACAACCACCCTGGTTTCCTCGGACCACTTCACCAACATCAGCCCAATTTACTTTAACCAATCTCAGCGTAGCAACATGTTAGTCCGCCTCGAACGACTCCGCCAAATGGCCTTGGACGCCCTGCAAAACGATCCAATAATTAAAAACCAAATGAAGCAAAGCGAAACAACACTACGTCGGTCAGAAAACCCCATTAACCCCAAATTACCATGTTAGCCATCATCTTTTCTTTGCTGTTGGTGAGACTCGCCATTGCCATGCTCCGCCCGCGGCAGATCAATCCAACCACCAATTCCGATTTCAGCTTAAATACAGAGATGTCATTTCTAAAAAGAATGACATCTCTCTAAACCTCTATTAAAATGAAAACAAGCATCAAGTTCCTTCCGATAAATAAAATAAATAATTCCCTGAAAAATAATATGTGGGATATTTATAAAAAATATTATTCCTACAGTGAGACATATTTTAAGCAGCGCATTACAAAAAACACTCACTTCGCTTTTTTCTATGAAGGAAAACAGTTGGTGGGCTTCACCGGCTTGCGCATCAATAAAATAAAAGTGGCTAATAAAAAAACACTGTTATTATATTTTGGCCAGGCCGTCATTGAAACTAAATACCGGAGCAAAAATTTATTGGCCAGAATGAGCATCATTATCGGGCGTAAATATTTCTGGGATTTATTATTTTCCGATGGTTATTGCTGGTGCGACACGATCAGTTTTAAGTCGTATTTATTTTTTGCAAAAAGCATGGCCGAATTTTATCCCACCTATCGCGAAGAAACGCCCATCAAGGAAGAACTGGTCATTTTTAATATCGGCGAAACTTTTTATCCCGATTCGTTCAGCCCCATGAGCGGAACGGTCAAAAAGGAAAAAAATTATGTAAATGATCCAGCGGCCATTATTACCAAACGCCACCTCTCCAGTCCCGATATTAATTTTTATGCCACTGCCAACCCCGGTTACGCCCAGGGACATGGGTTGATTACGATCGTACCTATGTCAATAAAAAACCTGATGCACTTGGTGCGCAAATCGATAAAAAAACAAATACTCCGAAAAAAAAGAAAATTAGCTCTTCGGTCTGCCCTGCCCTTTAAATGGAATTACCGGGTAAAACTGCAAGAACTGGTGCTTCGAATACTCTGAAATTTATTCGGCGACTATCATCCTAATATCAAATCAATTGAATCAAAATCTGAAGCAGTAATTTTATCAACATAAATGACCTGCATATTTGATTTTAATTCAAAATTAAAAACAACCAAATGAGCTTAGCAAATGCATTTAAACAAGCCTTGGTCAACCAAGTAGGAAATGTTGGTACGACTGTTTATTTACCTTTTACCGAACCGTGTTCCATCGGCGACATCGGCAGGATCAATCAGAAAGGCTGGGAAAGAAAGTCCGGTGCTTCGGCATTGCCGATCGGCATCCCGGAAACCAAAAGAATCGGTATGTCCAGTCTGACCATCAATAATTATTGCAAGGTAGAGGGCGACCTGGAAGCCGCTGCCTCAACGGTTACAGAAAGTGGAGGGACTGCAACCGGCAGTGCAAAAATCACTTTCAGCAAAACTACCAGCCTCTACTTTTTCGTCCCATTTTATTTCACCGAAACCGTTAAAGAGGGACCGGTCCCTTTTGGCAATGACATCTGGAAAGCGATCAAGAACAACAAGAAGAAATACAAGAAACCTGAACGGTTTGATTACTGCGTGTACCAAACTTACAGAGCTAAAAGCGGCATCTATTTGGGCACCAGGTCAACTGGTATGTCACTTACGTTAAAAGGCACTTTTCAAATGGACGGCGAAGGGAATGCCTCTGCTTCTTTCACCATAAGCGACCAAACCAGTGACGTTGTGAAAAGCCAGTACAATCCCCACAACAATCCTGACGGAGCATACGCCACCTTTGCCTGCGACGTATTCCGTTGGCGGGCAGCAGGCCATGTCAGTGTAAAATCATAAAAAGTTGGATAACAGTATGTGAAATCAATCTGGAGTTGTCTCGGTACAACTCCTTTTGATTTCCTTTTTTCCGATTGTATCTTGCGGTATCATTAAAAAAATAATTATGCATAAAACCGCACGGCTACTAATATCTTCTGTACTGTTTTTTTCCTGCAATCAACTCCCACCTTCTATGGATAAAAATACAGTCAACAATCAACCATTGCAAATAATCAGCACTACCGTTCAGCAGACCGAGGGCGACTGTGCCACTAAAAAATGCCTGGAAATCTCCCTGACCTATCCCACCGTGAAGAATGCTTCCCCAGCCCTCGAAAAAAATATCAACAACTGGACCCACGACTTTCTCATCGCCCTCCTCGACCCGGTACTGGAACTGGATGAAGAGACTTCCCTCACCACGGCCATCGATGGCTTCAAAGAATTTTACCATGAACAATTGGCAGATTCGACCGGCAGGCCCGGCCATTTTACGGTCGAGGTAACCGACACGGTTTTGTTGCAAAATGAAAAGTACCTGACCCTCCGCATGGATGCATTCAGTTTTACCGGCGGCGCACATCCCAATTCAACCGCAGCCATCGCCACCTTCAATCTGGAAACCGGTAAAAAACTCGCGCCCATCGACCTGGTGAACGATTTGGAAAAACTATATGCAGCAGCCGAAAAGCAGTTTAGAGTGGTCAAAAAATCGGCGTTTGATCATGGATTCGATTTCGATGAAAGCTGGCCGTTCGTACTGCCAAAGAACGTCGGTTTGACAACCGAAGGACTGTTTTTCTGTTACGTTCCGTATGAAGTTGCTCCTTATGTAATGGGATTTACGGAGTTTGTCATACCTTACGAGCAACTTGAAAAGCTATAAACCAACATTTTGCTGCCAGTCGTTAGTTGTTAGCCATTAGCCACCAGTGTGATTAGTCCTTTAGTTGTTCAGCTAAAAACTAATTCCAAACAGCTAAAAAGCTTATAGCTAACCGCGAACAGCTAACTACAAAACATGCGGCTATTTTACACCACTATCTTTACAATTGCTACCCTCCTTTATTTTACCACTGTTCTTTCTGCTCAGGATGTTAACTTCGAGAAAGTCTCTCTGAAACTCTGGGAACAAATGCAAAATGCACCCAATGATTTTCATTCCATAAATATTGTGCTGGCCGACCGGGTCGACCTGGAGGCTTTGGACATGGAGCTGCGCGCGAACAAGGCCAAAGCCAATGAGCGTTCGGCAGCAGTTATCAGGGCACTGAGAGAGAAAGCGGCAGCTACGCAGGGCCGCCTGCAACAGCAACTGCAAAGTTCTCCTTCTGTAAAATCGGGCACCCTGCGCTCCTCCTGGATCGCCAATGCCTTTTTTGCGGAAGCAACCAATGAGCTGATAGCAGCGTTAAGCCAGGATGCCACGGTGGAGTGGATCGGTTTGAACGGCCAGTTGGCATACGAAGAGACAGAGTCCACATTGCCTCCCCCGTTCCTCGAACCCAATGGCATCGAACCCGGACTGGCTGTGATCAATGCTCCGGCCATGTGGGCGATGGGCTATACTGGGTACGGTCAGTTGGCATTGACCAGTGATACGGGCATTGACCCGACGCATCCGGCCCTGTCTCATACCTATTTAGGGCATTATGTCCCGATAGAACAAACATGGTTTCAGGTCATGGAGGATGGCACGCCCGTAGGCAATTACATCCCGTTTGATTCAGGGGATCATGGGACTCACGTAACCGGCACCACCCTTGGCCTCGACCGGTTGACTAACGATACGATCGGCGTAGCCTTTAATGCTAATTGGATAGGTGCACAAACACTTGGCAGCGGCATTGGTACGGAGGACAATGTTTTTGCCTTTGAATGGGCACTCAACCCGGATGGTGATTCTGCTACCGCAGACGATATGCCTGATGTCGTCAACAATTCGTGGTGGGACCCCAGCGTTTCAGGCGAAGATTGTTTTAGTGTTTACGTGCCCGTTATGGAAGCATTGGAAGTGGCTGGCATCGCTGTTATTTTCTCTGCCGGCAACCAGGGCGACCAGATCAGCACCATCACTGCTCCCAAGAACATCAACCTCAACGAAGTAAATATTTTTGCTACCGGATCGGTAAACGGCAACTCCACCATGTTGACAATTGCCGGCTCTTCCAGCCGGGGACCTTCGACTTGTTTTGCCAGTGATTCCTCTTTGCTCATCAAACCGGAAGTTAGTGCCCCTGGCGTCAGTGTGCGTTCCTGTGTACCCGGTAGCGACTACGACTTCAAAAGTGGCACTTCTATGGCCGCACCCCACGTTAGTGGTTCGATTCTGCTGTTAAAGGAGGCCTTCCCTGACTTAACGGCAAAAGATTTAAAACTGGCCTTGTACCACTCCGCCCGCGACTTGGGCGTACCCGGTGAAGACAACACTTATGGGATGGGCATTATAGATGTACTGGCAGCTTTTAATTACCTGGTGAATTTGGGCCACACACCCGTATCTCCACACCGAGCGAATGATGTTATGCTGGTACACGTTTTCAATCCAAACTTCTTTTGTGACAATGAAGTGAACCCTACCATTACCGTTGAAAATGCCGGCACCGATACCCTGTACTCTTTCAGGGCACTCTATAAAGTCGGAACAACCCAAGGTGAATACATCTGGAATGGCATGCTGGCCCCCAGAGAAAGAGCAGAAGTTACCCTGCCCCCTATTGCAGCCAATTCAGATCAGAGCGTTTTGAGCATCAGTGTCGAAGAGCCCAACGGCGTAGCGGACGAACGTCCGCTCAACAATCGCTTCGTCACGATCGTCAGCACCTCTGACCGCCCTAATTTCGTGGCTACGGTAGAAGGCCCCGACAATACTGCTTGTTCTAATACTTCTGCCCTGCTGCGCGGTATCTTACCAGCATCAATGGAAGGGACCGGAGCTACCATGGACATTGATTGGTACACGGCCGCAGTCGGCGGAACCCTTTTAGGCAATGGAGAAGTCTTTACCACTCCACTCATTTCACAAAATGAAACCTATTATGCAGATGTGGCCTTTACAGTGCCAACCGGCCCGACCGATAATTCCTTCAGCTCATCTACCCTGATAGACACGACCGACATCGGGCTTGCTTTTGAAGTATTCTATGACCTGACCCTGGAGTCAGTCAATATATTCAAAGAAGAAACCGGCGGTGTCATTGTGCGGTTGATCGACTCTACGGGAGCCGCTGTTTTGCAAGATGTTGAATTCAGCCAGACGACCGGCCTGATGGAAGTGGGACTTGGCTGGCAACTGACTCCCGGAAAGTACCAGTTGATACTCGCGGGCGGCAAGCCGATCTATTACAATCCGGAAGGCGCCAGTTATCCATACACGTTGCCCGGTATCATGTCCATCACTGGGGCCACCGATAGTAACGATGAAGCCTATTATTTCTTTTACAATTGGCGTGTCACCTACAATGAGCCTTGTGGGCGTTCAGCCGTCAACGTTGAAGTAGGACCGGTGGGTGATGCACCGGCCGTTGATTACAGCATCTCGGCAGATACGGTTAATATCGATGACAATGAGTTGGTCGCATTCACCAATTCCTCCACCAACACCGTTGAATGGTACTGGAATTTTGGCGACGGAACGACCAGCAACGATGAAAACCCAACGCACTCGTATGACCAGCCAGGCATTTATGTGACCAGTCTTACCGCACTGAATATGGACGGATGTTCGGGATCGGCCTTTTACCCAATTGTGGTAGAAAAATCAAACATTTCTTCCACCCCGCCCCCACCTGTTTTCGATAAAATTATGGTATTCCCCAATCCAGTTATAAACCAACTGTCGGTCGCCATCGACCTGCCGGTCTTTAAAACGGTGACCCTCCGCCTGGCAGACAGTACAGGCCGCATTTGGGAACAGGCTGAATACCAGGGCGCCAACGGTAACCTACAAATGGAAGTATCCACACTGCCCCCAGGCATTTATTTTCTCATGGTCGAAACGGATCAGGGAAGCTCTGCCTGGAAAGTGGTGAAAATTTAACATTCCTGAAATCATATTCAGGTAAAACATGACTCATCCCGAATTTTTGGTCTATCAAAAATTCGGGATTTTTTATCCCAGTACACCTTAATATCAAGCCTCCCCTAGAGCCCTTGAAATGACCATAAAAATGGTACTTGTCAATTCCTCTGCGAGCTTTGCGATCCCTGCGCGAACACTGATTTAGTTTTTATTAAAATACCTTTCCAGTGAAACTGGCATGTTCGACTCCCCGCTTACTGCCCAACCCTTCAAAACCTCCTTTCATTTTTTACCTTTGCTTACACCTTATGGTAAAAGACAAAATGAATAAAACTCAACCATCGACTATGAAATCCTTTCGGTTCGTCTTACTGTCCTTCGTTTGTTCCTTTTTTGCAAGCCCACTGACTGCCCAGCATGTACCGGTGCCGGCACCTGCCCAAACACAGGCCGTTTTGATCAAAGGGGCAACCGCTCATCTCGGGAACGGGCAGGTCATCGAAAACAGCATGGTGGCATTTGAACAAGGGAAAATAACCTACGTCGGCAATGCAGCCGATAAAAGAGCTTTCCCTGACCACCGGGAGGTTTCCGCCGAGGGCAAGCATTTATTTCCGGGTTTCATTGCCCCAAATTCTACGTTGGGCCTCTCTGAAATCGGTGCGGTACGAGCCACCCGCGATGACGATGAGATAGGAGCGATCAACCCAAACATCCGTTCGATCATTGCCTACAATACCGATTCGGAGATCATTCCAACCGTGCGGTCAATGGGTGTGCTGATGGCTGAAACAACCCCTCAGGGCGGCCGCATTTCCGGCACATCTTCCATCGTCCAATTGGATGCCTGGAACTGGGAAGATGCAGCATACGCCACCGACATGGGCATTCATTTGAACTGGCCACGCACGTCTTCCTGGAGTTGGCGGACCCGGCGGGTAACGAAGAATGAAAAATACGCAGAAGAGGTTCAGGAAATAGAGGATTATTTCAAACTGGCCGAAGCCTACCATCGCAATCCCAGCCCAGAACGCATCAACCTCCGTTTCGAATCAATGAACGGACTGTTCGATGCCAGTAAAAAAATATTCATCCATGCCAATGAAGTAGCCCCTATGCAAGAGGCCGTTTTGATGATGGAAAAATTTGACCTGACCCCGGTGATCGTAGGCGGAAGGGACAGCTGGATGATTACCGATTTTCTGAAAGCAAAAAACGTTGCGGTCATCATTCGTTCCACCCAAAGCCTTCCAGGCCGGGAGGATGCCGACGTGGACCAGCCGTTTAAAACACCTGCCCTGCTGCAGGAAGCAGGGCTGCTGTGGTGCTTTCAGCACACACAATATTGGCAACAGCGCAACCTGCCATTCCAGGCCGGTCAGGCAGTCGGTTTCGGCCTCGCCTACGAAGACGCCATCGTTGCCCTCACCTCCAGCACCGCCAAAATCCTGGGGATCGACCAAACGGTGGGAACCATCGAAACCGGAAAAGACGCAACCCTCTTTCTTAGCGAGGGGGACATCTTGGACATGCGCACTTCCAAAGTGACCAACGCCTTTATCCAGGGCCGTGAAATCGACCTCGATAACAAACAGGAAATGCTTTACCGAAAATTTCAACAGAAATACAACAGGCAGTGAGAATAAAAGAATGAAGAATGATAAATGATGAATGAAGAATTTTTTATTCACCCATTTTTCATTCTTCATTCTTCATTCTTCATCATAACCTGCCCGACGACCATGACTTTAAAGAGATCACAGACTTCCTTCTTTTTGTTTTTCCTTCTTTTCTTGATCAATTGCCAATCTGAGAAGCCCGCCCCACAATTGCAAAACAACAGGGAAAAACAAATCGAAACTACTGCCAGGGATTTTTTCAAAACCTTCGCAGACCGGCAAGACTGGGACAGACTTTGTTCATTTTACCGCGAGGACCTGGAGTTTGAAGACATTTCACTACAACTAAAACTCGATAGCCTTTGGCAGTTCAAGCGTTTCTATAAATGGGACGAAGAAGGCGGCAATTTTAAAAAACTGACACCCGACCAGGAACACCTGACCCTTTATTCGCTCGTAGCCAACGATAGTATCGCCGTCGCACGGGGGCGCGTCAATCCATTTTATTATTACGGTGAAATGATTGATGTGGAATGGGGCATGGAATTTACGATCTGGCTTTATTTCGATGAAAATTTGAAAATAAAAAAACAAGTCGACTGGATGGAATACGGCCCGACGGTCTTTGAAGCAGTCATCAACCGGGTAAGGGAAAATGGCATTGATAAAATCCCCGACTGGCTGGATTTATCCAGGGAGTGAAAGCACAGGGCATCCCAAGGATTTGCTTACAGCTTTTTTATCGCATTGTGAACTGGGTATCCGCTGCACTTTTTTTGACAAATTTTCAATCCACCTGTATCCCTGTCATACAACCAACTGACATTTTTTCACTCCATTTAAGCAGGTCCCTCGTGGCACACAACTTGATGACGGATTTGAAAAACAATCTGCAATCTTACATTTGCGGAATTATTGGAAAAATGCCGTTGGCGCAGGGCTGTGTCCCGTGCCAGCCGTTGCACTAAGAAGTTTTCAATTTCTATTTTCTGTTTTCCATTTAACCAACCTAAACAAACAGCTTTGCAGTATGAGCGTAGCCATCGACATTCAAGCTTTAAATGAAAAAATCCACCAGGAAAGCGCAATTGCCGAAATGATCCAGCTCGAAATGGGCAAGGTCATTGTCGGCCAAAAACACCTGACCGAGCGCCTCTTGATTGGGTTGTTGGTCAACGGCCATATCTTATTGGAAGGAGTGCCTGGACTGGCTAAGACACTGGCCATTACCACCCTGGCCAAGACCGTGGACGCCTCCTTCAGCCGCATTCAGTTCACCCCCGACCTGTTGCCGGCTGATGTACTGGGCACCATGATTTACAGCCCAAAACGCGAAGAGTTTTCCATAAAAAAAGGGCCCATCTTTGCTAATTTCATTTTGGCGGACGAGATCAACCGGGCTCCCGCCAAAGTGCAGAGTGCCCTGCTTGAAGTAATGCAGGAGCGTCAGGTGACCATCGGCGACAAAACCTTTAAACTGGAGGAGCCTTTTCTCGTCATGGCTACCCAAAACCCCATCGAACAGGAAGGGACCTACCCTTTGCCCGAAGCTCAGGTTGACCGTTTTATGCTCAAGGTAGTCGTGGATTACCCCAACCATGCGGACGAGATGAAGATCATCGACCAGAATATTTCAAAAGATAAACCACAGGCCAACAAAGTGCTTTCTCCGCAACAGATATTACGGGCCCGCGATGTGGCCGCCGAAATCTATTTGGACGAAAAAATCCGTAAATACATCGTAGATATCGTTCACGCAACCCGCACGCCAGCCGCCGCAGGTCTGCAAAAAATCGAACCGTTCATTCAGTACGGTGCCTCTCCGCGGGCAGGCATCAGCATGGCACAGGCCGCTAAGGCTCAGGCTTTCATCAAAAGAAGGGGATATGTCATTCCCGAAGATGTGCGGGGCGTTTGCCACGATGTGATGCGTCACCGACTCGGGCTGACCTATGAGGCCGCTGCGGAGAACGTCAAGCCTGAGCAAATTATCGACGAAGTGCTGGACGCCATACCCGTCCCGTAAGAAATTAGAAATCGAGCAATTGGCAATTGAAACGAATGGCCAATTTTCAAATTTCCATTGCATGGAAACATCTGAACTACTCAAAAAAGTCCGGAAGATCGAGATCAAGACCCGTGGCCTGTCGCGCAACATTTTTGCGGGAGAATACCACAGCGCGTTCAAAGGGCGGGGCATTGTATTCAGTGAAGTGCGGGAATACCAGCCGGGTGACGACATACGTACCATCGACTGGAAAGTGACTGCCCGTTTCAACAATCCTTTTGTCAAAATATTTCAGGAGGAGCGGGAGCTGACACTCATGCTGATCGTTGATGTGAGTGGGTCTGGGCTTTTCGGGACGCAGCAGTGGTTTAAGCGGGAAATGCTGACGGAGGTCGCGGGTGTGCTGGCCTTTTCTGCCTTGCAGAACAACGACAAAATAGGAGTGCTTTTTTTCAGTGACAAAATCGAAAAATTCATCCCGCCACAAAAAGGAAAATTACACGTGCTGCGCATCATCCGGGAATTGATCGATTACCAGCCAGACAGCCAGGGAACGGACATTGCCGGGGCGTTGAAATATTTCTCCAACGTGATTCGCAAACGGGCTACGGTTTTCCTGATCTCGGATTTCCTTGGAACCGATTTTGCCGATGCCATGAAATCCGTCCGAAACCGCCATGACCTGATCGCCATGCAAATTTTTGACCCACGGGAAACAGCCCTGCCGCCGGTCGGCCTGATGAAAGTCAGGGACGCCGAAACGGGCAAGGAACGATGGCTGGATACATCCAATAAAAAAATCAGGAATCACTATCGGGCTTCTTGGCTGCGGGCCCGTGGAGAGCTGGAAAAATTCCTTAAAAAACAGGGCATTGATTTCATCCCGCTCCGCACCGACCGGGATTACGTCGTGCCCATGATGAACTTTTTTAAAAGTCGATTTTAAAAAAGCCGTGGTGTGTTGTCAGCCTGAATGACCGTTTCGCCAGAAATGTCATTTTTTGAAAAAATGATATTTCTTCGTTCACTACGCTGGTCGCAATTGAGCAACTGAAACCAGCACAAGAAGTCCTAATTGTTATTGAAGTTGTTTTAAATGGTCAAATCAAAAACATCAAGTATTTTCAATTTAGGAGGTAATTTGAAATTACCCCCTGAGATATGGCTGTTTTGCTGCCTTATTTGCTTTGGGTGCATCTCGTTGAACGCCCAACAACTTGATGTCACCGCCAGGCTGGACTCGACCTACCTCCTCATTGGACAGCAGATGCAAGTTGCACTGGAAGTCAGCCAGCCGAGCGAAGCACAGGTACAGTTTCCAACCATCACCGACACGTTGACCCGCTTCATTGAGATATTGGACATAAGCCCCCGGGATACGATGATAAAAGAAGATGGATTTGCCCAAATCATCCAGCGACTGACCATCACTTCTTTCGACAGCGGCTACCACATCATTCCACCCATCCCGTTTTTTGTCAAAAACATCAACGGCTCAACGGATACTTTGCGAACTAACCAGCTCGGCCTGGAGGTACTTTTGGTTCCGGTAGATACGGCACAAGCCATCATGCCCATCAAAGGGCCGGCCGATATTCCCATTTCATTGACTGATGTATTGCCGGGAATCTTGTCGAGCCTCTTGTTGGGTACACTGGTGGCCGGGCTGATTTTGTATTTCAAAAAAAGAACAAAACGAAAAGGTCACCGGCCGCAAAAACCCAAAGAAGCACCGCACGTGGTGGCTTATCGCGCTTTACAACAGCTCAAAAAAGATCAGCTATGGCAGTCCGGGCAGCTAAAGGCTTATCATTCAAGACTGACGGATATCTTAAGGGAGTACATTGAAAACCGTTTTCAAATACCGACACTGGAAAAAACAAGCGATGAGATCTTCGCTGCTTTCGAACAGAAAGGTCTCACCGAAGAGGTTCCATTTGACAATTTAAGTCAACTATTAAGGCAGGCAGATCTTGTAAAATTTGCCAAAGGCAATCCGCTGCCTGAAGACAATGCCCGCTCGTTGGAACAGGCATTTGATTTTGTCAAAAAAACACTCGTTGCAATCAATACCAACGAAGCAAATGATCTCAACAAAATTGATCTGCCCCGCATCAAAGGAGTAGAAGGTCTTTCGAGTAAAGAGATCAACGAGGAACTGAATAAAGGAGGGAAGTTCGTCGTTTTCCACTATTGTATTTCCTATATCGTAAAGACTTACAGGGGCAACAGCGGGATTTACTTTTTCCGGTCAGGTGAATCTACCTTTTCAAAAGGTTTTAAGTATACTTTGATTAGTCTCCTACTCGGCTGGTGGGGCATTCCCTGGGGAATCATATTCACCATCAAGTCGATCAGGACAAATACGAAAGGAGGGGAAAATGTAACGAAAGAAATCATCTATGCTCAATTTGAAGAAAAAAACCAAGTTGAATAGCCTTTGCCTGGCATCTGAGTGTGCGCTGTTTCTTCCAATCGGGAAGACAGGCCGCAGATTCATTTTGGCAGGTAGCTTATGAAATAAGTCCAATGCTTAGTAGTGTACAAGACATCACCTTTAAGAATCCGGAAATCCTCTGGTTATTGACCGGACTGGCTCCGTTGGCCATCGGGTATGTGTTGTACCAATCGAAGTGGAACGCAACGGTACGGCTGTCAAGTTTGAACCCGTTGGACAAAGCCCCGACTTCCTGGCGCTACTATTTCCGGCACTTACCGCCCTTGCTCCGCTTACTGACCATTGGGCTCGTCATTGTTGCGCTGGCGAGGCCACAGTCTTCCGAAAACTGGACGGACAAAGAGGTAGAAGGGATTGACATTGTTATCTGCACGGACATTTCCGGCAGTATGCGAGCACGAGATTTCAAGCCCGACCGTCTGCAAGCAGCCAAGGAAGTAGCCGGAACGTTCATAGCCAGCCGCCCGAACGACCGCATTGGCCTGGCCATTTTTGCCGGGGAAAGTTTTACCCAATGCCCGCTGACCACCGATCACAAAGTGGTTACCAATCTATTATCGGAAATACGAAGCGGAATATTGGAAGATGGAACGGCCGTTGGCCTCGGACTGGCCACTTCTGTGGCGAGACTAAAAGACAGCGATGCAAAAAGTAAAGTAGTCATTTTATTGACCGACGGGGTCAATAACCAGGGAGAAGTTTCCCCCCAGACCGCCGGAGAGATTGCCCGCGAATTCGGCATCCGGGTGTATACCATCGGCGTGGGAACCAGAGGACAGGCCCCTGTGCCCGTACAAACTCCTTTTGGAGAACAAACTCAAATGGTAGACGTGGAAATCGACGAGGAAGCCCTGACCGAAATTGCCCAAATGACCGGTGGAAAATATTTCCGGGCAACCAACAAGGAGGCCTTGTCAAAAGTCTATCAGGAAATTGATCAGTTGGAAAAAACCCGCATCAGCGTAGTCGAATTTACAGAAAAAAACGATGAGTACCTGCGGTTTGCGCTGTGGGCGGGGATCCTGTTTTTACTGGAAGTATTGTTGCGGTACACCGTTTTACGGACAGTACCATAAATGTTTTTAAAGTTACCGATGCAAAAGACCTAAACATCACTGCGCCTTCTGCATCTGTTGTGTTAAAAGACGCTATGTTTCGATTCGAACATACTACCTATTTCTACCTGCTCGGTGTACTGCCCCTGTTGTTGGGGTTATTTGTACTGGCCCGGCACTGGCGCAAACAAGCGATCCGGAAATTTGGTGATTGGCCCGTCATGCAGCGGTTGATGCCCGCCTATTCATCGGTCCGGCCGGTGGTGAAAGCGACGATTTTACTCCTCATTTGTATATTTCTCATACTCGGCCTGGCCAATCCACAAATGGGAAATAAAATGGAAACAGTCAAACGGGAAGGCGTGGAGATCGTGATCGCACTCGACGTCTCGAACAGCATGTCGGCCGAGGACATTAAGCCCAATCGTTTGGAACAGGCCAAGCTGGCCATCTCCCAGCTCATCAAGCGCCTGCGCAACGATAAACTGGGACTGGTCGTTTTTGCCGGACAGGCCTATGTCCAAATTCCCTTGACGACCGACTATTCCGCTTCACGTATGTTCCTTAGCAGCGTAAACACGAACATGGTGCCCGTGCAAGGAACAGCCATCGGTGCAGCCATTGAACTGAGCATGGAGTCGTTTGATGAAAATACAAAAGGCAACAAAGCCCTGGTCATTATCTCTGATGGTGAAAACCACGAAGACGATGCCATTGAACTGGCCAAAACGGCACAGGAATCTGGCATTCAGGTACATACGATTGGCATCGGCTCTCCCGATGGAGTCCCGATCCCCGTGTACAATCGCTATGGCCAAAAGGATTTCCGAAGGGACAACGAGGGCAACGTGGTCATCACCAAATTAAACGAAACCATGATGCAACAGATCGCAGCGGCTGGCGGTGGTACTTTTGTGCGGGCGACGAATGTGACGGCCGCCCTCAAATTAATTTTTGATAAAATAAACGAGCTGGAAAAGGAAGAATTTGAAACGGCTAAGGTGGCCGATTATGAATCCTGGTTCCAGATACCGCTGGCGGTTGCCTTGTTTTTGCTTGTATTGGAATTTTTAATTTTACCAAGGAAAAATAAGTGGTTGTCGCGGGTGGATATTTTTAAAGTGAAGGTCTGAGAGAGCTGAGTATTGTGCGGTGGACGGTGAATCATGCGGCAGCCGAGGACTTACATCCCTGGATGCCTGTTACAGAATTTATAAAAAACATTTTTGCGAAATATGAAAAAAATAGCGTTGTGCAGCATCTTGTTATTCAGCTTTTGCCTGATGGCAAAGGCCCAGGCCGAAGGCAAATATGTACGCAAAGGCAACAGTGCCTACAAGGAAGGCGATTACGAAACAGCAGCTAAAGCTTATCGCAAAGGCGTGGAAGAGAACGTTTATTCCTATGAAGCCAATTTCAACCTGGGCGATGCCTTGTACCAGCAGGGAGAATACGAATCGGCCGCCAAGCAGTTCGATCTGCTGCGCCAGCCGGACATGGACAAAGGGCAGCTCGCCCATGTTTACCACAACCTCGGCAACAGCCTGATGGAACAACAGCAATACGCAGAAGCTGCTGAGGCTTATAAAGAAGCATTGCGCAACAACCCAAACGATCCGGATACTCGCTACAACCTGGTCTACGCCCTGGAAAAATTAAAAGAACAGCAGCAACAAAACCAGGATCAACAACAAAACCAGGAAGACCAGGAGAACCAGGAGAACCAGGAAAATCAGGAAAATCAGGAAAATCAGGATCAACAACAAAACGAACAGCAGGAACAGGAAGGCCAGAACAAGGAACAAAAAGAACAACAGCAACAAGGCCAGGAAAAGGAACAACAACAGCAAGGCCAACAACAACAGCCCCAGTCAAAAGATGAAATTTCCCGTGCCGAGGCAGAACGTATTCTACAGGCCCTGCAAATGGATGAAAATAAATTGCACGAAAACCAAAAAAAGAAAAAACTTAAAGGTCAAAAAGTAAGGATTTTGAAAGAATGGTAATCAAATCCCTGCTTTAACACCCGATTTGCCAAATCCCCCAGATTCAGCAAATCTTCTTCCAGGTCCAGCATCAAATAACCATAAAATTGAGTGGTTTGAATAAATATCATTTTTTAAAACTCTTTCTGCTGATCGGCGTGCTTTTTTGGTCCGATGGCTTAGCTGCGCAAAAAGTGACTTTTACCGCCAAGGGACCAAAGGTAGTCGGCGCTGGCCAACGATTTCGCTTTTCCTACTCCGTCAATGCAAAAGGGTCGAATTTTCGCCCGGGCAACATGGAAGGGTTCCAGGTTCTCTCCGGACCGGGCACCTCCCAAAATACCAGCATGCAGATGATCAACGGGAAAGTCACGCAGCGCATAACGATTACTTACAATTATGTCTTACAGGCAGAAAAGGAGGGAAAATTTACCATTGCTCCCGCAAAGATCACCGTTGACGGAAAAGAATATACTTCCAACGCCCTGACCATCGAAGTCATCAAAGGGCAGCAGCCCTCCGCCAATAACAATGGCCGGAGCAACCCACCTGCCAACACGCAGGCCGCAACTGTTTCCAACGACGATCTCTTCCTCAGGATGCTGGTATCAAAACGCGAAGTCATGCGCGGCGAACCGATCGTGGCCACCCTTAAGATGTACTCCAACGTTAACCTCGCCAACCTCGGCAATTTCAAAGCTCCTGACTACAACGGCTTCTGGAGCGAAACCCTAAAGCAGGCACAAAACCTTGATTTTCAGAAAGAAAACGTCAATGGAAAAATCATGAGCGCTGCCGTGGTCCAACAGCATGTCCTAATTCCCGAACGAACCGGCACACTCACCATCGAACCCGCCGAACTGACCGCCGTGGCTCAGGTTCCGGTACAACGAAGGCGCTCCAGAAGCATGTTTGATCAAATCTTTGGTGGCCGCCAAAATGTCCAAAAAGTGCTTGCCTCGGCCCGGGTCGAGATCAAAGTGAACGACCTGCCTTTCGGAGCGCCGGCCGGTTATAAGGGCGCCGTCGGTGACCTTCGGCTCAACGCCACCCTCGAACCACAGGAAACGAAAACGAACGAACCCATCAGTCTAAAAATCACCTACTCCGGCACGGGCAACCTTAAATTGATCCCCGAACCAGCCATCAAATTCCCCACTGATTTTGAAGTCTACGACCCAAAAGTCAGCAATAATTATAGTGCCGGGGCCAGCGGTTATTCAGGCAGCAAGACTTATGAATATTTGCTCATTCCCCGTGTGGCAGGTGATTTTGAAATACCGGCCGTTGGGTTTTCTGTATTTGACCTCAAAAGCAAACAATATAAAAACCTGTCGGCCGGGCCTTTTCCGGTGCATGTGGAGAAAGGGGAAGGCGGAGATTTTACCGCCATTGATCCGGGCTTGCTGAAGGAAGATGTACAGGTTTTGGGGTCGGATATCCGCTTCATCAAAACCGACGAAGTGTCGCTCCGCCAAAAGGATCGGCCATTTTTCGGCTCGGCATCCTTTTATCTTTCCTATTTGTCGGCCCTCGGTTTATTCGCATTTGGGCTGGTGATGATGCGCCGCCAGCGACAGCGCAGCGAGGACGTGGTTTTTATGAAAAACAAGAAGGCCGGACAGGTGGCACAGCGCCGCTTGAAACAGGCAAAATCCTATCTGGACCAAGGAGAAAGAAATGGTTTTTACAAGGCCATTCTTGATGCCATGTGGGGCTACCTGTCAGACAAACTGAACATTTCACAAGGCAAGCTCAATAAAGAAAAAACACAGCAGGCACTTGCGGAAAAAGGGATTGACACTGATCTGGTTGATGGTTTGTCGGGCTTGTTGGGCCGCTGCGAATTTGCCCAGTTCGCTCCCGGAGGCGGCGAAGGGGAACTTGCCGGAGTTTACGACGAAGCAGCGGATTTGATCGGAAAGTTAGAGGAGGCGTTTAAGCAAGTGATCAAAAGTAAGGAGCGCTAAAAATGGCACTTTTCTTTTGACAAATGTTTGATTTCCAAGCCTCAAGACTCATTTTTAAGCAAAGAAAAAGTGTCATTTTTTTTGCACAGCCACGTAAATGAATTATTTGATCTAAAGATTACATGTGCTGATTTATCAACTTAGGGTCAAATGTTCGTTTAGTTGGCGCCGCAGTCGGCCTATCGGCCGCCCGGCGCAGTCTGGGGGCTGAGGGGGCAGCGACTCGGGCGACTGCCATACCTACAGGGCTGTCCCCATGTTTATCGATCAGTACAATTACACCCTGTAGAAATGTCATTTTTGCAAAAATGACATTTCTCCTGAAGCAATCAATCACAGGCATTTCAAGATGAAAAAAGTCCTACTTACTTATGCTCTTTTGTTTATAATAAAAACCATCACTGCACAAGACAGTGCCTCCCTCCTCCAGCAGGCGGCCGATGCCTACACCAACGCCGATTACCAGACGGCCATCGATCATTACGAGCTGATCCTGGCCAGCGGTCAATATGCCTTTGAGGTGTATTACAACCTGGGCAATGCCTATTTCAAACAGGAAGAATTAGCGGCAGCGATCCTGAACTACGAACGGGCCGCCCGCATCAACCCGGCCGATACCGACCTGCAATACAACCTGGCCTTGGCCCAGTCCCGTACCATTGACAACATTGACATGTTGCCGGTCCCTGACCTGGTTTCGGGTTACCAGTCATTTGTCAATACCACGGCCGCCGACAATTGGGGGGCGTTTAGTGTTTTGGCCTTCGTTCTTTTATTGGCTTCCATCCTCACTTTTTTATATGTGAAAAAACGGTGGCTGAAACAGGTACTTCTCGGCACAAGTGGTTTGCTCTTGCTGTTGTCACTCCTCTTTTTCTTTTTTGGCTGGCAACAATCCAACTGGCTGGACAGCCGCAAAGAAGCCATTATATTCCAGCCATCCATCACCGTTACCAGTACTCCGGACGACGCCGGGGAAGAGTTGTTTGTACTCCACGCAGGAACAAAAGTGAGGATCGTAGAACGCTTCCGCAACTGGGTACGGATTCAGATCGGCGATGGCAACACAGGCTGGATCGAGCAGCCGGCCATCAGAGAAATATAGAAGCTCGGATTAACATTCGGAACTACATTTTGGGAACTTATCTTTTGTGGTACCCGTTGGCCTTTTCAATTCTTTCTTTTCACTAAAATTCTTTAGCATGAATTTTACCTTGCGCACCTGGTCACCCGACGATCTTGACTCCCTTGTAAAATTTGCCAACAATCTCAAGATCGCTAAAAACCTCACTAACTTGTTTCCTCATCCCTACACCGAAGAAAGCGGCCGGAATTTCATCAAAATGGCCCGGGAAGGTAAACCACGCCGCATCCGGGCCATCGATGTAAATGGTGAGGCCGTTGGAGCCATTGGACTCCACCCACAAACGGACATCATGTGCAAAAATGCCGAATTGGGCTATTGGCTGGCGGAGCCATTTTGGGGCCAGGGGATCATGACCAGGGCCGTCCGGCTAACGGTGGATTATGGGTTCGAACACTGGGACATCAACCGCATTTATGCACGGCCCTTCGGCACCAATATCGCTTCACAAAAAGTGTTGGAAAAGGCCGGTTTTATCCTGGAAGGACAGTTTGAAAAAACCATTTTCAAAAACGGGGAATTTTTGGACGAATTGATCTATGCCGTGCGTAGAGATGGTGCATGACGATCCCAGGCAGCAGAAAAATTTAGCGAAAGCGGCAAAATAAATAGCGGTCGAATTTTAAACGGTTTTATACAATTAGATGAAAATTTATTGGCCTACCTTTAATGGGATTATCAAGGATTGTACAAACCCGACACCTTAAATCATGCCTATGAAAATTTATTCCGTATTGCTTTTTTTCATTGCAACAGGCGTATCCTGCACTCATTCCCAGACCGATGAAATACAAAACGTCCAGCTCATTGGCGGCCCGTGCGAAGGTTGTGAAGCCATCTTTGAGTATGGTGACCGCCTTCTGAAAAACACGGCTACCTTGCCCGGATATGACGAGGCAGCACAAAAATTAAAAATAAGCGGAACAATCTATCAGCCTGGTGGAAAGTTGCCGGCCAAGGATGTCGTGTTATACATTTACCACACTGACCAAAACGGCATTTACGCCAATAAGTACAATCGTAAAAACTGGGAACGCAGACACGGATATAGGAGAGGATGGATAAAAACCGATGACGATGGCCGGTATACTTTTTTCACTTCCAAACCAGGTATTTACCCCAACCGGGCGGTGGCAGCCCATATCCACCCGACCTTGCTCGAGCCCAATGGCAACTATTATTATGTAGAAGATTATTATTTCTCGGATGATAGCCTATTGACGGAAAAGGAATTAAACCCTGTGGCGCCAAGGGGTGGCACCCCCGGCGTTTTATCATTAAAAAAAGATGGCGAAGTATACGTTGCGGAAAGGGATTTTATTTTAGGAAAAAATGTGGGCGGGAATTAATTTGCAGCCGACCATATTCGCTGGCATGCCTCCCTTTTTTCCCTTAATTTGCACACATGCAAAAAATTGGGTTCCTGCATATCATTTTCTTTTTTTTTACCACCTCCGGTTTATCCCAAAACTGTGATTTAATTAAACTGGAAAAAGAACTGATCCAGCATATTAATACAGGAACATTCAAGGAGGGACAACAAAAAGCAGAACGGTGGCCCGCTTGTGCCAACACGCCGTTGGAAGCTTATCGGGGATATGTTTACCAATTTCAACTGTACCGAAATGACCGGCGTTACAAGCATGCCTACCAGGCTGCACACAAAGCAGATTCCTTATTTTATTTAGTGGAAAAAAATAACTGGCCATTTCCTGACCACCATTTAATGCTGGCGGAGGCGGGGGCAGTCCGTAAAAAATTTGCAGAGGCAAAACAAGCACTGGATGTTTTTACGGAAAAAAACAAGGAACAAAATGCAAGGTCGTCAGACCTCGCCCATGCTACGTTTATCCGGGCCTTCATTGCTCAGCACGGCGATAAAAACTACGAGGCCGCCCAACAGCTTTATCGGGATGCCCTCCGTCAATTATTAGAGGTAGCGACCAAACCATTTTATCATATTGGCCAGACTTTGCGCTACCTCGGCGCGACGAACCGGGTACACGGCGATTTCGAACAGTCCCTCTATTATTATGAGCAGGAACTGGCCAATTATCAAAAAAGCTATACTGCCGATCACAGGGAAATTGCCAATACCCACTACAACATCGGAGCGGTGCTGTATGAATTGCTGCGATACGAAGAAGCCCTTTCTCATTTTTTGATCACCCATGATTCATGGAAAAAATTCCGAACACCCGACGACCGCTTTATGCGCTACCTCAATGAGGCCATCGGTGACATGTACTGGGAATTGGGCAACCGGGAAAAGACCCTCGAATTTTACGACTTGTCGGCTGCCGGGGAAAAACCGGTGAACAACGACCAGGCTTTTGCCCTGCTCGAAAGGGGCGGAGCCCTCATTGGCTCTGGCCAGCAGGCGTCTGCCATGCGGTATTTTCAGCAAGCCCTTGACTGGCGCCGGAGCATGTACGGAGAACAACATGCCATGACGGGCGCCTGCCAAAATTTTATTGGCAAAAAACTTTTTGAGGCCGGGCATTACGATGAAGCCATTATGGCTTACCAACAGACCATCCGCATGTTGGTGCCCGGTATGGCAGATACTGCATTTTTGGCCAATCCCGATCCAGCCCTGCCCCCCGTTTCCGAGCATGACCTGATGGAAGCACTGGCTTCCAAGGGTATTGCCCTCGCGGAACGGCAAAAATCTTCCAACTCCGAAGACGACGCCCATTTGGCATTTACAACTTTACAACTGGCCGTGCACTGGATGGAGCAAATCCGCCGGCGCCCCATTTCCGATGAAATAAAAGCGTTCTGGTCGGGAAAGCACCAGCGGGTGTTCGAGGAGCTGATCGGTATGGCGGAGCAGTTGTATCTTTTGAAGAAAGAAGATAGGTACCTGGCCGCTGCCTTTACCGCTTCGGAAAAGAGCAAGGCGTTTTTACTGCTCTCGGCATTGCAGAGCCAACGGGCCGATGCTTTCGCCGGCGTTCCCGACAGTGTGGTGGCCAGAGAGCAAAACCTGCAAAAAAACATTCTGGAATATGAGGGAAAGATCAGCCTGGAAACCCAGCGGTGCAGCGATGCCCGGGAGCGTCACCTGGAGCTTTGGCAACAAAAACTATTGTCTCAAAAATCTGCTTACGATGCTTTGGTGAAAATGATCGAGCAACAATTCCCTGCCTACCATTCCCTGAAATACGAAGTGGAAAATGCTTCTGTTGAAAAGGTACAAAAACAGTTGCTGGCCAACGGGCGCAGCGCTCTGCTGGCATTTTTTGATGGGCAAAAAAAGTGGTTCGCATTCCTGGTCACAAAGCATGGGCTGCAATTGTTTTCCATTAAAAAAGAAACAGAAGATGACCAACAACTGGGACGTTTTCTCTCCAACCTCTCCTCTCCCGTTTATTTCCTAAAACAACCCGATCAAGCGTTCGACCTGTTTACCCGCGACGCCTTTTCACTTTATGAAAAATTGTTGAAGCAGCCCTTGTCACATTGTCCAGAGACGGTAGAGCACTTGTACATCATCCCCGACGGACAGCTCTATTTTTTACCGTTCGCCTGCCTGCTGGTCCGACCGCCTGAGGAAATGAAACGGCAATACCGAACGTTGCCCTATTTGTTGCATGAATTTTCGACCAGCTACTCACAGTCCGCTACCCTACTCTGCCAGGAAACCAAACAGGCAAGAAAATCACAGCACTACACGGCTTTTGCCCCCGATTATGAGTTGACCATTTACGAAAAACAACCCGTAGAGATTCACCCGCTTTTTTCCAATCAAAAAGAAGCCAGCGCAGGTTCAGCTATTTTTGGCGGCCGTGCTTACCTCGGCACCGCAGCCACTGAAAATGCTTTCAAAGCCCTGGCCCACAAGTCGGCCATCCTGCACCTGCCGCTACATACCTTGATCGACCACGAGAACCCCATGCTCTCCCGCCTGCTGTTTTCCCCCGACGACCAGGAAGACGGCATTCTCTACAGCTTCGAACTATATAACTTGCACCTCCCCACCGAACTGGCCATCCTCAGCGCCTGTAACTCCGGCACCGGCCTGCTCCACACCGGCGAGGGCATGATGAGTCTTGAACGTGGTTTTCAGTATGCCGGCTGCCCTTCATTGCTCACCACGCTGTGGACGGTCGACGATGCGGCCTCTTCCTCTCTTTCGCTTTCTTTTTTGGAAAATATAAAAAACGAAACGACCAAGGATGCCGCATTGGCGGAAGCACAAAAAAGATATTTGGCGGAAGCCGACCCGGCCATGAGCCATCCCTTTTTCTGGGCGGGGTTTCGAATGGTTGGGGATGTCTCGCCTGTAGCCATCAAGAACCTGCCTCACTCGGCCATTTTGTGGGGGCTCGGAGTTTTGTTTCTGATTGGCTTCTTTTGGAAAATAGGCCTGCTCCGAATAAAATAGGTTGGAGTGAAATAGATCGCCCTGCGGGAAAGATGACAAATTAGATGGGTCTCAATGCCCATCTAATTCCTGTGAATAATTTTTCAAAATCACCAATTCATTCACCCAGCTACCAGCGCTCTGCTAAAACCGAAAGCACGTGGCGCAAATGTAGCATCCAACCCCATGCCCAGGGCTGCCTGCTTCAATTCTTCAGGGACTTCACCGCAAAAGAGAAATGCTCCGGGAACGGCAATTTGCAATAAAGAAGGGAAATGTCCAGCTGCGGTGGTTCCCAAATGCTGCCCTAATGCAGCGCCATCTTTGAATAGATCGTAAACGATCAGCACATTGGTGTTTTCGTCGAAATAGCAATCCACCTGGAGTGCGTTCGGTTCGGTTTCCTGCATCTGTTTTGCCACTTCTCTGTAGATGGCTTTCAGTTCTTCTGCTTTTCCTGGGTTAGCGGTCCATTTGTAAACTACTGCGATTTCTTGATTTGTCATTTTTAATGATTTTTTAGTTAATTGATGACACAAAGGTATGGCACTATCAACAGCAAGGAGGGTGTCATTAACGACAACCTGAGGGGTTGATTCTGCCAATCAAGATTTTTAACTTTGTCGAAAAAAGCAATGAAGCATTTAAGTATAATTATACCGAAAGGGCATTTGATCTTAGACACGATCGTAGGCACCCTCAACCTTTTCAAAATGGCCAACAGCTATTCGAAACGCATTGGGAAGACGAAAGAAGATGTTTTTGCAATAGATTTGGTTGGAATGACAAAAGCCCCGATTACCTGCCATACATTTTTTAATGTAAAACCCACCAAGACCCTGGATGAAATCAGTAAAACTGACCTGGTCATCATTTCTTCGATCACCGGAAACATTGAAAACGCACTGAAACAAAACCAACCAATTATACAGTGGATCAAAAGGAAAAGGATCGAGTACGATGCAGAAGTGGCCAGCCTCTGCAGGAGCGCTTTCATATTGGCGGAAACCGGCCTGCTCAATGGAAAATCCTGCGCAACTCACTGGGCCGTCCATCAGCTGTTTGAAAAAAAATATGATAAAATCCAGCTTCTTCCCAACAAGATTATCAGTGAGGACAATGGTATTTATTCCAGCGGTGGCGCTTATTCATTTTTAAATATGATCGTTTACCTTATTGAAAGATATTATGGCAGGGAAACCGCCATCTGGTGTTCCAAAATGGCAGAGATTGATTTTGACCGCGTGGACCAAAACCAGTTCATTATTTTCAGCGGTCAAAAAGAACACCAGGATGAAGCAATCAAAGAAGTGCAAATTTATATTGAAGAAAATTTCGAGGAAAAACTAAGTGTGGACGGGTTGGCAAAAAAATTCGCCATCAGTAACCGAAACTTTATCAGAAGATTTAAAAAGGCCACCCAAAACACCCCTTTTGAATACATTCAACGAGTAAAAGTGGAAGTCGCCAAAAAAAGTTTTGAGTCTTCTACTTTAAACATTAATGAGGTGATGTACAACGTTGGTTACAATGATGAAAAGGCGTTTAGAAAAACATTTAAAAAATATACCGGGTTGTCACCTTTAGAATACCGGAAAAAATTTAACCGTGAAATGGCCTATTCATAAATCCTTATCTTTACGCCTTTTTAAGAAACATATTACAAGAAGTGCATTGTCAAAACCTTGGTGAAAATGTATACCAACCTTCATGCAAAGGGTCTGGGAAACTTTGAGGGAGAAGCATATTGGAGTTCCACAGAACATTCTGATCTTTTTGCGTGGATACACTATATAGCTGGCTTTGCCTTTCAGGTTTCAGACCACAAAGATTATTCACACTTTTATGTCCGCGCTGCCCGCCAGTTTTAGTCTGACTTAATATGAAATTTCTAAAAAGGTCTTTTTATTTTTTACTCATTTTATTGTTTAGCGCATGGTTATATTGTAACTCTTTGATCGGTGTGGAAGAGCAGGTCAAGACTTATTATTCAGAGTTGAAAAATGAACTGATAAAAAAGAATTACCCCACCAATATTTTTGTGATCAGTGGCCGACGCTGGAAATGGGATAATTATTTGTTGCAAAAATATGGTGGCGCTGCATCGAAGAGCAAGCACAAATCGGGGCAAGCCATCGACATCATTGTTTTAGACATTAATGGTGATGGAAAATCAGATGCGGACGACGTCGATATTGTGTATAAAATTCTGGACAAAAAAATCGTTCAAAGCAATGGCGGCATCGGAACCTACAAAAAAGAAAGTGGCTTTTTCAACCGGCAGATGATTCACTTCGATTGCCGTGGAAATAAAGCAAGGTGGAACAGATGAGCAAAAAAGATCACAATTAAAATTCAACCTTTAAAAAATTATTTCTGGCATAAACAATCGATAAAACCACGTAATTTAGGCATTCCAAATTTTGAAACATAAATTACCGCAATTACGTTTACAGACGTTATTTTTCTAAAAAAAATTCAACTCTAATTATTAACTTTCTAAAAAACACGACAATGAAAAATCAAACTTTTCGGCTGGATGAAGAAAACAGAAAAACCATCGGCTTCAACGACGACCACATCATCATCAGCTCAAAAAAACACCAGGACTTTGAAAGCCTCCTGGCTTCACAAAAAAAATCGGGACTCATGGAGTCCGTAAAAACCATTCCGATAAAATCCATCCAAAAACTACGTTACAACAACAAAGAAGATCTATTCAGCATTCATTACAATAATGAAAAAGGCAAAACAAAAAAGGACCAGATCAAGCTGGCAGACTCATCTTTAAAAATACCTTTTATAGAGGCCATCAGTGAGCTAAAAGGATTTCAAAAAGAAGAAGTAAGCGAATCAAAAACACAACCATTACTGATCAATATTGGCATCACACTATTGGCTGTTGCATTTACCTGGATCGCCCGCGGCATGGCCATCGACGCGATGCACGGTGAACATTACCAGGCAACCGGCAGAAAAAGTGGCTTAAAAAATTTAATGGCCGGCGCCATCGAATCACTGGGCCCTACCTGGACAGTGGTAATTGGTGCAATTATCACCATTTATTTAGCGTACCGGGCATACAATAGATACCAAAACCCTGGAACCGTCATCACCTATCAGTGATTTTCAATTTCATCAGAAATGTCGTTTTTTAAAAAAATGACATTTCTGAATTTTTATAAGGAACAATGAAACTTGATTTGAATTGTACCGTGGATTATTACAAAGACTTTTTATCCAAAGAAGAGTCGCAGGAAATCTATAACGATATTTTCCATAATTATAAAATTGCCACATACACTAAAAAACATTTTGGTGACAAAGAATTTATTTCACCTAATGGGAAAATTATGTTCTTAGATAAAGAATTAAAAGACGGCAATAAATTCCCTTACAAACAATGGGGCCAATCTTTTGTATGGTCACCGCTGCTTTTAAATTTAAAAAAAAGAATCGAGCAAATAGCCAAAAGGCAATTTCACGTTTGTGTCTGCATTTATTATCCCGATGGAACGACTGGTGTTGGCTACCATTCTGACTATATTGCATTTGGTGACACCTCGGTCATTCCGTCTATCAGCCTGGGTATGGAACGGGAATTTTTATTGCGCGAAAAAGCTACGCAAAAAGAACATAAAATGATTTTGGAAACCGGCAGCATGCTGATCATGGGAGAAAATTGCCAGGAAAGATACGAACACAGTCTACCTATTAATCCCATTTATAAAAATGGCAGAATTAATTTGACTTTCCGGAAATATGGTCTTTGATCTCACCTTTTAATCCAGGTGTTTATTCGCATATATTCCCATCGCTTTAAATATTTTTGAAATAACAATTCTTCGTTCTTTCCCTGTACAGCGGTCTCTTTTCAGAAAAACAGAAAAATCCTCGATGGTACAGGCACCGCACCCAACATAGAAATCAAAAAGAATTTAAATCATTTATTGTGGGAAGAAGATTACCGGTTGGAAGAATTAAAAAGAATAATAAAACAGTGAGATGGTTCAATCGCGGGATTTGAAACTGGTGCTCAAAATTTAAAGACAAATTAAATTAAATCCGGCCGGTGATAAAGGCAGCAAGGTATTGCAGCAATTGGTTACATTTAACAACGATCTAACCGTCGTTGTTCCTCTTGAACGCCCTATACTGATGATTGAAATTGGACAAGGGAGCATTGCATTTCTGCCCTCGATTTCTTGGCCATGCGGCCGGGGCAGCCGGGGGCAGAAATGCCATCTTTTATTTTTCTCCTATTTTCAACAGTAATACTTTCGACCTCTTTTCATTCACACAAAATACAAGCAATGTATTGCGATCCAGTTGTGTGGGGCCAGATGTTCCCAGCGGTTTAACAAATTTTCCGGCAGCAACAAGCGGCGCCGCCTGAACCGGAACTTCATCGGGCATGACTGGTATGATCACGGCATCTTCCCGGGTATTTCTTAAGGCCAGTTTTTGTTGGCTGCCATCGGATTTCAGCATACATCCCACCAAACCGGAGTTGCCCCTTCTTTCCGCATGATTAAAAATAAAATAAACATCATCACCGCTTGACATCGCGGCAAATGCCCCCGACCCCATGATCTTGCTGCGGAATTTTTTACTGACATTGCCCTGCCAGGCCAGCTGGTTTTCCGGACCGATATTTTGATAAATAACGTCCCAGGAATAGTAAGTCCAATATCCTGATTCTTTAAATTCATAAATAAGGTCTGCCAGTACCAAAAAATCCCCGTTTTCTTTTCCGAGTATCTTGCTGATCCTCAGGTGTGGTCTTTTTGGGGTTTTTCCTTTGAAATGCTCTTGCAGCATGTTCGCCTTGATCTTATCTGAAAGGCCATGCTTTTTGATGGGGCGCAGTTCATTCTTTGTAAAATTATGCTGAACGGTAAATATCCCGCCCCCGTCCAATGATTTGTAAAGCCCGGCAAAAATGGCAGATCCGGTTTCACGGTTGAATCCAAACTCGTACAATTCATCCCCTTCAATCGTCCCATAGGGCGCATTGAAAGTAACATAACTGCCAAGCAGGAATTTTTTGTTGTCGGGCCAATTAAAAGCTTTTTTGTCATTGCCTGCTACCTGGTCCAGGTTCACCAGATGCTGGTGCAGTTGATCTTGTTGGTATTCATAACCAAGAAATACCAGGCCGAGCTTGTCCCAATCCCTGGAACTGGATTTTTTGTCCTCCAGCAAGCAGGTGAGACGAAGGTCGCCTTCATCACTGACGCTGGCATCCATTTCAAAATAAACGAATTCCCGGCCGTCCAATTCAAAGGTGCTCGGAACATCCTTGCGATAGACCTCCTGCAAAGCAGCGTCAAACACCCTCAATTCCATTTGTCCCTCCCGGGGCAGGGCCAACAAAACATACTCACGGTTGTCAGAAACGAAAATATGATCCTGTAGGTCCTTGTCCCGGATGGCCAGTTCCCCTGCGAAACTACACCAGTTGACCGGGTCGCCCAAGCCCTCCGCCGATACGGGCACCAGCGTGAGCTCATAATTACCGCCTGTTTTGGAAAGTACGACGGCTCCTCTCCGTTGGGAGGTCTGGAGGTCGTCCATGTATTTGCCCTTCTTGGCTTTTTCAATTTCATTATGGGAAAAGTTAGCCTTGATCTTAGCAGTGGCCACATCCATGACGAACAGTTCGGACGGGTTGTGGACGAGCATTTCGTCACTGTCCCAGCAAGTGATACTGCGCAAAAAACTTTTATTCTTTAAAAAGTTTTCCTGCTTGGTACCTTTCTCTGGCATCCATGTGAGTTGCTGGGCAAAAAGAGAGCTGCCGATCAGGCAGGCCAGAGCGATAAGAGTTGTTCTGTACATAATTTGTTGTTCTATTTTGATAAAATGACTATTCCATTGTACAACACCAGCCAGGGATCAGACGTTGGCCGTCCAATAAGAGAAGAAAGAGTTTCTTGACTTCCATAGATTTTGGTCTTTTTGAAAATGGCCGGTAGAGCTTGTTTTAATGCGTGTGTAGTCAAAGTGAGCCAGAACGGTTTTGAGATGGAAAGATACGTCCTTTTCTATTTGTAGTGAAACTTTTAGGTTTTAAATAAAATATGACTGGTGGCCAGAAAAGCTACAGTCCTTGGTTAGGGTGCCCCTCCCTTTAGAAAAGTGTACGATTATAAGAATGATCGTTCGCCTGAGTCCAAATATTGGGATGAAACTTGCCGTTATAAACCTCGTAAATACGCTGCGAATTATAAGTTCAAATAAACATTAATAATAAATCACGTTCATGAAAACTCTTTTTTTAACATGCTTCTCCCTGTTACTCTTCGCAAGCTGTGGCGTTACACTGGATTCGGTAACCGACAGCAACTTATCAAAAAGTTTCAACAATCCGCTCATTGTCATTCCTTACGAACAAAA
This sequence comes from Bacteroidota bacterium, assembly GCA_039819485.1. Classification (GTDB taxonomy): domain Bacteria; phylum Bacteroidota; class Bacteroidia; order Chitinophagales; family Saprospiraceae; genus UBA6168. The sequence goes on along the minus strand of JBCBRY010000052.1, from coordinate 27,008 downwards.
CCGAACCAAGACCTTTACCAATAACTTAAAGGTCAACTTACAGAGCGTATTTGCCGAAAACAACCGAAAGGTTGAAGTAATTTTAATTCAGTCGAAAGAAGAAAAATTAACATTAAACGCCGAAGATGACGTCGCCACCCTGATCAGCCAAAGAGTTAATAATGGCAGGAAAGATCTTGTAATTTTCTTCAAGCCCACTGAGCTTCAATATTATAACGGCGGATTGCAAACGGCTTCCTATCAGATTGTCGCTATTGATGTGGTGGCCGAAAAAGAAGTCTGGAAAGCCAACTTTAGTTCGTCTGGCTCATTCGGGCCTTCCACTTTTGCCAGGTCGTCCGCCGAAAAGATATTCCAAAAATTACGAAGTGATAAAATCATTGAATAACTTGGGCCACTTTGAACCGTTGCTCAAAGTATAAAACAATGAATAAATACTATTTGGTTTTCTCCGCCATTATTGGGTTACTTGTTTTTTCTTGTAAAAAGGACACATCTTCTTCCTCCGTCTCCTCTCCCAACAATATCAACCAAATCAAATTCAAATTATCGGAAAATAGCACACCGACCTACCAGGTAAGTCACCAAAACGAAACAGTCATCAAGCAATCTGAAATGGGATTTGACTTTAAAGATCAGGCACCATTCAATAGCGGTTTCAAATTGATCGGCTCAAGCAACAGCTCGCTCAACGAAACCTGGGAAATGCCTTGGGGGGAGCAGCGTGAAGTCGTCAATCACTACAATGAACTGATCGTTGAGTTGGAAGAAGCCGCGGCACCTAACCGCAGGTTCAATATTTATTTCCGGGCCTATGACGACGGCATTGGTTTTCGCTATGAATTCTTGCCGCAGCCAGGTGTGGACAGCCTCATTATCATGGATGAAAATACTTCTTTTCAACTCACTGGCGACCATACTGCGTGGTGGATACCCGGCGACTGGGATATTTATGAGCACCTGTACAATACGACCAGGGTTTCTGAAATTGATGCCATCTCCAAAAGGGGCCACCCAAATCTCGCCCAATCGAATATTCCTGAAAACGCCGTTAATACGCCGGTCACTATGCGCACCGATGCGGGACTGCACCTGAGCTTTCACGAAGCCAATCTGACCGATTATGCCGGGATGACGCTCAAAGTGGACAACGAGTCATTTAAACTGACGAGTGAATTGGTGGGCTCAGGCCGCAAGGGGTACAAAGTCAAAAGGGCGTTGCCGTTCATGACACCTTGGCGGACAATCCAGATAGCCGGAAAAGCCACGGAATTGATCGAATCGAAATTGATCGTCAATTTAAATGAACCCAACAAAATTGGAGATGTGAGCTGGTTTGAGCCCAAAAAATACATGGGCATCTGGTGGGAAATGCATGTCGATAAATCCACCTGGGACTATGGCATGACCCAGGACAAAAATGGCAAATGGATCGATACCGGAAAAGCGCACGGCCGGCACGGGGCTACCAATGAAAACACCAAACGTTACATTGATTTTGCCGCTAAAAATAATATCAAGGGAATTCTGGTGGAAGGATGGAATACCGGATGGGAGAAATGGATCGGCTTCGACGACCGGGAAGGCGTCTTCGATTTTGTGACCCCCTACCCCGATTACGACATTGAAGAATTATCGAAATACGCTGCGGAAAAAGGCGTCGAAATCATCATGCATCACGAAACTTCTGCCGCCCCCAGAACTTATGACCAACAATTGGACACCGCTTACCAATTGATGAACCGTTTGGGCATTCACTCCGTCAAAACGGGATATGTCGGTAAAATCATTCCCGAAGGTGAATACCACCACGGGCAATGGATGGTCAATCACTACCGCAGGGTCCTTGAAATGGGCGCTAAATACCAAGTGGCCATCAATGCTCACGAACCCATCAAAGCTACCGGTCTGCGACGTACCTATCCAAATGCCATCTCGCGGGAGGGGCTCCGCGGACAGGAGTTTAACGCGTGGGCTTCGGATGGCGGCAACCCGCCCGAACACCTGCCCATTGTGGCCTTTACCAGGATGTTGGCCGGGCCCATCGACTTTACCCCAGGTGTATTTGACATTGACCTGCCGACCAAGCCTGACAACCAAATCAATACCACCCTCGCCCACCAGCTGGCGCTCTATGTGGTCATTTACAGCCCCATCCAAATGGCTTGCGACCTTCCGGAAAACTACGAGGGGCACCCTGCTTTTCAGTTCATCCGCGACGTTGGGGTCGATTGGGAACAGACGTTGGTCCTTAATGGGGAAGTCGGCGATTATGTGACCATTGCCCGCGAGGAAAAAGGAACCGGCAACTGGTTTATCGGTAGTATTACGGACGAAAATGAAAGAGATATTATGATCGAATTTGATTTCTTAGAAGACGGAAAAAACTACCAGGCAAATATTTATAAAGATGCTGGCGGAGCCGATTACAATAAAAATCCAACTTTCGTTGATACAGAAAAAATAAAAATAAGCAAGGGGGCAAAAAAGTCTTACAGACTGGCCAAGGGCGGTGGATTGGCGATCAGCTTAATCCAGGTGAATTAATAAGTCCACTTTAAGAGTTTCCATAAAAATAATCCCGAATTATGCTTTTTAGCATAATTCGGGATTATTCATTTTTGGCATTTTATGGGTATTAAAATTTAATTTTAGGTAAGCAGGTGATCAAAAATAAGAGGCGCTAAAAATGACACTTTTATTCTGGCGACTGCTTATTTTCCATAGCTTAAAACTTTTTTTCCGGCAAAGGAAAAAGTATCATTTTTTTGAACAGTCAATTAAATAAATGATCAAATAAAAGCAACACAATTTGAAAGTAGAGATTTCTAAAATCCGTACTCAACTTATTTTTTGGAAACTTACAAATCGGCCATAAGTTGATAAAAAATAAAACAGTGATTAATAAACTTATTCAATTCGGCTCTATTGCCGCTTAATTTTTTACCGAACTATTGATATTGATTCCAGCAAATTATTTATTTCCATTACTTTGTAATCTCCTTCTTTTTTTATTTCCATCAAAATATCTTTCGCCTCCTCTTTCTTGTTTAAATAAATGAGCGAAAGTCCTTTATACCACATCGCCTGCAACCGATAATCATTTTCGGTATTAAGAACCTGGTCGAATGCTTGAATGGCAATTTCAGGATTAGGGTTTTGTTGTGACAACAAACTCACCCCCCGGTAAAAATGCGCCAAATAACCAATGGTCAATGAATCGTTTAAAGACGTTTGAAACAAAAGGGCCGCCTGTCCATATTCTCCTTTTGCATAAGCATTGACCGCCGATTGCCAAATATCATCCACCTCATTTTCACCGCTTCTGATCAATATTGGATTGCGGTAGGTTTCGAAATGATCGGCAAATATTTTTTCAGGATCGTTTAAGTTTATGTTGTTTTTTGAAAACCAGATGCCGGCCACTAAAAGCACCAAAACGGCAGCCGCAGCTGCCATCCAACGAAAAGGTAAAATTTGCCGAACGGGGGTTTCCAACTCTTTTTCAAATTGATCAAATTTATTTTTTAAATCAGCACGTCCTGTATGTACGACAGCATTTCTTGCCGCTTTTACCAACTCTACTTCTTTTTCCAATTGCTCGTTTTCCAATAACTCATTTTCAAAAGCCAACCGATCTTCAGGCGACAACAAACCACTGAGGTAATGGTCTATTTTTTCGATATTTTTTAATTCATCGTTCATTGTTTTTGGCTCTATTGTTTAATAAAATTCATTGCTAATTCTGTCCCAAAGCGAGTTCAAGACTGGCTATTCTTCATTAATCAAAAACTCGATCATCTCCGGATGCTGAGCGATCAGCTCTTTTAATTTTTTCAAGCATTTATATTTTTTGTTACGGGCCACCTGGTCGCTATCATAATTCATGGTGGCAGCTATTTCCTGCATGCTTAAAAATTGATAGATATGCAGGACCAAAACTTTTTTGCAATCACCACCCAGTTTTTCAAAAACACCAAGTACTTGGCGCTCCTTTTCTTTTTCCAAAAAGCGGGGCAAAAAACTCTCGGTGACTTCAGCCGCTTTGTGTGTCTCCAATATTTTTTTTCCGACACCTTTTCTTTTAAGGCGGTTCAGCCAATTGAATCGGGCAATGGAATAAAGGTAGGACGACACGGCCGAATCCCCTTTAAACCTGCCTTGTTTTACATTTTCATAAAATGCCGTCACCGATTCCTGAAAAACATCTTTTGCCTCTTCTGCCGAGCCGTTGTTTTTTTTCACAAAATCCAAAATCAACATGCGGTGCTGCACATAGACCTGCCGCAGGGCGGCATCTTCCGTCGGTCCACCCTGAAGCAAAGCGGCAACTATTTCTTTATCTGAATAGGTCTTCTGCATGGTTGGTCAATCTTCGATGTGAAAACGTAACCGAAAGGTGCGAAAAAAATTGCTTTTAACGTACTCCCGAAGTCCCCTTCGGGAGCCCCAGTTCTTCCAAAATGCACTTCGGATATACTTTTTTAAAAAAAATTAAAATCACTGGTTACGAAACCGGCCCCTCAGTTTACCTACCGGCAAAATATTCACCTGCCCCCACATTTCTCAACTAAAAAAAGAGTAACGATGAAAAAGCAAGTCCTTCTTTCTTTATTAATCATGATTTCAATAGTTACAACTGCCACCGCAACCTGCGTGTGGACGGGCGGGCCAATGGACTCATGGGATGACGACGCCAACTGGTCTTGTGGCCATGTGCCTGCCCCATTGGACGATGTGATCATTCCCGCGGGCTCTACCGTCGTGGTGGACATGGCTGTCAGCGTAGTCAAAATCACGATGGAAGGTGGAACATTGTTCCCGGCACCGGGGGGTTCTATTTCCACACCGGAGTTTATTTGGGAAGCGGGCACGATTGCGGTCGATGTCACTGTGGGCGTCGGGTCGGATTTGGTGATGGTAACGACGGGGACCAAAACCCTTGATGCGACCATCTTCAACTTTGGTGACATCGCCTGGGACGCAGGCCTGTTCATGCTCAACGGCATTTTGGACAACAAGTCAATGTTTGGGACGTCTTTTGACGGAACCATCGGGTTTTCGGGCCTCGGACCGGGAACCATCATAAATGAAGGGGTATTTGAAAAAGCTGGTGGCGGCGGTGAACTGTTGATCAAGGTTAACATGGCAAACGACGGAGGGTTGGTATGCTCCAGCGGCATTATAAAATTTGACACCACTGCCGATCTCGCCTGCGCCGGCACCATTGATATCGCCTTTACCGAAGAGGTGAACATTCACTGTTCCACTACCTTTGGCCCCACGGCCGTCCTGGACGGCGACGGAATCATCAACTTCAAAGAAGATACGGTCATTATTGACATGGCTTATACCGGTGACCTGGACGTTGGGTTTCTTGGTGCCGTCGTCGAGCTGAAAAAGGCCTGGACTGTCGGAGGGACCTTAACATTAACCGATGGTGAGGTAGCAGGAGCAGGCAGCTTGACGGCTGCTGCTATTATGGACTGGGAAGGGGGAACGCTTGGCGTCTCCACCACCACCGATCCAGCTTCGACCGTTACCTTAACGGGGGCAGATGATAAAATTTTAAAAAGTACACTGACCAATTCGGGAATCGCTACCTGGGATGGCGGGGATTTTAAAATAGAAGGAGGAGGGTTGGACAACAAAGGGTTTTTCACCGTGAAGACCACTTCCTCTATCACATTCGACGTGACCCCGGGAACCATCGTGAATTCCGGAACTTTTACCGTGTCGCTGATAAATCCTTTTGTAACAACCACCGTCAGGGTGGCATTCTCCAACGTGCTGGCAGGCACCATTTCCATCACGTTGGGGCAGCTAAAATTTGACGTGGGCGGACTGACCAATGCCGGAACAATTACCATCGTAGGGGGCGGGACTCTGGACCTTGACCACGACTCAACCATCGAATCTACCAGTACCCTGGGCGGTACTGGTGACATCGAGTTCAGCGATGGTGCCATTAGTGTGGAAGTAGCCTATACAGGTGCCCTTGATGTAACTTTCTTTGGAGGTGAAACAACTTTCACGGAAGATTTTAACACGACCGGCACCAATGCAATACGGGGCGGGGAAATACTCGGCAATGCTACTTTTGATGTGGAACCGGGCGGCAGTCTGAATTTTAGCACAGGTACGATCAAAGGGAAAGTTCAGATCAGTGCAGGTGCCACACTGACACTTACCAGCTCTTCGGACAAAGAAATCACCGATGGCACCCTGACCAATGACGGCACCGCTACCTGGTCATCCGGCGATTTGGTGATCAGCGGTTCCGGCGTTTTTGACAACAATAATTCGCTGACCTGTTCCTTTGCTGCCAATTTGGACTACTTTGTTTCAGAAGGGAGAGGAACTTTCAACAATGACGGTACTTTCACTTTATCAACTTCCGGTGTATTTGACGTTTATTGCCATTTCAACAACCACGATAAAATCACGGTCACCAACGGCAGCATCCATTTTGAAGAAGGCAATTTCGAAAATAATAACGAAATCACCATTCCGGTCGGTTCTACTATCGAATTCAACAATTCGACCGATTTGAATACGGGCACCAGCATCAGCAGTGGCGGTTCTTTGGCATTGCGCGGCGGCACCCTCGACATTCAGGCTGCCCTATCCCTTCCCAATGCCTTCAGCATCACCGCGGGAACCCTGACTACAAATGCTACGCTTTCCACGACCGGCCCCGTCACGATGTTGGACGGAGCGGTGACCGGAGCCAACTTATGGACGATTTCTGGCGGACTGGCCTGGTCGGGCGGATCCATCAGCGCTCCCACGACCAATACCGCTGCCTCCATACTTACCTTGAGCGGCACCGCCAAATCATTGTCTGCAACTTTGACCAACGATGGTACCACCACCTGGAGTGCCGGCAGCCTGACCCTCAACGCTCCCGGCGTTTTACTCAATAACAACACCCTCAATATCACGGGTGCAGATTCGGTCATTGTTACTGGCACCGCCGGCCACCTCAACAACCAGGGCACTATTGCCAAGACTTCTACCGGCCGGACTGTTATTCAGGCAAACACCACTAATGGCGGCACTTTGGGAGGTGTGGGCATCGTGGAAAGGGGAACTGTTTTTGACAACTCCGGTGGCACAGCTGCTCCGGGCAATTCTCCCGGCATCCTCACTTTCGATGGCCATTTCACGAATGGCCTTCGGCTGGATATCGAAATAATGGACGGGACGGGCGCCGGCACGGGACACGACCAGTTGATCGTCACTGATACGGCTACGCTAACTGGCGAACTAAGGGTCACGGAAACTGGTACCGTCCCCAATGGCTCCTACACCATTTTGACCTGCCAGGGGGGTGACAATTGCATCGTGGGTACTTTTGCCTCCACTGATTTACCCGCCGGTTACATGTTTTCCATCGTCAACAATGGTACAGAAGTCGTCGTTACCAAAAGTGCATTACCAGTAGAATTAATTGATTTTACTGCCCACCAACAAAACAAGGATATCGTATTAAATTGGGAAACGGCTGCAGAACAAAACAATGACTTTTTTGAAATCCAACGTTCCACCGACGCAATTTCCTTCACGACCATTGGCGAAGTATATGGCCAAGGGACTACCGACCAATTCAGCTTTTATTCTTTCGTCGATAAAAATATTTTAGGTCAAATAAACAATACAAACATCGTTTATTATCGCCTTCGGCAAAATGACCTTGACGGGCAGTTCGAATATTCAAAAATAGTGGCCGTACAATTAATTGAGCAAAAATTATTAACAATTGAAAAAATGTTTCAGGGAAACAATGGGCAATTAAATATTGAATTTAAAAACTTAGAACAGCTTATTTCACCCCAAATCATTTTATTCGATTTATCCGGAAAATTAATTTTGCAAAAAAACATGGAGCCATTAAATGAAAAAACAACTGTTCAAATGACAATTGATTTTATTCCGTCCGGCATTTATGTTTTGGCGATTAAAAGTGGGCACAATTATTTTTCAGAAAAAGTATTTTTAAAGTAGGCTTAGCGGTAACACCGTTGTTAGAACGGTGTTACCGCTGTGTTACCGCCAATGGGCCGAAAAATCAGTACAATTAAAAATTATACCTCAACCCCAATTGTGCCTGCCATCTGCTGCTCAGGCTAAAATCATTGAAGTAGGTATCTTCCCTTGACGTATCAAAAGTATAAACAGGTGTATTGGTGACCGGATCGATCGAGGAAATACCGATGGGCTGTACCAGACCAGTATTGGTCGCAATCTCACGGACTCCCCAGCTATCGTTGAGCAGGTTGGCTGCATTGAGAACATCCAGGCTCAATTGAATAGAATGACCGTTTTCCAGGCGCATTTCCTGCATGACACGAATGTCCCACCGACCGTACCAAGGATTGACGGACGCATATTTTTCTGCATACTCTCCACGGTTTTCACTCAGGTAATCATCCTGGGCAATAAAACTTTTCAAAGCCGCACGCTGGGCTGCTTCTGTCGCTGACGTTTCATCAAAAGTCATTTGATCGATCTGAGCATCAGTCGGAATGTAAATCAGATCGTTCAGGAAAGAACCATCATTGTTCAGGTCACCAGAGTACGTGAAGCTGTACCGTCCGCCCTGTACGTACTCCATGAAAACGGCCACATGGGTGGACCATTTTTGTTTATAGTCAAAACGCTTGTACAATGAGCCAACAACCCGGTGCCGGTTTCCATAGAGTGAGGGGGCCAGTTCCGCACGGTTGGTGTGCTGGATGTTGGCGGGGTTCCGGTCGTAAGCATCTGAAGAAATCTCGGCGTCAATGGAGGCAGCGTCCTGTGCATCAAGGAAGTTATAAGCCAGGCTGGCTTTCATGTTATTGCTCCACATTTTTTCCACTTGAAATGCTGCGTTAAAACTGCGACCCACATCAGTATTTGTGAACACATAGGCGTTTTGTTGCACGATGCCAGCAAAGAAATCATTCCGCATGGACCGGTCCTCAAACTGATAGATTGGGCGGTTGTCCACACCACCGAGCTTGCCGGTCGGGAGGCTGAGTCCATAATTCCGCACCATTTGTGCCTGCAAATCTTTGGTAAAAATAAGGTCCATGGTGATCGACCAGCCGTCTCCAAGTCTCCTGTCGTAACCAATATTGCTTCTCCAAACCTGGGGGAATTTAAAATCAGGGGCCGTCGTCACGTAGAAGAAATCATCCGGGTTGGCCACCTGGTTGCCGATCCAGACAAAAGGAAAACGCCCTGTGAAAAGGCCGGTTCCACCACGCAGCTGGGCGGTTTGGTCGCCATGCAGGTCATAGTTGAAACCAAGGCGAGGAGAAATCAGCGGCTTCTGGTCAGGTAGCTCCAGGCTGTTCAGTTCTACCGGGTCGCCATTTTCATCATAATAAGTACTATTGAGGATCAGGTTGCCATCGGCGTCAAAATATTCCAGCCCCTGGTTGTAGCAGCAGTTACGGTCAATGTTCTCTTGTATTTTATCCTGTGTATTAAAATACAAAGGCAGGTCAGAACGCAGTCCCAGGGTCAGGGTGAACCGGTCACTTACGGCGATTTCGTCCTGCACGTAGAAAGCCCACTGGCCCATGTTCGTTTCGGCCAGCGCCCAGGTACCGTTTGCGTTGTTTCCTTCAAAAGCTGCACGGGCTGCATCCACGCTTGCGGAAAAATCGGCTGACTGAATAAAGCCCGCAGCATCGTTGATATCTACGTTGCCAAATACGCCAAATCCATAAGCGGTCAGGTTAAATGAATTGTCGAAATCGAAGCGTTCGAAGCTCGTCCCGATGGTCAGGGTATGCTTGTTCAGATAGAGGTTGAAATTATCGGTAAACTGGTACACATTCTGATCCAGCCGGTTATTGACCGAAAATGGTTCATGCCCGGCGATGATATAAGGCACATTGTCCTTGTTGATATTCAAAACTGGGAACGGTGCAGAAAACGGATCGCGGGAATCGCGGAAGGCCGTGAAACCTACCTGCAATTGGTTGGCCGCTTTGTTGCCAAACAGAGAGTTGAGTTCCGCTTTGACCGAATGGAGCACATTGTTGATGCGGTAACCGGAATTTTCAAACTGTAACGTTTGCGGGCTTGGGCCACGCGGACTGATGGCGGATGGGTGGGCTGGTTTGTCTTGATATGCATCGAGGAAGTTATAGGTCACCGCCAGTTTATGTGCCTCATTCAGGTTGAAGTTCAGCTTGAACAAACCTTTTTGGTTGTCGGTGTTGTGTTTAAATCCGGTAATTGCGCCGGTTTCATAACCATATTCACTGCGTAGCAAATCGGAAATAGACTGCATATCAGACGTAAGCACTCTGGAGCTGGTTCCGTCGATGACTCCGTCCGTACTCGGGACAAAATAAGATCCCAGATCCGAACGCCTTTCAATCTCCAGATTGGCGAAGAAAAAGACCTTGTCCTTGATGATCGGCCCGCCGATACTGAACCCGGTCTGTAATTGACTCAAATCACCACGGGGCACATCCGCTCCATCCACCGTGCCACCGAGCATGTCGCTATTGCGGAAATAGGCAAATACAGAACCTGTGAAATCATTGGTTCCCGACTTGGTCACTGCATCAATGGAGGCACCAGTGAACCCGGCCTTGGTGACGTCGTAAGGAGCCAGCGAAACCGAAATTTGCTCAATCGCATCGAGTGAAATGGGCGAGGCATCGGTCTGGCCACCAGGGGTGGCAGCATCCAAACCAAATGGGTTGTTGAAGATAGAACCATCCAGCGAATAGTTGTTGAACTGGTCGTTCCGACCACCAAACGAACCACCTTCCGCAGCCATCGGGTTCAGGCGGGTCAGGTCGGCCGTGTTCCGGGTAATGGTAGGCAGCGTGCGCAGCTGCTCCAGACTGATATAGGTGGAAGCCCCCGTCTTGTCAGGGTTGATGAGTGCATTTCTTTCACCGACCACCAAAACCTGATCGAGTTCAACCCCTTCTTTGAGGGTAATGTTCAGGCTGCGTTTTTCACCTAATTTCAAGTAAATATCGTTGACCACTGATGATTGAAAACCAGTGAAAGAAACCTCCACCATGTAAGGGCCGCCAATCCGCATGTTGGGAATAACGTAACCGCCATCGTCGCGGGTGACAACACCATAAGAGGTTCCAGAAGGGGTATGGGTGGCGACAACAGTCGCTCCGGGCATGGTCGCCCCGGATTCGTCAACTACCGATCCCTGGATGGAGGAAGTAGTGACTTGTGCCTGCAAACTGAATAGGGCCAAAAAGCAGACAGTGAGAGTAAGTAAGTAACGTTTCATAAAATAATATGGCAGGGCAGCATGAAGAACAGCCAGCGAAGAAAGGCTAAACGAAATAACAGTTATTTGGGCTAATACGAGGCTTGCCCGAGCGGTAAACGAGTGCCGTCCATAGTCTTTCCTGTGTACAGTTTTCAGTCGAACCCTTTTAATGTGAAAAAAAAGTAATTTTTAAGTTAAGGCAAAGATAATTCGCAAAAGCGACTTTCAATGTTAAGTTTTTGGGCTCAACCTTTTTTCATTGAATACAAATTCCTGTACTTTTCCCTTCTAAAAAACACTACTCAATTTTTCGAATACCCGGCCAAATAACATTCTCGCCATGTATAAAAAAGAAGAACAAAAACAACTTTTCGAATTGTCCAAAAAATTGCTCTCGTCACCCGAAATACCAGACCAATTAAACGATTTACGATCCGTCATTGAATACCACGAATGGAGGTATTATGCCCTGAACGACCCGGTCATCAGCGACTTTGAGTACGATACCCTGTACAAAAAACTGGAGGCCATCGAAGCCAAACACCCCGAACTGGTCACCCCCAACTCCCCTACCCAACGGGTGAGCAGTGACCTCACCGAAGACTTTCCCACGGTAGAGCACCTCGTCCCCATGCTGTCCCTCGACAATAGCTACAATGCCGAAGACCTCGCAGATTTTGACGAAAGGATCAAAAACTACCTCGGCATGGACAAGGACATCGAAATCGAATATGCCGTGGAACCCAAATTTGACGGCGGCAGCATCGCCATCGTCTATGAAAATGACAAACTCTTACGGGCCGCCACCCGCGGCAACGGTACGCAAGGGGATGAAATCACTCCCAACATCCGCACCTTGCGCTCGGTCCCCTTACAGGCTGCTTTCACCGCAATGGGCATCCATAAAGCTGAACTGCGCGGAGAAGCGATTATCCGCAAAGATGTATTTGAAAAACTGAATGAAGAACGCGCCAAGGATGGTCAATCGCTCTTTGCCAACCCTCGAAATTCAGCTACGGGCGGGCTGCGTACGAAAGACCCTTCAGAGACAGCTGCCCGGAAAATTGAAGCCTTTCTTTACCAACTCGGCTACGCTATCGACGCCGATGGAAACGATAAAATAAAAGACCTGCAAACCCACGCCAACTCCATACAACTCCTTGAAAACCTGGGATTTAAAGTCCCGATGGCCACAGCCAAAAAACTCATGCCGGAGCGGGCCGTCTGCAAAAACATTGCGAAAGCAGCCGATTTCTGCATCAAATGGCAAGAGCAGCGGGAGCAGTATCCCTACGAAGTCGACGGCATGGTCGTAAAGGTCAACAGCCTCGAACTGCAGCAGCGGGTTGGCTCTACCGGGCACCACCCGCGCTGGGCGATTGCTTTTAAATTCAAGGCCAAACAGGCAACCACTAAATTGCTCAATGTGGAATTCCAGGTGGGCAAGGTCGGTTCCATCACACCCGTCGCCAAACTTGAACCGGTGGCCCTCGCCGGTGTAACGGTCTCCTCTGTTTCCATGCACAATGAGGATTTTATCCGAAACAAAGACATCAAACTGGGCGACACGGTGCTGGTCGAACGGGCAGGTGACGTGATCCCTTACATTGTCAAACCGATGGAAGAACTGCGGGACGGGTCGGAACAGGAAATCGTATTTCCGGAACACTGCCCTGTTTGTCGGACAAAATTAGTGCGGCAGGAAGACGAAGCCGCCTGGCGTTGCGAGAACCCTGAGTGTGAAGCGCAGGTAGTGGCACGCATGGTTCACCACGTAAGCAAACACGCGATGGATATTGACGGTTTTGGTGAAAGCATCGTTGAGCGGTTTTATAAATTGGGCTGGCTGCGCTCCATTGCGGACATTTACCGGATCGATTATGAGAAGGTCGCCCAATTGGAGGGATTTGGCGAAAAATCAGCCGCCAATATGCAGGCCGCCATCGACAAGGCCAAGAAGAACCCGATCTACCGGTTGCTGCACAGCCTGACCATTCATCACCTCGGCATCAAGGCGTCCAAGATCATTGCCGGCGAAATCGACCATGTACTCGACCTGCAAGGCTGGGACGAGGAGCGGTTCACCCGCATCCATAATATCGGGAAAGTACTCACCCATAACGTCATTCGCTTTTTTCAAAACGACAAAAACATTGCACTGCTGAAAGAAATGGAAATGCTCGGTGTCAACCTCACCCAGACCGAGGACGACCAGCCAAAAGTCCTGAATGCCGACGGCGCTCTTTTTGGCAAAACAATCCTTTTTACAGGGTCGCTTCAACACATGGGCCGCAAAGAAGCGCAAGCCAAAGCAGAAGCTGCCGGTGCCAAAAATATCAGTGCGGTCAGTAAAAATTTAAATATTTTGGTAGTAGGAGAAAAAGCAGGCAGCAAACTGAAAAAAGCTCAGGCACTCGGCACAGTGGAAATTTTGACGGAAGAAGAATTTATGGAAATCGTGGGGTAAGTATTTTTATCAGCTTTTTATTTTTAAACACCAAGACCGCATTAGGGCTTGAACAAAAATAAGGAGCGTTAAAAATGACACTTTTATTTGGGCATATTCTTGAATTCCAAGCCTCAAAATTCTTTTTCTGGCAATGGAAAAGAATTTCAAGATGTAGGAATCAAGCATTTGCCCAAACAAAAGTGTCATTTTTTGCCCGCCTTAATTTTAATTATCGGTCTGAAGGATTTTCTCTGCTTTCGCTCACGACCGTCAGGTCCATCATTTTTATTTGTTCCGGCGATTCAAAGAAATCCCGCAAATATTCCAATACTTCTAAACGGCTGCTGTAAGAAAGCGGTTTAAAGCCCAAAACGATTGCCTCCAGCTTTTCCTGTTTTCCCAGCACGTGATAAATGGTGCTGTGCAGCAAACCAGGGTCATTTTCAAAGCCCAGGAACACTCGCTCCTGTACAGACGTTTGCCCTACACTTACATTGGGGATCGCGTATGCAGCATTGACCATACCTGAAAAATCAAAGTCATAAGGAACCGGAATTACTTTGCCTTTTTTCCGCATGAATTTTACATTTTTCAAATTGCGAAAACTCCAGTCGCCATTGCCGATCAGGTATTCAAAAACGGCCATCAAACGCGCCTGTGACAAATGAAAGCTATCAACTGGCAGGTTGTATTTGTCTTCCATTTTTTCTGCATGCAGGCGGGCCCGCAGTTGGGCCGCATCTTCGATCAAGAAGGCCCATTGCTTATCCTTTTGGCCAGTGGTTATATCTACATAGGTGATACGCACCAATTGTACCCGAAAACTATAGCCGGACATCTCGTTGTACAATTTATAAGCGAGATACTCCTTAAGCAGCGACTCCTTGGCAGCAGCCTGGTCAGCAAAGCACTGCGGCACCAATTTCAGGTCGTCGAACTTCGCCAGGCCTGCTTTTTCCAGTTCCGATTTTTTGAAGTTCAATTTTAGTGGCGGCACATCCGTACATTTCATACGGCGAAAAGCCCCGCGCAACTTAATTTTCAGGTCCCATTCCTGCGGTTCACCGGAAACATCCTTGAAGGAAATTTTTGCCGGATGGGAACTGGTGTTTTGCCGGTCCACTTTAAAAGTTGCCAGATCCGCTTCCAGTGTAAGATCGAGCACCTCCCGATAATTCATCAAGTCAAAAATACTCTTCTCTGCAACGGGTTCTCCGGCCAAGAGGGGCCAGGAAAATACCATCGAGAGCAAAAGAGCGACACCGATGTTTAATCTTAAAACTGTGTTTTTCATGATTTTAATGATTTTTTGATTAAAAATCTTAGTCTCATGTATTTCACCTTTCCGAACGCAAAAGTGCAGCCAGCGGTTTTTAGATGCAAATTTAAAAATGATAAAAATAGGACATGCAGCTTTAAAACAATGATACTTAAGAGACGGCTCCACAAAAGACTGATCATGCGTTTTAGAACTAATTTTATGATAAAATCAAATCATATTGCATATATTTTATGAGAAATCGACATCAACGAAATAATATTCTGTAAAATGGAACCATATTGCAAACCTCAGACGTTACTTCGTGTTAGATTGACAAAAAGATAATAAATTGTTAATTTTATGGTAATTATAGGACAAAACCATTTCTTAGTAATTCTACAGGCCGTATTTTTGCCGGCAAATTGTTGGGCAATACAGCAAGCTTAAATCGACCAAAAAACTTTTATCGACTGTTAAAATCCAAAAACATGGTTTTATTCGAAGAACTTCAGATAGCGGAGCAGGAGCCCGGGAAGAAAAAGAAGAAGAACAAGAAAGAAGGCTTCAACAAAGACACTGTTAATGTCATCCGGACTACGCAAAGAAATAATGTAGAACTGACCCACCTGGCCGACAACAAAGCCAACGTGCTGCTCAGTCTGAATGCCATCATGCTTACTTTTCTGATCCCGAACGTTGTTTCGAACACTGATTTCATTATAGAGCGGCACCTGCTGATACCGCTGGTCATTCTCGCTGCCACCTGCTTTTCTACGATCTACATCTCGACCATCGTCCTGAAACCTTCCCGGTTTGAGAACCCGCGCTATTTTTTCAATAAATACAAAAACCACAGCCCCCTGTTCTTTGGCAATATTTACCGGATGACCTCCCAGGAATTTTATGACAGCCTGGACGAGACCTTTGCCGACGACAAAAACATCATGGAAACCCTCAAGCAAAACCTGTTTTACTCGGGCAAACGACTTGGCTACAAAATGACCTGGATCAGGCGGGCATTCAATATTTTTCTGATCGGAATGTTCCTTTCCATCATTTCCTCGGTCATTGCTTTTGTGGTTGGGTAAATACTTAAATCGCAGCATACTGTGCAACAAAAAAACATCCTTCGCCGCCGAAGCCCCCTCCAAAACCCTGCCCTGTGAGGCGGCGAAGCCGCCAGGCAGAAGGTTAAATGATTTTTTATAAATAAAAAAAATCATCAATTAACCATTCGGCTATCAAACCATTCAACGCTTTATTCCCTACCTTTGGAAATCCCCAAAAGGCTGGACCTTTCGTTGAAATAAAATGAAAAACTGATGGAAACAATCATTGCAAAACCTTTTACCAATATCGCCATTTCGCTATCTGGCGGTGGTTACCGGGCCACTACTTTCCACCTCGGTGCCCTTTCTTACCTCAATTCACTGGAATACCAGGGCGAAAACATGCTGCAGCGCGTCAAGGTGCTGTCCACCATTTCTGGTGGCACGCTGACCGGTGTTATGTACGCGCTGTACGCAGCAAAGGGACGAAGCTTTGAGGCATGCTATCAAAAGCTGTACGAATTGCTGGAGGAAGACAAATTGCTGGAGCGGGCGTTCGAAAAACTGAACAACACCACCGAATGGCGGGACAAAACCAAGAGCAAAGACCTGATCAATGCTTTTTCGGAAGTGTACAATGAATATTTCTATGAGGACGAAACTTTCAATACACTTTTTGAAGACGACAGCTCCCATCTGAAAGATGTCATTTTTGGTGCGACAGAATTTACCACGGGCATCCAATTTCGTTTCACTGAAAACGACGATCAGGGAAAGTTTGGAAACGGAAATGTCAACCTGCCCGACGATGTGGCTGCCAACATCCGACTCGGCGATGCGGCCGCATCTTCGAGCTGTTTTCCGGGAGGCTTTGAGCCCATGGTCATGCCTAAAGATTACTCAAAATCCCCCACCGGCCCCGTATCCACGACCTGGAACGAGAAATACCAGCCCACGGGCATCATGGACGGTGGTGTGATCGACAACCAAGGAATCGAGGGAGTGGAACTGGCCGAGTCGAGGCACAGCAAGGAGGGCCCCTTTATCGGCACCTACATCATTTCCGATGTGTCGGGAAGAACAATGGACCCTTATGAAGTGCCAACGATCACTTTTAGCAAGTTTAAGGATTTTTTCACCTTCCGCCGTATCAATTGGCTGGTTGGCATCTTCGTGGCAGCCATGGTGGCTATCCTGTATTTTGTTCAGCCTCCTATTTGGGAAACAGCCATCGTTGCGGCTCTGCTCACAATGGGTGTTTTGTGGTTCGTACTTTTTTTTATTGTCAAATCTGTTTTCAAAAATGCCCTGGACGGCGTCATCGGCAAGAAGCACGACCACCATCTGTTCAAGGATATTGCCGTCATCCTGAAAACCCCCGTTTACGTTCTTGTTTATCTGATCAAAATGAGGGCTACTTCGGTCATCAAAATGGTCTCAGATATTTTCCTCAGAAGGATCAGGTCGTTGCAATTGAGACAACTTTTTTCAGATAATGACTGGAACTACCGCATCAAGACCAATAACATCTACACCCTGGAGGGCGATGAAGGCATTACCCCCGAAATGGCCAATGTCGTTAATGTGGCGAACAATATGCCGACTACCTTATGGTTTCCTGACGAACAGAAAAAGAAGCAGGCTCTGAAAAAACTGATTGCCTGCGGCCAGTTTACCCTGTGCTTCAACCTGATCCGGTACATAGAAAACACCATTCAAAAAAAACAAAAGGAAAAGGTTTGGGACCAGCTCGATGATGCGACTAAATCGGATATCGATTCGCTGCTACAGAAAATGAAGTCAGATTTTGATTTGTTTTTAAAAGACCCACTGCGCATGGTTTGAAGTTTTTATCTTTTGAGGTTTGGTTTTCCTCATTAATCGGGGAAATGGCAGCCATCTAATTTTGTTGGTTCAGCCCTGATCTACCTTAAAGTGATCAACTGAGTCGATTTATTTCCCCCTACCCCATAGATTTGCACCCACCCCTTATTTTTCAAGTTGGTATCAGGCTTGTATTGAAATGCTCATTCAAGCCAAGTAAACCTTAATCATGAATAATTTTTCAAAAAAATTAGTAGCCATACTCTTTGGGGTGGTGTTTGCCCTGGTGCTGCTGGAAATTGCCTGCCAGGTACTCTACCAGTTCCTGGTGGTTCCTTCTCTGACCGACCAGCAAAACAACAAACTGCACTACTACATCCCTTCCGACGACCCAAGGCTGAGCTACCAGATGAAACCCAACTACCGCATCACCCATGAAGAGCGGCGGCTGGCCATTAACAAACACGGCTTCCGGGACGACAGTGATGAAACTTCCTTTCCCGCTACGGTTGCTCTGTTTGGTGACTCTGTCCCCTTTGGCCAGGGAATCGATCAAAGCCAAATGCCCTCGGCCGAACTGCAGCAACTGACTGGCGACAGTATCAAGGTTGTTAATTTCGGCACTTGTGGCTATGGCCTGGAAGAACTGGAAGCCTACCTCGAAACGAAGTACAATGTATACCAACCAAATACGATATATTATTTCCTGAACCTCAACGATTTTTCGCGCCGCAATTCCATTTACGAAGGTGGCGACAACGGCCTTTACCGGATTTATAAAAAACCTTTTTTTAAATTGCCTTTTTTTATCCGAAAAGCCATGTACCGCTATGTGAAGGAAGGAAAAATGTCGTCGGTAAAATGGTACACTTGGATGTACGAAGGAAATAAAGACCGGTTGTTGCCGATCATTCCCCGCATGGCCGGATTTGCCAAAAGCAACGGCAGCGAATTCAAAGTGCTACTTTTTCCACCGGCCGTCGGGTACGAAAACGGGACATTCTTGCTTCAGGATATTTTTGATGAAATTTCGGTATATTTAAAAAAGGAGAATATCGACGTGATCGCCCCGGTGGAAGCTTTTAGTAAAAACACCGATCAGTTGCAGGACAATACCGACCACTTTGAACCACCTGGCAGTAAAGTGATCGCCCAGTTCATCTGGGCTGATATGCTTGGCGACGGCCGGTAGAAGGTGGACGGCATACGATAATCAAGCATTAGCAATTCCTCCCCATGCCTAAAATTCTTTACGTAGAGGACGAACCCTTTTTGGGAAAAATTGTCAAAGAAAGCCTGGAGACCAGGGACTTTGAGGTACAGTTGGTAACCGACGGGCAACTCGTCATCGGCGCATACGAAAAATTCCAACCGGACATCTGTGTGCTGGATGTGATGCTGCCCAACCGGGATGGATTTTCTATCGGAAAAGAAATAAGAGAAAAAAACAGCAGCCTGCCCATTATTTATCTGACCGCCAAAAACCAAACCGCCGACGTAGTCAAAGGCTTCGACAGCGGTGGCAACGATTATGTGCGCAAACCCTTCAGTGTGGAGGAACTGATCGTCCGGATCAATAATTTATTGCAGCTGGCAGAAGGTAAAAGAGCAACGGCCAGCCAGACGAGCAAAATCAAATTGGGCCGCTATTATTTTTATCCCAAAAAACAACTGCTGACCATTGACAAGAACAGTCGGCAACTCTCCCACCGGGAAGCGCAATTACTCTCGCTCCTGACGGCTACGCCCAATGCCGCAGTGAAAAGGAAATTCATTTTAGATGAAATATGGGGAAACGATTCTTTCTTTAATTCCCGCAACCTCGATGTGTATATCAGAAAATTGAGAAATTATTTGTCGGCCGACGAATCCGTACAGATCATCACCTTGAAAGGAGTCGGCTACCGGCTGGTGTGCTAAGTTTATTTTTCCGCCATTACTTCCACTCCCGTCCACGACGCATCCATTTCCTGCTGCATTAGCTGCTTGATTTTATCCACAAAAAATTTGGCTACTCGATCATCGGGGTTTTGTCGTTCGACCTCGATGAAAATGTCCTGCGCAGCGGATAATTTCTTTTGAAAATACAGGTTGACTCCTTCCTTGAACTGAGCAAGCGTATTGAGCTTGAGGGCAGCTATTGCGGGCAGGTCTCCATCAAAGCACTCATAAATACTAATGGATTCACTTTTTCCTTTTAAGACCACTCGACCGATCGGCCGAATACCGAACGAGCTTGGGTTTTTCAACAACCGGTAAGTGTTTTCACTGAAAATGATAGAAGCACCAAAGTATTTGGTCAGGCCCTCAATACGGGAGGAAGTATTAACGGTATCGGAAACAATTCCCATGTCCAGTTTTTCATTATCCCCGATGATGCCCAGCATCATCTCGCCGGTGTGTAAGCCAATTCCGATTTTGATCAGCTGGCGGCCCAATTGCTGACGTTGTTCATTGTAGTGGTGCAGGTTTACGCACATATCAATGGCCGAACGCAGGGCATCGTCCGCGTCATTTGGAAACAAAGCCATAATGCCATCTCCCAAAAACTGGTTGATGTACCCGTTGTGCTGGGTAATCAGCGGCCCTACCTTGCCTAAATAGGCGTTGAGGAATTTGAAATTCTCCTCCGGGGTCATCCCTTCCGAAATGGAAGTGTACCCGCGAATGTCGGAGAACAAGATGGTTCCGGTAGCTTCCATTTGGTCTCCGAGCCGTACATCCATGATGCTTTCGTAGCCCAGGCTTTTTAAAAATGCTTCCGGGACAAATTTCATCGTGGCCTTATTGACCTGACGCAGTTGTTCGGATTTGGCTTTTTCATGAGCTATTTCTTTTTGCTTTTGCAAATACCGATAATAGCCAAAAAGGAAAACAATGATGATCAGGAGCCCGAGGCTACCGGCAAGCAGTACACCATTCAATCGCTGCTGGCGCAGCAGTGCAGCCTCCTGGCCGGCATTATCTGCTTCCAGGCGGGCAATTTCTGTATTGGCTTTTTCTTCATCAAATTTTAACTGGAGTTCCTTTATCTGCCGGAGGTTTTCTCTATTTAAAAGCGTATCCTGCAATTCATGGTATTTTTTGAACATGTAGTAGGCTTCCTGGTACCGTCCCAGCTTTTGCAATGTTTCGGCCATCCCTCCATACGCATCCTTGAGCTTGCTTTTCAAACCGATCTCTTTGGAAATTTCATAAGCAGACCGATAATTTGCATAGGCCGTATTGTATTTTCCCAGACTATCCCTTACCGAACCAAGGTTGATGTAAACTTGTGCCAGGGACTCAGGGTCTTTTTCGTCAATGATGATTTCTTTGCTTTCCAGAAATAATTTTTCCGCTTTTACCATTTGGCCCTTCATGGCTGCACAATTGCCCAATCCGATCAATATCGAAGCCAGAATGTCCATGCTCTTGTCTTTCAGACAAATGGCGGCTTGTTCGTAGGCATCTACCGATTTGTCATAATATTTCAAATACCAATAAATGTCTCCCAGTCCCTTATACGCATTGGCTATGCTGACGGAATCTCCCAAATCTTTTGTGGCTGCCAGGTTTTTCAAGTAAAAATCAAGCGCTTTATCATAATTTCCAACCGAAGCATTTAAAATGCCCAAATTATAATAAGCTCTGCGGATAGACTCTTTATCATCGATCTCCATAAAACTCTGCAAGCTCGAAATGTAATATTCCTGAGCTTTTTCATAATTCCCTTTGCCCCTCATCAATGCCCCCAGGTTATTGAAGATGGCCCCTTTGCTTTTATGTTGCCGGGCAAATGGCAGTGCTATTTCATAATAAAATTTTGCAGAATCCAATTGCCCTTTCATATGGTACAACCTGCCAATGGTCAAAAATGATTTTGCCTTGACAGTTTTGGCAGTTGACCTGAGCGCAAACGCTTTTGATTGCAGGGCATAGCCAAGCGCCTCATCTTTATCCTTCCGAATAACCAAGTCAGAGGCCCTGGCCCAGGCCAAGGCTTTCAGCGAATCGGAAGCTGCATGTTTGGCTACGTTTAGTATACTGTCCAGGCTCTGGCCGAAAGAAGGGAAAGACAATAATAATATTGCCCACAACAAGATTGTTCGTTCATTAGGTTTTTTCATTGGATGCCGTGGCTTTGATAATAAGGCAGGTGACGGGTAATAGAGAAAAAAACGAATAGGAAAGAATAAAATTACAGTAAATTTTGTGCCCCTGCAAAAGGACTTCACCGTTATTCAGTCAAGAATAACCCGGGTCAAAAAAACAATCATCAACCTTATGCCAAAGGAAGTCCACCTAACCAGTTTTGAGGAACCGCTTCACCAACTGGGTATCTTCCGATTGAAACCGCACGTAGTACACGCCTGAGGCCCAATCCGAGATATTGATTTCAAATTCAGGTTCTTGTCTAATTTTTCCCTGATAAACAAGCTGGCCGTTGGCCCCGTAGATCGTGATGTCCAAATTTAGCGGCAGCCACAAGCGGATTTTTATTAAATCCCGGGCGGGGTTTGGTGCAAAAGGCGTCAACTTGTCCAGCAGTTCCTTATCGACTGTTTTGGTGAGCAGTATGCAGTCGTTGATGTTGTTCCTGAATTCCGTGTAAGACTCGACGGAACTGAAATACCTCGCTTTAGCTGTACATCCGGACACCACGGAGTAAGCTTCGAAACCATTTGGGCCAATCCCGGAACTGCTTTCTACAAAAACCGCCACCCGGTCGCCAATGGCTGGGTTTGGTGGAAAATCGGGACTGCAAGAAGTATTATCCGTAATCTGAATACTCAAAACATCATTGGGAGCTTCACCGACCAGTTCGTCGATCACCTCGCCATCAATCCACATGGACATAACGCCACCTTGATCCACAAAATATACATTCGTCACGCGCAGACCAACTGCAATTGAACCAGGGTTCATCGCTTCGCAAAAAGAGGTGAAATAAAGGCAAGAACAAGCAAAAAGAAAAGAAGGGAAAAAGAAAAACAAAAGGGAAAGGAGACGTGATTTCATAACAGGATAATTTTTATCAAAGTTAATTAAAATGACTTTTGGATGCTGGATACAATTGGCTTGCGGCTGACCAATTTCGGTTATGCATCATAAGCAGGAAAAAAGCGTATTGATTGAAGTTGTTTAAAAACTCCTGTTGAGTTGAAAATGTTTGGATTTGCGGCCAACAAGGAGTTTTTAGACAACTTCTTTAAAATTCTTTCGAAATTTAGAAATTGAACATATTTGCTTTGTAATGAAAACCGAACGGTTCGCAATTTCCAATTTCCAAATTCAGACAACGTCCTTTAAATGAAATATTATCTGCTTTTTATACCAATATTGTTTATTGCAATCAATACCACCGATAGCACTGCCCAGACCAGGTGGCAGCCGGCCAAAGCCCCTCTCAAAACCCGTTGGGCAGATAAAGTCTCCGCCGCCAATGCGCTACCCGAATACCCCCGTCCTCAGATGGCACGCAACAAATGGCTCAGTCTTAATGGTGAGTGGAGTTTTGCCATAAAAAAGAAAAACGGAGAAATTGTAAAAGATGGGGTCATCCTCGTCCCCTACCCCGTCGAGTCGGCCCTGTCCGGTATCAGGTACAAGGTAAAGCCCGACCAGGTGATGGTGTACAACAGGCAGTTTGTCATCCCCAGGGACTGGCCAAAGGACCAACGGATTTTGTTGCACTTCGGTGCAGTTGACTTTCATACCACGGTATTTGTAAACGGCAAAAAAGCAGGGGAACATATAGGTGGCTATGATCCTTTTTCGTTCGACATCACCGATTATTTCAATGCTGGTGAAAAACAACTGCTCACGGTAAACGTCACAGATCCAACCGACACGGGTGGCCAGCCCGTCGGCAAACAGCGACTGAAGCCAAAAGGCATATTTTACACCGCTACGAGCGGGATCTGGCAGTCCGTCTGGTTGGAACCAGTGCCTAAAACCTACATTGAGTCCTTTAGGGTAGAACCTGACATTGATAAAAAACGCATCCTGGTGCGCGTGGAAACCACAGGCCAGGCCAACCGGACGACAGCTGTTACCGCCCGCATTCTGGTAAATGGACGCAAGATTTCGGAAGCAAAAGGAAAACCGGGCACACCGCTGCTTTTGCAGATCAGGAAAGACATGCGCCTGTGGTCCCTCGACGACCCGTACTTGTACGACATCGAAATTTCATTGGGCAATAAAAGTTCGGACGATAAAGTCACTGGCTATTTCGGCATGCGCAAAATTTCAGTGGGAAGTGATGACGCAGGCATCAAAAAGCTGTTGCTGAACGACGAACCTGTTTTCCAGATCGGCGTCCTCGACCAAGGTTTCTGGCCCGATGGACTGTACACCCCGCCTACCGAATCAGCTATGCAGTATGACCTGCAAATGATGAAGGACATGGGGTTCAACCTGATCCGTAAACACGTAAAAATCGAACCTGCTCGCTGGTACCACCTCTGCGACAAAATGGGCCTGCTCGTGTGGCAGGACATGCCAAGTGCGACCAATGCGACCGAAAGTGATCAATCCCAATTCAAATACGAGCTGAAAGCTATGGTCGACCACTTGTTCAATTTTCCGAGCATTGTGGTGTGGGTGCCATTCAATGAAGCATGGGGGCAGCACAACACCGAATTTTACGTGCAAAGATTAAAAACCTGGGACCCAACCCGGCTCGTCAATAACGCTTCGGGCTGGACCGACATGGGCGTCGGTGATGTAAACGATATCCATGCTTACCCTGGCCCGGCCGCCCCAAAAAAAGAACCGGACCGGGCAGTGGTTTTAGGAGAATTTGGTGGGCTCGGCCTCAATGTGCAAGGACACCAATGGACCGATGAAGGCTGGGGCTACCAGCAGATAGCAACGCCAGAAGCATTGTTGAAAGAATATGAAAACCTTTGGTCAAAATTATTTGAACTGCAAGATACCGCTGGCCTCAGCGCCGTGGTGTATACCCAACTTTCCGATATTGAAACGGAAAACAACGGCCTGCTCACCTATGACCGGCAAATCACCAAAATTGAGCCTGCTCTCGTTAAGGCTATCCACCAGGGGTACCTCCCACCAAAACCAAAGGACGAGACTCGGATCTTTATTAATCGCACGGCCGTGGAATTAAAGACCATTGTTCCCGGTGCAACCATTTCTTATACCCTCGACGGTCACGCTCCGGATGCCAGATGGCAACCGTACAACGGGCCTATTTCGATCAGGAAAACGAGCCATATCCGATGTCGGGCCACCTGGCCCAATGGCATCGAAAGTCATGCACAGAGCTATTATTTCACCAAAACCAAGCCCGTCAAGTCCAAGGTGCCGAAAGATGCTCCGACGGGCATTTCCTTAAAAATGTACGAAGGATCAATGGAGAAATTACCAGATTTCGCTGCGCTTACACCAATCAAAAACTGGTCAGTCAGCAAGATCGGCTTAACAGAAGTAGAGAAGGAGCAACATTATGCATTGCTTTTTGAAACTTTCTTCGAAATACCCGAGACTGGCGTATACACTTTCCACGTCTCCTCCGACGATGGCTCTCGCCTGCATGTAGCCAATCAACTTTTGATCGACAACGATGGCATCCACGGCATGCGGCCTCAAGAAAAAAGCATAGCCTTAAAAGCAGGAAAGCACCCGCTGCGTCTGGAGTTTTTTCAAAATGAAGGTGGGAAGGGATTGGAGTTTTGGATCAAGGACCCAGACGGGAAAAAGATGGGGATTTAGGTATTGGGATATTGAGGTATTGGGATATTGGGATATTGGGATATTGGGATATTGGGATATTGGGATATTGATAATTCTTTTGAAATATCCCAATATCCCAATACCTAAATCCCCTGATTTTCTCAAAACGGCAAGTCGTCGCTTTGCTGAACCGGCGGTTCATCCGAGGCATCGGGAAAATCGAAATCATTACCACCCGCAGCAGGAGCAGCGGTGGTCGGCGCAGGTGCAGGATTTTCGAGCCGCCACGCATTCAGGTTGGTAAAATAGCGCCCTTGCCACTCCCGGCCGCGCAGGTCGAAATGTACTTTGATCGGTTGTCCCTCCTGGAAGCTGTCGATGAGCGAACAGCGATCCTGCGTTAGTTGGAATTTGATAAACTGTGGATAGTTGCCGTCTTTAATTTCAATGACAAATTCGCGGGCCTGGAAAGTAGCTGATTTACTTTCGGTATCGTATTTTTTATGCAGGTTGCCTTCTATCTCAAAACTTGGCATAAGGTAGTTGGTTTGATTTGATGAATGATAAAATTTTGGTGATTTTTCGAAGAATGCAAAGTAAACAAGAATAGGAGAATAATGGAAAATTGAAAATTGAAAATTGAAAATTATAAAACCCAATATCTCAATAACCCAATATCTCAATATCTCATCACCCATATAACCCATAACCCAAAAGAGCCACTCCATTAATGGAGCAGCCCTTTTCCTATGTAGAACTTCTCAGTTTGTTGCAGTGGATCAAGCGTAAGACGCCTTGACATCAGCCTCAGTTAATTTATAAATTTCCGTAGCCGACGTACAAAGCACAGCTTTATGGCCTCGGATGGCAATCGGTGCTTTGAGGATGTCAGGGTTGAAACGGATTACATTCAACCAATCTTCATCGTTGAATTCCCGGCCCCGGATATTGGCCTGATAATAAGGATGGGCCTTGTTCATCAATTCTTTGGGGTGCAGATCGAGCGAACGGACAATCTGCCGCCAACTCGTTGTGCTGGATGGAGCTTTGGCAAAGGCATAGGTTCTAACATGGGGCACCAATCCCTGCGCATGGGCAACGGTCTTTTTATCATTGCTGGACTCAGGATTGTAGTAGATCAAAATCTCGCGTCGATGGGTCTTCATAAAAAAATCGGATTTATATGTGATGAATCATGTGCAATCCAAATATACACAATATATTTTCATTAACCACTTTTACAACCTTTTTGTTCGACCATTAAATAAATTGCAAAATACTATTCTAAAAAATCAACCAAAAGGCATATTTAATTCTAATTGTAAAAACCTGCCAATCCGTTCATCATTTTCCGATATTTGCCGTCCATTTTTTGAACCCATTGACCATTAACTGTACTGTTTGATAAACATGGGGACAGCCCTGTATGTATGGCAGTCGCCCGAGTCGCTGCTCCGCAGCGCCGGGCGGAGGAGGGGTTTAAGGGGGCAGTTGTTT
>JBCBRY010000051.1:0-56303 GCA_039819485.1 Bacteroidota bacterium | reverse complement strand
CCAAAAGCCCGACTCCAGTCTTATAGACTGATTAAAAGGCTATTTAAATTAAGTTTTTGGAAATTTAATACAATAAATTTGTAAAAAATTCTTTATGATTTTTAAACCCTTTTATTGTACCTTTGTTTGATAAATTAAAGTAAGAAAGTAATTACACTAAAGATAAATTGTTTTCATTTGGTTTTTTGGGGTTAAAATGAGAGGGTGGCTTCGGCTGCCCTTTCTTCCTTCCAGTCCTATTCAATTTTCTTCTTTTCCACTATAACCAAGTCTTGAAATTCTTTGCACTGTTCTTTTGGCAATCCTCGCCAGGAACCGGCAAACAAGTGCTTGATTTTAAAGCCATTGGCCGCAATCAAGTTTTCTTCCAAATAGTCTTTCCTGAAGGCGACATTAGCGCTTTTTACTTTATCATCCATCAGGCGGTAATGTCCATATTGAAAGGGGAATTTAAAATCTGATGGAAAACTGATACTGTTTTCGTCGTAAAGGAAAAAGGTTGTGTAGGCCACTCCACCGACCTTCATGACTCTCGCCATCTCCTTAAAATAGTTTGCGACTTCATCTGCTACCATATGGGTAAATACCGAGTTGACAATGATCAGATCAAAAGAACCATCAGGGTATGGGAAGCGGAAATTTTCCGAGGCATTACCGTTACTTCGGTATAAATCATTGTTGAGGGGAATGAATGTAAAATTGAAATTGGGATAATGCCGGGTAATGTTTTTCTTGCACCAGGCAACACCTCTTTTTACGACATCAAAGCCTTCGTACCTCCCTTTTTCGTTCAGGTAAGCTGTTAATGGGATGGCACTACGGCCCATGCCGCTACCGATGTCCAATACGGAGCCACCTGGCTTCAAATTGCAGAATTGCTGGAAATACTGGAGTTGCATTCTTCCGATCCTTTTAAAATCGCCGCTCCCGGTATAAATGAGTCCTTTTGGAGGAGTCAGTCCATCTCTTTTTCTGAATATTCTATGGAAGGTGTCCAAAGGCAGGTAAAAAAGCCTTCTGGCAGAAAAGCGCAGCCAGGGTGGCAATTGGTAGAACAGCTTTCTCCCTAATTTTTTCATGTTCAATGATTCTACAGGTCGATCTCCATATAGACAGGACAATGATCAGAATGCACTGCATCGCCCATGTGGTAGGCTTTTCGGACCTTATCTTTGATATTGTCCGAAACGGATTGATAGTCGATCCTCCAGCCTTTGTTGTTTTTTCTTGCATTAAACCGATAGCTCCACCAACTGTATTCAATTTTTTCGGGGTTGGCGTGGCGGAAGGCATCGGTAAATCCACTATCGAACCACTTAGTCATCCACTCTCTTTCTTCAGGTAAAAAGCCGGAGTTCTTCTTGTTGCCTTTGGGGTTGTGGATATCCATTTCGGTGTGGGCAATGTTGTAGTCACCAACGATGATCAATTTGGGCCGCTCTTTCTTAAGTTCTTGTATCCAATCAAAAAAGTCATCAAGAAACTCATATTTGAATGCTTGTCGTTCTTCACCGCTGGTCCCTGAAGGGAAATAACAGTTGAGCAGTGACCAATCCCCAAAATCAGTCCGGATGATTCGTCCCTCCCGGTCGTATTTTTCTATCCCACACCCTTCTATTACCAGGTCGGGTTGTTTTTTTGAAATAGTAACCACACCACTGTAGCCTTTTTTCTCGGCAGAAACCCAGCTATGGTGATAGCCTAGTTTTTCGACAAAAGAAAAGTCAACCTGTTCGGGGTGGGCCTTGGATTCTTGCAGGCAGATAATATCTGGGCTGATACTTTCCAGCCATTGGCCAAAATCCTTTTTAATAGCTGCCCTGATCCCGTTTACGTTGTATGATATAATAGAAGTCATTGGTGTCTTGTTTTATTGGCTGCAAGTTTAAGAAACAAACGTCGTGCAACCCATCAACTTTAATTAAAAACCCCTTGCAGACAGACAGTTTGCAAGGGGTTTTATTCTTCCGAAAAAAATGCTTTATGCTGCTCTCAGCATCGATCTCATGTGGGAACGCTCCAGTCGTTGTGACGCATAATCAGCAGTAATGGTAAATTCGTTGATACTTTTATCAGAAGGCAAGTCAAACATGGCATCATTCATTACCGCTTCGCAAATGGAGCGTAAACCCCTGGCCCCTAACTTAAACTCAATTGCTTTCTCCGCAATGTAATCAATGGCCTCGGAAGTGAAATTGATGCGGATGCCTTCTATGGCAAACAGCTTGGTATATTGCTTCAGCAGCGCATTCCGAGGTTCTGTCAAAATCCGCCGCAACGTGGCATGGTCCAATGGTTCCAAGTAGGTTGCTACTGGTAAACGCCCTACCAGTTCGGGGATCAAGCCAAAACTTTTTAAATCTTGATGATTCACATATTTGATCAGGTTATCTTTATCGACTGCCTGAATTTCCTCTGCTTTGAAACCGATCACATGCGTGTTCATCCGACGGGCAATATGCTTTTGAATGCCATCAAAGGCCCCGCCACAGATAAATAAGATATTCTGGGTGTTAAGTTTTACAAGTTTCTGTTCAGGGTGCTTACGGCCGCCCTGCGGTGGTACGTTTACATCGGTGCCTTCCAACATTTTCAACATTCCCTGCTGAACCCCTTCGCCCGATACGTCGCGCGTAATGGAAGGATTGTCGCTCTTCCGGGCTATCTTATCAATTTCATCAATATATACAATTCCCCGCTCGGCTGCGCTTACGTTGTAGTCGCATACCTGCAACAGGCGGGAAAGAATACTCTCAACATCTTCCCCCACGTAACCTGCTTCAGTGAAGACGGTCGCATCAACAATGGCAAAAGGCACATTTAGGTACCGGGCAATGGTTTTGGCCAAAAGCGTTTTTCCGGTCCCCGTCTCGCCAACGAAAAGCACATTTGACTTTTCAATTTCAACTTCGTCCTCGATAGGAGAACCTGTTTGTCGCAGTCGTTTATAATGATTGTAAACAGCAACAGAAATGGTTTTTTTGGCTACTTCCTGTCCTATGACATACTGGTCCAAATATTCTTTGATGTCCCTGGGGGTAATGTTTTCCGGGAGGTTGAGTTCAGGGACTTCTTTAATAGGTTGGTTTTCATCTTTCTTGTTGCCGTACAGCTCCTCTTCGATAATGTCTACAGCCTGCTCTACACATACCTCACAGATGTGGCCCTCGATCCCCGCAATGAGGATCAGTGCTTCTGATTTATCCTTCCCGCAAAAAGAACATCGATAGCTTTGTTTACTTCGCCGCATAAATGATTTGATTAGTAGTAGCTGGTTGATGGTCAATGGATTTCATAAACCAGCTACTATCCGAAGATTATTTGATCGGACGTTCTAGTACTTCATCAATCAGGCCATATTCTTTGGCGTCTTTGGCTGTCATCCAGTTATCACGGTCACAATCCTTCTCGATCTTGGCGTATTTCTGGCCGGTGTGTTGGGCCAATATTTCATACAGGTCTTTTTGCATGGCCTTGATCAAATTATAAGAAATTTCCATATCGGTCACCTGGCCCTGCATACCGCCGAGAGGCTGGTGAATCATTACCCGTGAATGTTGCAGGCAAGTCCTTTTGCCGGTGGTGCCGGCAGCTAGCAACACAGCTCCCATTGATGCGGCTATACCGGTGCAGATGGTGCCAATATCAGGTGAAATATACTGCATTGTATCGTAAATCCCTAATCCGGCGGTAACCGAACCACCGGGACTGTTGACATACATCTGAACATCGCGCTTATTATCAGTGGAGTCAAGGAAAAGCATTTGCGCCTGTACAACGTTCGCTACGTAATCATTGATCGGTACGCCCAAAAATATAATTCGATCCATCATCAGGCGGGAAAAAACATCCAGTCCAACGATATTCATAGGTCTTTCTTCGATGACATTTGGGGTAAAAGAGCGGATATTGGGAAAAGTGGCCTGAGTCGACTTTTCAGCATATTTTTCCAAGTGCATGCTGCTCATTCCAAGGTGCTGAGTAGCATACTTCATAAATTCATCTTTGTGAAACATAAGTCTGTTTATTTATTTGAAATGGTTCAAGGATGTACAATCAATATGGGGTGATTGCTTTCCGTTTCGTTCAATAATTATTAAAAATATTAATCAATTATTTGAGAATGTATTAAAAACATACAACTGGCACTCTGGTTGAGATTATCTCAAATTATTCTTCTTCGTCCGTATTCTGACTGGCCCATCTCGATTTGTTTTCGGCTTCCATTGCTTTCATTTTTTCGGCCAATTCTTCGGATGTGACGGGCACCTCATTCAATAGGATGGCCTCTTTAAGCTCGAAGAATAGTTTGTTGCCGAGTACATCGCTGGCCAACCGTTCCACCTCTTCCCGGTTTTCCATCGTTTTGTCCACGAGGTTTTTTACCATGTCCTCCATGCCCGGATAGAACTGTCCGCCAAAATATCCCATGATCCGGCTTTCGGCTGCTTGTCGGATTTCACTGTCCTCTATTTTGATTTCGTATTTTTTATATAGTTTATTCTTGATCAGTGTCCACCGCATATCGTCAGCAAAATCCTCAAAATTGTTCATGATGGAATCGGATTCCTTATCAAAACCTACTTTCACCCAACGCTTCAGATAGTCTTCTGGTAAAGGCATGTTGTCACGGTTTGCTTCGACCAGTTTGTCCTTGATCTCGCCGTACAGGATAGTGTTGGCAGACGAAGCGTCAGCGGCTCCGATGTTGGAGCTGATACGGTTGCGAAGCTCCTCTTCTGTGGCTTTCTCACCTTTTTCACCAAGAATTTCTTCAAGTAATTCGGTCGTCAGTTCGGCTGGTTCCTGCCTTTTTACCTCTTCAACGACGGCCTCGTACTCTTCATTGGTTTCGGTTCCTTCCTCAATATCGGTTTCGGTAAAGTTGAGGAGGTACTTCTTTACGTGTTCTGGTGTAGCCTCTTTTTCTACTTTATAAATATTGAAACGGATCGTATCGCCTTTCTTTTTTGTGAAAAGCTCGTTTTTAAAATCATCTTCGAGGCGAATCCCCATCACGGTGAATGTGGTTTCCCAGCCATTTTCTTTGATGGCCCCGTCTTCCAGTTCTTTTGCTTTCAGGGTGACTAAGTCTTCTTCCTGAATACTATCATCGACGGAAACTTGTTTTCCTTTCTGTTTTTTCAGCATCTCGACCTGTTCATCAACTTTCTCTTTCGGCACTTCTACTTTGTAAAGGTTCAAAGACGTACTATCGTCTGCACCCGCCACTTCAAAATCCGGTGAAACGCCAATTTCAAATTTGAATTCGTAATCTTCGAGGCGCATGGGATCAAAATCGACCGGGAGCTGGCCCTCAGGCGGAATAGGACGGCCAAGGTAATTGGAGTCTTCCCCATTGACCTCTTTGTAAAGTTCTTCCTGTAAAGTGTCGGTTACGATGTCAGCCAATAGCCTTTTACCGTACATTTTTTTCAGGAAATTAATCGGGGTTTTTCCTTTGCGGAAACCCTTTAGGCTGGCTTGGTTCTTTATTTTTTTGAGTTCTTCGATGAACTTCGGTTCATAGTCGCCTTTTTCAACAGTTACTGTCAGTATAGCGTTTAAGTTATCAATATCTTCTCTTAAGATGTTGGGCATGTTGTTTTTGCTTTTTTAGAAAATATAGGGAAGGAAAAAAAGAAGGTTCTTGGTCAGGGGTCTCTGGTTCTTGGTTTATGTAAACAATTGACAACCTCAAATAAAACCAGGAACCAAGAAACAAAAAACCAAGAACCAGAAAGTGCGGGTGGAGGGACTCGAACCCCCAAGCCTCGCGGCACTAGATCCTAAGTCTAGCGTGTCTACCAATTTCACCACACCCGCAAATGCTTGATTATCAAAGAAAAATAAGAACCCTTTGGTCAAAGCGGCTGCAAAGATAAACACCTTTTTGAAATATTGAATTTCGAATCAAAAAATCGATTGTTTTTATGAAAAAAAAGCAACGCTTTTTGGATAACTTCCGTTTCATATTTTACCCTTCAATGCATTCTATTGCTTGCTCCAAGTAAGTTTTTGCTTAGTTTTGTAAAAAAGATCGAACCGGATATATTTCTTTTATTTTATATGCCAATAGTAGCAACGACATATTCGCCTGAAGACATGAAAATGATAGAGTCTGCCTATCATTATCTACTGGAAACATTGGATTCCAAAATGGATGAGGAAGACCGTGACCAAATACGGAAGGCATACGAAATGGCATTGGATGGACATTCGCATCAGCGTAGAAAGTCCGGGGAGCCCTATTTCCTCCATCCGATTGAAGTGGCCCGAATTTGTATCGAGGAAATTGGACTGGGGCCGACAGCAGCAGTTTGTGCTTTGCTCCATGATGTCGTTGAAGACACAGACTATACGTTGGAGGGGGTCAAAGCAACTTTTGGAGAACGGGTGGCGCTGATCGTAGACGGACTCACAAAACTGGACGGCTCCAATACCTATGAAAGCCCCCAGGCCGAGAATTTTAGAAAAGTTATTGGCACACTGGTGATTGACGTAAGGGTGGTTTTAATCAAAATGGCTGACCGCCTTCACAACATGCGTACCCTGGGGGCCATGCCCCGGCATAAACAACTGAAAGTGGCGGCCGAAACCAGCTACATTTATGCCCCACTGGCCCACCGGCTGGGGCTGTATGTCATTCGTTCTGAATTTCAGGATCTCTGCTTAAAAATCACGGAACCAGATACTTACCAGGTGATTCTGGAAAAAATCAATGCTACGGAAAGTGATCGTTCCAGGTTCATTAATGAATTTCTGGACCCGATCAAAGAACAACTGGACGAGGTAAAAGTGGATTACCGGTGTTTCGGTCGGGTTAAGTCAGTAGCCTCCATCTATAACAAGATCAAAACCAAGAAAGTCCCTTTTGAGGAGGTCTATGATTTGTTTGCGGTTCGAGTGGTACTCGACGTCGAACGAAAAAGGGAAAAGCAAATGTGCTGGCTGGCCTATTCGTTTGTGACCGATATTTATAAGCCCATTCCCGAACGGCTGAAAGACTGGGTGACCGTGCCCAAATCAAATGCCTATGAATCGCTGCACACGACCGTGATCGGGCCGCAGGGCCGTTTTGTGGAAGTACAGATACGCAGTGAAAGGATGGATGAAATTGCTGAACGGGGTTTTGCGGCACATTGGAAGTACAAAGGTGTTTCCGGCCAGCCCGATGTCTATGAAAAATGGCTCGACCAGGTTCGGGAACTGATGGAAAACCCAAGTGCAGATGCCCTTGAATTTATCAGTGATTTTAAAAACAATCTTTACGCAGAGGAAATATTCGTAGTGACGCCCCGAGGAGATATGATTAATCTTCCAAAAGGAGCCACTGCGCTTGATTTTGCCTTTCACATCCACACTGATGTGGGATATCACTGCAAAGCCGTCAAGGTCAATAACAAGATCGTCCCGATGGGTTTTAAGCTTAGTACCGGTGACCAGGTAGAGGTCATTACAGACCGGAAGCAAAAACCGAATGAAAGTTGGCTGAAAATAGTGGTCACGGGTAAGGCCCGATCCAAGATCCGGTCGGCCATGAAGGAGGAGCGCCGCCGGAAAGGCGAGTTTGGTAAAGAGGCCATACAGCGTAAGTTCAACAACTTGAAAGTAAGGTTCGACCTGGGAGTAGAGGCACTCGTGAAGTATTACAATTTCAAGTCGCACGCAGATCTTTACTATGCATTGGCAATGGACAAGGTCAGCCTCAATGATCTGTTGAAACCATTTCAGGTAAAAGAACAAAGGCTGGTTGAAATACCAGTGGAAAAACCCAAGGTCGAAGAGAAAAAAGAAGTGGAGACGAAGCCGAAAATCTCCACCAAAACCAAAATACTGGTCAATGGAGAGCCCGCTGAACTCTATCACTACAAGCTGGCCAACTGCTGCAATCCAGTGCAAGGCGACAGTATTTTTGCCTTTTTGACCTCTGCGGACGGGCTCAAGATTCACCGGTCCAACTGCCCCAATGCGACCAACCTGATGGCCCGTTACGGCTATCGAGTGATGAATGCGGAGTGGGTGGTGAGCGGTGACAGCACTTTTGTGGCGGTGTTGAAAATAATCGGTGTGGACGAAGGTGTCGGCGTTATCCAACAGATTATGAATACCATCTCTTCAGAAATGAGCCTTAATATCCGGTCCTTCAATATTCAAGGCGGCGATGAGGGATACTTCGAGGGAGACATCAGCCTGATGGTGACCAATACGGACCAATTGAACCTGGTGATGAGGAACCTGCTGAAACTGGAGTCTGTTTCTGATGTACGACGCATGAAATAAACGCGGGCTCAGACAAGCCCTGTGCAGTGGACAAGCTGCTGGAATCCTATTCTCAATTTTTGTTGGCGTCGAGCTACTTTCATGCGTTTGTGGAGGCGGTAATTAAGTCGCCACATGATTTATTAAAAAACTAATTTAACTTACCAACCCATTATACCTTGCCACATGCTTTTGCAATCGCTTCCATATTTTTTCTCACACTTGCTGCGGGCTATTTTTTCATCATTATAAAATATATCAGGGGATGGGAGTCATTGGCAGAATGGTATTTGCCGACCCGGTATATTCCGAAAATAAAAGTTTCGGTAATTATTCCTGCGCGCAATGAAGAGGGGAAAATTATTGCCTGTCTTAATTCAATTTTAAAAAATAATTATCCCGAAAATTTATTTGAAATAATTGTTGTCGATGATCATTCGACGGATGGTACGTTTTTGTTGGTTGATAATTTTGCGAAAAAACATACCAGTGTTAAGGTTTTAAAATTAGCGAAAATACTTAATGGGCAAATAATTAATTCTTTTAAAAAAGTGGCTATCGAAACGGGAATAAAAAATGCAGCCGGTGAATTGATAATAACGACCGATGCTGACTGTATTGTCCCTGAAAATTGGTTGCTTTTAATTACTTCTTTTTGTGAAATAAATAACCTTGAGTTTGTTGCAGGCCCTGTTAATTTTCACAATGAGAAATCTTTTTTTGAAAAATTCCAATCGCTTGATTTTATAGGAATGATGGGGGTTACAGGGGCCGGTATTTTTTCTGGCTGGATGAATATGTGCAACGGTGCGAATTTAGCTTATACAAAAAAAATATTTAAAGAAATAAACGGTTTTAAAGGAATAAAACATTTAGCAAGCGGTGACGATATTTTATTAATGCAAAAAGTGGCTGCTCATTGTCCGGGTAAAGTCGGATTTTTAAAAAATAAAAAAACGACAGTTTTAACGAGCCCCAAGCCGACTATTAAATCTTTTATCGGGCAGCGCCTTCGTTGGGCAACAAAATCGGCAAGTTATGTAGAATGGAAAATTACATTTGTTTTAGCGGTTGTTTTTATTTTCTGCGCTGTTATTTTATTTTCTTTTTTTATGTTTTTTATAGATGGGATAAAGTGGGTTGTTTTATTTTCTGTTTTATTTTTGATAAAATCAACAGCTGATTATTTTTTCCTGAAAAAAATGACTGATTATTTTGATAGGAATGATTTGATGAAAACATACCTTGGCTCACAGGTGTTACATGTATTGTACATAGTCGTAATCGGCTGTTTGAGCAATGTCAAAAAGGAGTATAAATGGAAGGGGAGAAAGGTCAGGTGACCTTGAAAGTCTATCACGAGATATGTATCTTTGAGCAGCAATAACGACAATAAAAACCATCATGCAACACCACCATAGACAATCGGATGAAATAGAGGAGTTGTACCGCCAGGCGGTCGCTTACGGGCAGCGGGGAGATGTCTATCATGCTGTGAAACTCTGCAAGTTAATTGCTCGCAAGTCGCCGGATTGGTCGGCGCCGTATGCTTACCTCAGCAATGTCTACCGCAACAGAAACGAATGGAAGCCAGCCCTTCATTATTCTGAAAAGGCGATTGAATACAACCCTTTTAACGAAGTGACCTGGGAGAACCTGGCACTGGCGGCCACGGCAATGGAATCATGGAAAACGGCTCGCCATGCCTGGAATCAGTTGGGGTTTCGGTTTAAGAACAACGACGAGGAAATCTCACTCGACCTGGGGCTTGTTCCTGTCCGCCTGAACCCAACTACCCAACCAGAAATTGTGGAAGCCACCCGAATTGGCCCGGCCAGGGCCATCATTGAAAGCATTCCGCAACCCTCTTCCGGCAGACGGTACAAAGACCTGGTTTTGTTGAACAATAAACCGAATAAGGATTTTGTTTTGCACGGAAAAAAACTCGGTGTTTTTGATGAGTTGGAAATATTAAAATCTTCCTTGTGGCGGACCTATGCTGTCATCCTGCAAACGGGTTCTCAGGAAGCGGCAGATACGCTGGCCAACCTTTGTGGAGAAGCCGGATTGGGTTTTGACAATTGGTCGAATGCTACCCGGTTTTTTCAATCCAACCTCCATCCTAAATTAATGGAATATTATGACCAGGCGATTTTTGCAAAAATGGAAAAAGACGCATTTATTGTGGCAATCGCTGCCCGACGGGATGAGGATATTTTAGAAGTTTTAAAAAATTGGGAAATCATAACTTTGCAAAAATTCTCCGACCTCGAATGGCTTTATTAGACAATGAAAAATGAAAAATGAAAAATGAAAAATGAAAAATTGACGGAATTGGCAATTTTGTTTTTAAGCCAGTAATTATTTTTCATTTTTCATTGTCTTCATCTCTTCTTAATTGAAAAATTCCAAACAAAAAAAATACGTCTCCAAAGAAGATGGCCTTGCCAAACTGCAACGCTATTGTGCCTACCAGGATCGTTGTCACCAAGAGGTGCGCACCAAATTGCTGGATCTTGGCATTTATGGCGATGACCTTGAAGAAATAATCGCCGACCTGATTTCAGAAAATTTTTTAAATGAGGAAAGGTATGCCCGTAGCTTTGCCCGGGGAAAATTCCGCATGAAAAAATGGGGGCGTAACCGCATCCGGCAAGAATTAAAGATGCGTAAGATTTCGGCCTATTGCCTGCGCAAGGCAATGACGGAAATTGAAGAGGAGGACTATTTAAAAACGTTGCGGGAAGTTTTGGGCAAAAAGGACCGGCTGTTAAATGAAAAAGATAATTATAAGAGGAAAAATAAGTTAGCCATGTATGGCATTTCCCGCGGCTTTGAAAGCAAGCTGGTGTGGGGAATAATTAATAATGAAATGGAAGAAAATAAAAATGGCGGCTGAAAAATCAGCCGCCATTTTTGTTGAAACCATTTTTGGCCCATGCTCGGATATTAGCGGAGCTACCGTTTGCAAACGGTAGCTCCGCTGGTTTTTACGGGGAATCTTACTGTTGATTGTCGCCTAGTAGTTTATTCTCAGCGTCCAGTTCTTTAAAATGATTGAGGCCACATTCCAGAAAACTCGCATACTCTTGTACGTCGGGTGTGTAGGGAACGGGGTTGTTGAGCATTTTGCCGTCAGGTGCCAGGAGTACGTAATATGGCTGAGAATTGATGTTGAAATTCTCGGTCTGTAAAATCTGCCAGCGGTGCCCCGTGTAGCGCAATTTCCGTGTTTTGCCACTTTTTAATTCCACCGTCACCTGCTCCTCTTCGGGCAGCTCAATTTTTTCGTCCACATATAATGAAATCAGGACGTATTCTTTGTTCAGTATTTTATATACTTCGGGCCGGGGCCAAACGGTTTCTTCCATTTTACGGCAGTTTACGCAGGCGTGGCCAGTGAAGTCAATCATTACGGGTTTGTTTACTTTTTTGGCATACGCCATGCCCTCTTCAAAATCCTTAAAACAGCTCAGGTTCTGCGGGCAGTCGCATTCATAGAGCCAGCTGTAACAAGCCGGCGGCGCCAATCCGCTCAACAGCGTCAACGGCTTCAAAGAGCCAGCTCTTTCGTCGTATTTAAATCCAGTCATCAAGTAAATGGCAAAAGCGAAAGAAGCAATTCCCAGAACAGCACGCGGGATAGGTACTTTTTTCAAAGGTGCGTCGTGTGGAAAGCGGATTTTACCAAACAGATAAATACCCAACAAAATGAAGATCACGATCCACAGGGCGAGGAAAGGCTCGATCTTCAGCAGTCCCCAGTGTTTTACGAGGTCGGCGTTGGAGAGGAATTTCAAGGCCAGCGCCAGTTCAAGAAAACCAAGCACCACCTTTACCGTGGTCATCCATCCACCTGATTTAGGCAAGGTGTTCAGCCAACTTGGGAAAGCCGCAAACAAGCCGAAGGGCAACGCCAGGGCAAACCCAAACCCGGCCATACCCGCTGTCAGCAAAGTGGCGGGGTCGCCGCCAGCATTGGAAGAAAGCGTTCCTGCAAGGAGGGAGCCCAGTATCGGACCGGTACAGGAGAAAGAAACCAACGCCAGTGTCAGCGCCATGAAGAAGATGCCGACCGCTCCGCCGATACCTTCCGCTGAGCTGGACTTGTTGAGCCAACTGCTGGGCAGGGTTATTTCATAATAGCCAAAGAAGGAAAAGGCAAAGAAGATAAAGATGGCGAAGAAAAAGAGGTTCAACCATACGTTGGTGGAAATTTCATTCAGGATGTCCGGGTTGATGGAATCCAGCAAATGGAAAGGCGCACTGAGCAATAGGTAAACCAGCAGGATATAAAATCCATACATAAAAGCATTGAACAATCCCTTTCTCTTGTTTTCGGCTCCTTTGGTAAAAAAACTGACCGTCAGTGGGATCATCGGCCAAACACAGGGCGTCAGCAAAGCCAGCAGCCCTCCGATGATCCCCAAAAGGAAGGTGCCCCAAAGGCTCTTGTTTTTGGTCTCGATGGTATGGTTGCAGGAAACAGCGATGGA
The DNA here is from genome assembly GCA_039819485.1 of Bacteroidota bacterium. GTDB lineage: Bacteria > Bacteroidota > Bacteroidia > Chitinophagales > Saprospiraceae > UBA6168. The sequence goes on along the minus strand of JBCBRY010000051.1, from coordinate 43,545 downwards.
TTTGTCAATTACCGTTCCTCCGTCGTTGATCACAGGTGGGATGCCGCCGCTGGTGCCAGCATCAGCGACTTCCTCCGCCCCATCAGTCACTTCTCCGGTCGAGAGATTGGCAGTGAAAAAGACTTCAGTCGGTGGCAGGCAACGGGAGTCGTCGCAGGTCATGAAATAGACGAGGCCGTTAACAGGTTTTGTGGCATCCGCCACTTTTACTTTTTGTAAAAACGTCACTTCTTTTTTAAACTTGGTGACATCCATTTCAAATACTTTATCGAACCCCTCCACTTTATGGTCACTTACTTCTTCGGCTTTGCCCAGTACCTCCAGGTTCGGATCTTCATCGAATTCGACAGAAGTAGGCTCTGGCCCATCTTCCTCCACGAATTGGGAATAGACATACCAGCCCTCATCGATCTTGGCCTTTAGGGCAATTGCATGTGTACCGTTGTCTTGTGGTTGAATTTCAAACGACCAGGCAACAGGTTCCAGGATACCGTCATTGGCAGGTGCTTCATCGGTGTTTCCACCTTCCGCAGCTTGTACATCCGATTTTTCAACGGTTTGATTTGCGACCAGGCCAGTCTCTACCTGCTTGCTCGGTTGGCTGGTTTTCTTTTCTGCTGCAGATGCTGAAGTCGTTTCAGCAGTGGTGGCAGATAAATTTATGGCAAAAGAAAAATCGACTTCGGCGGGCGGGAGGCAACGGGAAGCGTCGCAGGTCATGAATTCGAGCCAGCCAGTGATGGGTTTTCCTTCCGTTACTTTGACCCGCTGGGTGAAAGTAGCTTTTTTGGAAAACTTGGTCAGCTCCATATCGAAAACATTGTCATGAACTGTTTTTCTGTTCTCGGGCGACTCTTCTACTTTGCCGGTTTTGGTGTAATGCTTTTCTTTTTCGTCAAAATAAAAAGCTGTTGGGACCGGGCCGTCATCGCCTTCTAAGAACTGGGAGTAGATGGTCCAGCCATCATCTATTTTTGCAGTAAAAATGAGGTCGAACTCATTGCCGTTCACCTGTTTGGTTTCAAAATCCCAATGAACGGGTTCCAGGATTTGCCCAAATGAAACGAGGGCAAAAAACAACAGGCTAACAAGTGAAAATACTTTTTTCATGTCGAAATTATTTATGCTTCGAAAACGCCCGGCGAAGCGGTTGCGTTGAACAGGGTTTAAAGAAATAAGGTGGCTCCAAGACACTTGATACGCTGTTATCAATTAGCGGTTGGCTTTTGGCCGTTTAAATTTCTGACATCAGAAAAAGCCAACAGCTAACGGCAAACAGCTATTTGCCACTGAAAATGTTTGCAAAGCTAAAATCTTACACCAAAAGAGAAAAGAAAGGCAGTAGATTGGTCATTTGATAAACGATACTGAAGTGACCGCTTCGCTGTCAGAGGTCAGACCATTTTCATTGTCAGAGGTCAGACTTGACTGGCTCTTGTCTGACCTCTGACAACACAGCGATCTGACTTCTGACAGCACAGCGATCTGACCTCTAACCTCTCAAAGTTATTGCAAATTGAATTTAGCCTCGATTTCGGTCGGAGGCAGGCAACGGTCATTGTCGCAGGTCATGTATTCCACGAATACGGATAAGCTGGTTGGTTTATTGATTTTCACCCGTTGGGTAAAAGTAGGGTGGCCACTGTATTTGACGACGTTCATGTCGAATATTTCATCGTAACCTTCGTGTTTGAGGCCATCTTCCTTGGTGTCTCCGATCTTTTGTAAATCAGTTGCCTCTCCCCAGTTGAAGGAAGTCGGGATGGGGCCCATGTCCGATTCGAGTGTCTGTGAATAAATATACCAGCCATCATTGACGTGGGCGGTGAGGATCAGGTCGTATTCGTTGTCGGCCACTTTTTTGGCTTCATACGACCATTTGACAGGATTGAGTTGAGCGAAGGTAGCATTCGAGGCAATGAATGCCAGGGCAAATAGTAGCAATACTTTTTTCATGTGAACTTATTTGTGAGGAGTCAGATGCCAGTTGTCAGGGGGCAGATTATTTTTTACCTGGCTCCTGAAAGCTGGTTTGCTGACGCCTGAATTTCAATACGTTGTGCAAAAATAATGCGCCAGAGCCGATTCCGGCAATGGCGCATTTGAACTATAATATTTTTTTAACGGAGGTTTTAAGGAAATGTTGGTGACTTAGAACCAACCCGCCCCTGCAATACGGAACGGCCAGGGAATGCCGATCAACAGCAAGAACAATGCGATGGCAAAAAAAGTAAAAACCGTTTTGAACTTCTTGTTTTCCTCTGTGGCTTTTTTCGATTTTGAATAACCGATGGTGATTAAAATGATGGCCAGGATCATCGTAAAGCTGTGCTCCACCAGGTAAAAACGGCTGATGGTTTCCTTCATTGCTTCCGCTGCAAAGTTTACTTTTGGGCTGATAAAATAAAGCATCAATCCCAGGAGCAACTGCACGTGCGCAGCTATCATGGTGAACAGGTTCAACTTCCGGTCGCCTTCGGTGAACGGCGCATTGGATCGCCATTTCATCAGTGCTTTAAAAGTGGCTGCAATCAGCAGTAATAATAATACCCAGCGTAAGCCAGAATGGGAGTGTACCAACATTTTATACATAATGAAGAGTTTTAGTTTTGGTAGAGGGTAATAGGTAAAGTGGTAGAGGGACTTAATTTGAGCGAACCAAAGCATGGTTTCTGTTGATGGGAATATTGGTGTCCTTCTACTTTCTGCTATCGACCCCTTACTCATTGAACGCACAAGGTAGAAAAGTAAAATAGGTTTCCTAAAAAAGTGTTCAAAGGAATTTTTGATTTTACATTCTACAGACGCTTTCCAACCATAATCAAATGAGTAAGGCGTAGCTTTACGGTTCATCAGTCACAACAACCAAAAAAATGAACCAGCAAGCATTTCAAAAAATATGGAAAATGATCGGGCTGCGCTACAAGTCGCACCCCTGGCATGGCATCGAGATCGGGGAGCAGGCACCGGAGATCGTCACTTCTTTTATCGAAATCATTCCTTCCGATACGGTCAAATACGAAGTGGATAAAAAAACGGGCTACCTGAAAGTAGACCGGCCGCAGAAGTTTTCGAATATCGTTCCGGCATTGTATGGCTTTGTACCGCAGACCTACTGCAAACAGCATGTCGCTAACTACTGCATGAAAAAAGCGAACCGCCAAAACATCGTCGGCGACGATGACCCGCTCGATATATGTGTGCTGACAGAACGGGAGATCACGCATGGAAATATCATTGTGCAGGCCATTCCCATCGGTGGTTTCCGGATGATCGACAGCGGAGAAGCAGATGATAAAATTATTGCGGTATTGAAAGGCGATGCCCTTTATGGCAACTGGGATGATGTATCAAAAATTCCTGAGAGTATCATTGATCGCCTCAAGCACTATTTCCTGACCTACAAGCAATTGCCGGGCAGTTCTGCGCAGTGTGAGATCACCCACGTATATGGCCGGGAAGAGGCAATGGACGTGATTGAGGCCAGTCGAAAAGATTACAACGAAGTGTATGGCGACTTGGAGGATGTTATGTCCATGACCTTACTGGAGGCCATGACGTTTGGGCAGCGGCAGCAGGAAATTTTAAAAGGCTTGTAGTTACCGTGAAATAATGCCCGCTATGAAAACCGTCAATTATTACAGCAATCTTCTAAAAACAAACGAGGTTGCCTCATTTATCACCACCAAAAACATTTCAGAGAAAGAAATCCTGGAGGCAGAGCAATGTGAATGGCCAATCCATTTCATGGACCAGGTGCATGGGCACCACTTTGAAAAAGTGGGCTTAAATGATCCGGCCGGGAGTGCCGGTGAGGCGGATGCGTTGGTTACGGAGCGGAAAAAGGTTCTGTTGCGGGTAAGGGTGGCCGATTGTCTGCCGGTGCTTATCTATTTGCCCGGGCACGCAGTGGCCGCTATCCATTCGGGGAGGGCTTCCACGGAGGGTAATATTGTTGGAAAGGTTCTACAATATTTTAAGAATACGTATCCAATTGAAAAAGCACCCACAGTTTGGCTGGGCCCCTGTATTTGTTACGATTGCTATCAGATTGACCGGGCCACCGATCTTCATTTTGATATGCGGGGCCGGGTGGCGGATCAAATTCACGAGGTCTACCCTGAAGCTGTGCTTCTACAGCATGACTCTTGTACTTTGGAAGATCCACAATGGTTTTCTTACCGGGAAAACAAGACGAAGGAGCGGATGTACGCATATGTCGGTATGCAATAGTTTTGAGTAGGCGAGTAGGCTGATTTAATCGAGGCGTTTGACCAAAAGGTTTTCGACTTGCTGGAGCAGGGTTTTGGGGGTGTGTGCCCGCCAGTTGATATCGTTCAGCGGGCCACCGTAGTTTACGTAATATTTTAAGTTGATCTCTTTCAGTTCCTCTTCAACGTGCGGCAGCACATTGACCAAGGCAATCCAGCCTCCTTCTTCCTTGACATCATCGTACCACTCCTCGTAGTAGTCGTCGTCACCTGCGTGAAAGTTGAGGACATTTTCGGCGATAATAATGAATTTATTAATGCCGCTGGGCATAATTTCGTCCACCACGTCCCTTTTCAAAAACATGACATCATTGTGCAGGCAGTCGTTCCATTCGCCGAGCATTTCAAAGATGGCGTACCCTTTTTCATAATCCGCCATCAGGATTTTCATGTATAGGGTAGCGGAGCCGAAGCCGTCCCACTGAGGGTGAATGAAGTAATTATAGATCTTCTGGGTGAAAAAGAATTCGTCATAAGTCCTTCCGAAAAAGGGGGACAGCTGGTCTTCGGAAGACACATATTTGTGGCGCCAGCGATGATATGGTTCGATGTCGTGCATTTCTTGAGTAGGCAATTACTTAGTCGGCGAGTAGGCAGCCTTCTGGCAAGTTTATTTTTCTAAAACGCCAAGACCAAATAGAGCAAAGTCATATTTTACCGGATCATTGGGGTCAAATTTCCTTAAATTTTCTGTCAGTTCTAAAACAGTCAACCAGTCGGTTTGTTTGCGGTCGACCAACTTGAAACGGCGGGCAATGCGATCCACGTGTACATCCAGCGGCATCAGTAGTTGTGATGGGGTGATATTTTTCCAAATGCCAAAATCGACCCCTTTGTCATCGGCCCGCACCATCCATCTTAAAAACATGTTCAGTCTTTTACAGGTTGATTTTGTGGCTGGCGTGGCCACATGTTTTCGGGTTCTTTTTGGGGCATTGGGCAAAGAGAAAAACAGTTCGTGAAAATTCTCCAAGGCGCCGCCGGTGTGCCTGTCGGCAGGTTTTGTTTTTGTCAAAAAGGCCTCTTCCAATGATGAATGGTTTTTATAAAACCATTGTAAAAATTCCAAAAAATATAACGTGTCGATGGGCTGGAATGTACGGTGCTTAAATTTCAGGAATCGTTCCCGGTCTTTTTCCTCGTGGTTTTTGATAAAATCAAAAGGTGCGTTATCCATTAAGCCAAACAGCTCCGACGCCTTGTTGATGATGGTTTTCCGTTGGCCCCAGGCAAACATGGCCGTCCAAAAAGCACTTATTTCAATATCCTGCTTTTTTGAAAAACGGTGGGGGATACAGATTGGATCGTTTATTATAAAACTTGCGCTGTTGTATTTTTCCACTAATCCGTCCAGAACCAATTTCAGGTCACCTTTCATGTTTTTATGTTTAAAAAGTAGAGATAGGTAAAGGGGCAAAAAAATGATATTTTCCTGGGCCAGGAATTCACTTTCTGGCCTTGAAAATCAGTCATTTGCAAAACAAAAATGTCATTTTTGGCACTGTGATTTCCGATTTCATAATTTCGAAGAAAGTCTGGCATTTTGCCAAAAACAGCAAAAGAAATAAGCCAGCCGTTCATTGAATTTAAAAAACTCTTCCTTTCTTTGCGATCCGTTTTTAACCCCGGAAAAATTTAACAGCCGAACTACCCTAACTGAAAATGACCGCTACACTCACATACACTCTGGTATTGGCCGCCATCTATTTTGGCATCAAAGCCATCGAAGTAATTGAACAAAAGGACTAACCAGTTCAGCTCTCCATCGTCTATGTTTTCCCGTTTCCACGTCTGTACAAGTTGAAATTCCCCAAGCCAATTCGTTGTGCAAAATGGCATAGTGAGACCCGCAATACCCCTAATCCGTATTTCATGCTGCGCTTGAAATTGATGGACGACGCCTCTTCGAAATACTTGGTCGGGCAGGTCACTTCGGCAATGTCAAAACCGGCGTAAATGATTTGCGAAAGCATTTCGTTGTCGAAAACGAAATCGTCGGAGTTTTCATTGAAATTGATGGATTCGAGCACCTCCCGGCTGAACGCCCGGTAGCCCGTGTGGTATTCGGACAGCTTGTAATTGATCAGGAGGTTCTGCGAAAATGTGAGAAACCGGTTGGCAATGTATTTATAAACGGGCATGCCGCCGTTGAGTGCCCCCTTGCCGAGAATACGGCTGCCAAGCACCACGGGGTACAGCCCTTCGCCAATAATATTTACAAAAGAAGGAATAAGTTTTGGGGTGTACTGGTAGTCGGGGTGCAGCATGATCACGATATCTCCTCCGAGTTCGAGGGCTTTGTTGTAGAGCGATTTTTGGTTGCCACCATAGCCTTTGTTTTGCTCATGGACGATAACGTGCGGGATGCCGATTTTTTTAGCCAGCTGAGCCGTTTCGTCCTTGCTGGCATCGTCGCAGAGGATGACTTCGTCTACCAGGGGGAAGGGTATTTCCCGGTAGGTTTTTTCCAGCGTAAGGGCGGCGTTGTAGGCCGGCAGCACTGCTATGACTTTTTTGTTTTTATACATTTTTTCTGCTGTTGAGAAGCCGGGTATAATTTTTTTAAACGGCTTATAAGGCGGCAAAAATATAAAACAGAACAATAGTATGGTCGGGCATGATTTGCCAGGCCATTGATTAAAGATTAATTTTGTTATTATTTGATTTGGTTTGCTCTTCTTAACCATAACTCATGAACACCATATAACGATTATGAAACGACCCATTACTCCGCTCTTTTTTGCTTTCTTTTTAAACTTATCATTTTGTTTGTTCTCACAAAATCAAGGTGACTGGATCTGGTATGAACCGGATGAGATCGATGCGATTGTCCGGGGTTTGAACATTGCGCCCGACGGTGCCCTTTGGCTATCTTCCGGAGAGCAGATTGTCCGATTCGACGGGAATACATGGGAAAAGCATGAACCAGCGGACGACGGCATTGTAATCGATGATTATTTCATCCGGGACCTGGCCATTTCGCCTTCTGGTAATACCCTTTGGTCCAGCGCTACGGGATTTGTTATGAAATACGATTTAACGGCAAATGAATGGACTGTTTATGATACGCTTTATGAATATACCGACCCCAATGCTTTTGGCATTGTCGCGGAGACTGATGAAAAGGTGTATTGGGCTATGAACAACAGGCTGTACGAATTCAATGATCCTGTCTGGGCATATGATTCTTTTTACTTTCCAAATGACAATATCAGTAATGGCATCAGGGGCCTTCTGATAGATTCAAATGATGATTTGTGGATAACCATGTCTTCCTCTATTTGCATTCATGGGGGATGTTTCACTCCAGGGGGGATATTGCGTATTACGGATACAGATACCACTATTTATGACGGTGAAACGTTGGGCTTCCCTACGTCGAGCACGATGGCTATTACCTTGAATAATGAAAATAATATATTGGCCGCTACCTCCAATCATTTTGCTTCCGGTGAACCTTTGGAGTCTCATTATATGACTTTTGAAAATGGGACTTGGCAGCCGCCCGTTCTCATTCCATTTCCAATGCATGCCGGTTTTATCAGGCAAAGTACTGACGGGACCATATGGGTGAGCGGCAGGGAAGATGGCACCAACCTGGCGATGATCTCATACCAAAACCCGGATGGCTCATGGGGCAGTTATACATTTGAGGAAGCAAGGATAAAATATATTGAAACCATCACTCTGGACGAGGAAGGCAATGTCTGGATTGGTGGACGAGATGCAGATAGTAAAGGAGCGCTCGGCTTTTTGCCGAATACGAATTTTACCGCCTCAGGCAGTATTTATCAAGATGAAAATGCCAATGGAATTTATGATGCAAGTGAACAAGGACTGTCCAATGTTTTTTTAGAAATAACACCGGGACCACAATATATTTTAGCAAATAATAATGGAGAATATACCGCTTCGTTACCGGATGAAGGAACCTTTTGGGCAAAGGTGATAAACCCATTGTATGCCTCCCCGACCATTCCTGTGGGCGGCATACAAAATATTGATGTGACGCTTACCGATCCAATTGCCGACGATATTGATTTTGGAATTTTACCTGATTATTCTGTGACCGATGTTGCGGTTAATTTAACCAGTATTGGCGGTGCCAATCCGGGGTTTGAAACGTGTTACAGATTAAGTTATAAAAATATAGCACCGCTAACAGCAAGTGGTCAAATCAACTGTATTTTTGACGATATTTTAATATTTCAAAATGCAAGTGTAAACCCAACTTCTATTTCGGGAAATAATTTAACGTTTGATTTTTCCAATTTAAATTGGAGGGAGACTGCCTATATTGATATTTGTTTTTTGGTGCCGCCTGACGTTTATTTGTTGGGTAAAATAATGCAGCAGGAAGTAAATATTGTCGCAGCGGGAAATGATGCTAATTTATCTGATAATCAATATATTTTAAATCAGGAAATAACGGGTGCGTATGACCCCAATTTTATTGAGGTAAACCCCAAAGGAGATGGAATCTATGGCATTATATCAACGGATACGGAAATATTAGAATATACCATCCATTTTCAAAATACCGGAACGGATACTGCGCATTTTGTAATAGTGACGGATTTTATTTCCGATAATTTCGAAATTATTTCTTTTGACATGATTGCGGCCAGTCATGATTATGAAGTGGAATTAATTGATAATAATATTTTTAAATGGACATTTAATGAAATTTATTTGCCGGACAGTATAAGTAATGAAAAAGAAAGTCATGGATTTATTAAATATAAAATTGAAATAAAAAATAATCTCACCAATGGCACTAAACTAACAAATAAAGCGGATATATATTTTGATTTTAATCCACCTATAAAAACCAATCAAACATTAAATACACTTTCCCATTTTTCCATCAAATATGTGGCGGAAGGGGCCACTGGTACAGGTACTTCCTGGGCCGATGCTTCGGGTGATTTGCAGGCTGCAATAAACGAAGCGGTATCGGGTGAGGAAATTTGGGTAAAAGAAGGAAGTTATTACCCGACGAGTTGCAGTGCTTGTGAATTTGCGGATAAAGACGTTTCATTTAATCTTGCGGAAGGGGTAAAAATATATGGTGGATTTGCAGGGACAGAAAGCTCTGTTGATGAAAGAAATATTTCAGAACATCCCACTTATTTAAGCGGTGATATAGATCGGGATGGCACTTTGGAAAATAATTCCTACACGGTCGTGTATGCCGATAATGTGGATTATTTGACTGTGCTGAATGGTTTTATAATAACTGGTGGAAATGCACATGACGCTAATTATCCGACGGGTAGCCGGCAAAACAGTGGAGGCGCCTTTTTTATTAACGGAGCAACCAATGAATCCGATTTCGGCCCATTCATACAAAAGTGTCGTTTTGAAAATAATTATGCCTGGGGATTTGGTGGTGCTGTTTTTAATGATGCCGGGTTTACAGGGTATGTAAATGCTGTTTTTATAGATTGTTCATTTAATAATAATTCTTCCAGGTCTGGTGGTGGAGCCGTTTATAATAATGGCGTTTTTGATGGCTATTGTGTACCAACTTTTTATAAATGTTTTTTCGAAAACAATAATTGTACTGATTTGGATGGTGGTGCTATATTTAATACCGGCTCGGAAAATGGGGCTTGTTATCCGAAATTTGAAAAATGTGAATTTAAAAATAATATAGCCGGACATGACGGCGGAGCGGTTTATAGTTTTGGAAAAAATGGCAATAGTACTCCCCATTTTTTAAGTTGTATTTTTGAAAATAACCAAGCCGACCAGGGAGGTGCGTTGTACAATGACGGAACTTTCGACGGGTCAAGTTTGGCGAAGATCGAAGCATGTATTTTTAAAAATAATTTAAGTACGCTTGGTGATGGAGGGGCCATTTATGATTCTGGCTTTTTGGGGACTTGCCGTTCTGCAATTACTTATACTTTATTTGAAAAAAATCAGTCGACACTGGCAGGGGGGGCCATCTTTAACAATGGCGTAGAAGGTGTTTGCAGTCCGGATATTTATAACTGCCGTTTTATTGAAAACGAGGCGGTTAGTTTCGGTGGGGCCATTTATAACCAGGGACGTTTGGGAAATGCCAGCCCTACTATTAATAATTGTGTTTTTGCAGAAAATAAAGCCCTTTCAGCAGGCGCTATTTATAATCTTGGATCTGGGCAAGGCAATGCAAATCCATTGATTACCAATTGTACTTTTTATAAAAATAATGCAAATGTGGGCGGAGCCGTTTATGCAAACGCAGGCGAAGACACTTCCGGCATCAGCAGCCCAACCATCGCCAATTGTATTTTTTGGAAAAATACCGCCAATGATATTGGAGATATTTTTCGGATCATTAACGGTACGCCGACCATCAGTTATTCATTGGTGGACAAAAATGATTGTGCTGATTTGTACAATGGAAATGGTGGGTTTTTAGATTGCCTGGACGGTATGGTATTTAATGAAGACCCGCTCTTCGTTGATACTGCTGACCATGATTTTCATTTGGTCGATGGATCACCTGCTATTGATGTTGGCAGCAATGCAGCAGCAGATGATGCAGGCATTCTTTATGACCTTGATTATATGCCGCGTATATATAATGGGACGGTGGATTTAGGGGCATTTGAGCATGGTTCTACCCACGATGGTTCTCCGATCATCGTCGAACAGCCTGAAGGTCAGGCATTGTGTGAAGGAAGTTCGATCAGCCTTAGCGTGGAGGTCGTTGGAGTGCCACCTTTCGATTATCAGTGGTACCGGGGTCCAGATCTTATCAGTGGGGTAAATGGGAATACCTTGACCATTGATAGTGTCTCTCAGCAGGACGAAGGATATTATCGTTGCCTTATTTCAAACGATGATGGAGGTGCGTTCTCTCACGCTGCTTACTTAGAAGTTCAATCTCCGGAGCCGGTCAGTCTAACTATATCTGTTTCTAAAGATACAATTTGCGAAGGCGAAGAAATTACTTTGACCGCTCAGCCGGTCAATGGTGGCGACGACCCGGTTTATCAGTGGTTTATCAATGGAAACGCATTTGGTGGAAATATTGAATCGTTCAATATTGATGCATTGAATGACGGTGATGAGTTCAGTTGTGAGATCACAAGTTCCGCTACTTGCATTACGAATCAAACGGCTGTTTCCAATACCGTGACCATTCATGTGGAAAATAATGTAATGGCTGCTCTTATCGTTGCACCGGATGAAGAAGTGCCTTGTGAAGGCCAGACAGTCACTTTCACGGCAACACCAGAAAACGGTGGTTCATCTCCCTCCTATCAGTGGTCGGTCAATGGAAATTTGGCCGGCGACGATTCAAGTGTTTTTCAATACGTCCCCCAACAAAATGACGAAGTGTACTGTAGTATGATTTCATCAAAAACCTGTGTGGAAATGGCGGTGGTTTCGTCGGATACACTCCGGATGGAAGTTGTTCCGAATAAGACCCCAACGATTGGAATTACCCCATCGGTTGATAGCACCATCTGTGTGGGCGATACGATTTCATTCGCCTCCGAATTCGAGCATGGCGGCAACCCGCCTGTTTTTGACTGGCTGGTCAATGGGGCTTCCATCGGTGAAAATGGAATGGGTTTCACAACTTCCGGTCTGAGCGACGGAGATGTCGTTGTTTGCCGGTTTACTTCTTCTCTAACATGTTTGACCGAAAACCCGGTGCTGTCAAATGAAGTGACAGTGTCTGTGGACAGTTGTGTAGTGAACGATCAGGAGCAATTTGAACGGCCTTCTGCCATCGTATTGTACCCCAATCCAACTGATGGCAGAATATTTGTGGAAATATCAAATATATCAGGTAACTTTACCACCTGCTTACTGAATACACACGGACAAACTCTAATGTCCAACTATGAAGATCATCCAATTGGATCCCTTGTAAAACAAGAAATAAACTTAGCAGACTTACCTCAGGGGATTTATTATTTTCAAATTATAACCGACGGCACAATCACTACAAAACGGATAGTAGTTTATTGACATTAACCTCTTTGCGCACTATGCAGCATAGAATGCTATGGACTCGTTTTGATTGGCAAAGTATTTTTAAAAAGCTTTGAAATAAAGTGCTTTTAGTGAAAAGGCCTTTTAATGCGCTTGGCAAATGTGCAAAATTGTTTTTGTGAGCCTGTTGAAGCCAAGGCATCTTTGCCAACGGATGTGCAAATTGTTGAATCCCTGCCATTAGGGGTTTCGATGAAATGATATAATCCATACATTGCGATAGAAAGATAATTTTTTTGACTCCAGAAAACCTGCATAAATCCAAAAGCGAATTGGATAAGTGGTGAATTTTTGAATAGTTTTTGACATCTATTGAGATCCATTTTCTCTTCAAGGCTTCCCATTTCCCCAACGCACTATTGTTGAACCAAAACCGATTTCCAGTATCCCCCCTTGCTTCGGAGTAAGCAAGTATGCTTTGGTAAGCCAGTGGTTAAAGTGGGCGAATATCAAAGTAGGCAAATAAATGAGCGGGCAAGTGGCAGTTTTGATAGTTGCTGTTATCTGTCAACCGCAAGTTACCTGCCTGCTTTGCCGCATGTGCGATTGCCTACTTTGATACTCGCCTACTGGCCTACTTGGTTTACTCGTGTACTTCTTAAAAGCTTGGGTAAAATGAACATAGTTTTGAAAACCAAACTCTACCTTCAATTCTACAACACCCTTCTCTTGTTGCTGGCCGCAATGTGGCTACCTGCGCAAGACATCCACTTTTCTCAGTATTACAATTCTCCATTGACGACCAACCCTGCACTGACCGGTGTGTCGGGGGGCGATATCCGTTTCAGCGGCCTTTACCGAAGTCAATGGAACTCAGCCAACTCGCCATTTAGAACGGTGCAGGCAATGGCCGACACCAAATTCTACACCATGGCTCACACCAAATGGTGGTGGAGTGGCGGTATCAATGTTTTTTATGATAAGGCTGGTGACGGGAACCTGGAAAATACCAATGTTCAATTGAGCGGCTCATTTACCAGGATGCTTGACCGTCAAAATTTTATGACAATTGGTGTGTCCGCTGGCTTTGGGCAGCGCAATTTCGATTTTGGCAACTACACGTTTGACAACCAATGGTCGGGTAGTGTCTTTAATCCTGACCGGGCCACGAATGAAAATTTTGACGACACCAACATTATTTATCCTGATTTTGGTGTTGGGTTCAACTGGCGGGGCCAGGGCAACAAATTTGCAGGCAAAGAGCGTACAAAGATTGACCTTGGGGCAGGAGCCTTTCACCTCAACCGCCCGGACCAGAGTTTTTTGAGCACAGAAAAAAGCCGCTTGCCGATCAGGATGAGCATTTATTTCATGCCGACTTTCCAGATGAACCAAAACGGGGATTTGGTTGGGCATGCCACCTACCAGTTGCAAGGTGAGTACCGGGAAGCATTGGCAGGAGTAGGGTATCGTTATTTTTTAAGTACTAAAAAATCGAAAGAAATGGCCGTTCAGCTCGGGTTTAGTTATCGCTTCAATGCCATTGGCGATGCCTTCATTCCGGCGGCGGAATTCCATTATCGCGAACTGATGGTGGGCCTGAGCTGGGACATCAATGTGTCCGATTTTTCAGCGGCGACCAACCGCAACGGAGGGCCGGAAATTGCCGTTCGTTACATCATCAAAAAAGTATATCCATTACGGGCGTTTAAAGCATGTCCGTTAATTTAATATCCCAAATTCCGGCTGCGGGCCGGCTGTTTTTTATCCAAAAACGAACATTGTTTATCATGAAATATTTTTTCCTCTCACTGGGCTTTTGCGCATTTGTGCTAAGCCTGGCCAACGGGCAGACCTATAAGCAGTACATCAAGGCTGCGGATGAAGAGTTTGGCATGAAGGATTATTATTCGGCCATGATTCATTACCAAACGGCGATGGAAATAGAAGGAGAAAGCCAGGAAATTCTTTTTAAGTATGCCGAGTCCGCCCGTCTGTTTGAGGCCTACTCGATCGCTGATTCGGTTTATACAAAGGTCGTTTCGGCTGATTCCACTGGTTCATATGCGCTGGCGTTGTATTGGTTGGGCAGCGTCAATAAAAAGATTGGCAACTACCTGGCCTCTCAACAATACTATCAGCTATTTGCTGATCAGTTTGCCTCAAAATATGCCAATTATGCAGAGAAGGCCAGGCGAGAGGTAGAAGACCTCAACTGGGCCATCGAGGCTATTACCATTCTACAAGAAGACGTTATCGTGGATTCTGTAGAAAACCAGGTAAATACGAATGTCTCCGAATTTGCCCCTGTGCTCGTAGGCGATTATTTATATTACTCCACGCAAAATGATTTCAGGGTTGTAGAAAAAGGGAAAGACCCCCAGCCGTTCAGCATCGTTATGAGGGCCAGGAAAGATGGGAGCAACGCGGAGCGAGTGGTATTCAATGATGAAAAACGACACACTGCGCATTCGGTATTTACGGAAAAAGGAGACCGGGTCTATTACACCCTGTGCGATTATGTGGGTGAGTCGACCGAAGTTCAGTGCCAGATTCACTATCGGAATATTGCCAAATCCGGGGAATTTGGTGAACCGGTCCGTTTGCCCAATTATATCAATCAGGCAGGTTTTACGGCTACTGACCCCAGTTTAGGAAAAGACAATTCAACCGGTAAAATTTTACTGTTCTTTGTTTCCGACCGATCGGGGGGCGTCGGCGGTTTTGATATTTGGTGTTCCACCTTAGAGAATGATTCTACTTTTTCAAGACCTGTCAATGTGACTGAATTGAACACGCCCGGAGATGAAGCCACGCCCATGTTCCACAACCAGAGTCAGACCCTTTACTTCAGTTCGAATGGGCGCCAGGGGTTTGGAGGTCATGACATTTACAAAACACTTCGCAATGATGGGGAATGGGAAGAGATCGAGCATTTATTGCCACCTTACAATTCTAGTTACGATGATACTCATTTTTGGATCGACCAGGCACGTCTGAACGGTTTTTTTTCGTCAAAGCGGTTGGGGAGTAAATATGTAGTACCTGAGCTGGAGGCCTGTTGTTTTGACATTTATAAGTTCGCCGTGCAGGTAATTGACCTGGATGTTTTGACATTTAACAAAAAAAATAGTGAGCCGCTGGAAGGAGTGAAGATCGAACTGTTTGAACTTACGCAAACGGGTGAACTGAAGTTGGCCGATAAAACCAATAATGATGGCAATGATTTCAATTTTGAATTGAAAAGAAATACGGAATATGTCCTTCTTGCCACCCGGAACGGGTTCCTTCCCATCCGGGACACAATAGATATGCGGCTGCCTGACAACCAGCAATCGAGAAGTATTGAACGGAAATTATACCTCGTTCCCGAAACGGTTGACCTCGACGTTTTTTCGTTTAATAAAAAAACCATGAATAAACTGAAAGGCGTAGAGGTGAGGTTGGTCATTGACGGCCAGGAAGTTGATTTTAAAAAGAATGACGATAGCAACGATGTTTCCTTTGTGTTGGAAAGAGGCAAAAACTACCAGTTGATCGGTTCTAAGGTGGCTTATTTTTCAGATACGGTGAACATTGATCTGCGAACGGACGTGACGACCCTAAAGCTCGAAGAAGACCTGTTGCTCCAACCCAAAGAAATCGAGGATTTTCCACCCCTGGTCATCTATTTTGATAACGACCATCCCAATCCCAGTACCCGCAAAACGACCACTGAATTTTCTTATAAAGAGACCTGGGCGGAATACATGGCCAAAAAGGACTTATACGTAAAAGAGTACGTGAAATCCCTGACTGGATTTGATAGCCTGACCTCTACCCGGCGGATGGGCGCTTTCTTTGAAAGAGAGGTCAATAACGGTTATCTGAGCCTGGAGGTTTTTACTGAAAATATTCTGGAAATCATGGAAGATGGAGGCTTTAAGGTAGAATTGGTTATTCAGGGATTTACCAGCCCCCGGGCCAGTGCGGATTATAACTACAGCCTTTCCCTGCGCCGTTCTTCCTGCCTGAAAAATCATTTCGAAACTTGGCGAAACGGTATACTGAAACCGTTTGTAAAAGATGGCCGCATCACTTTGGAAGTGGTGGGTTACGGGGAAGAACTGGCACCGCAATTTATCAGTGACCGCCTGGATGATGAGCGCGAAAGCATTTACTCGGTACAGGCCTCTTTTGAAAGGAAGGTCGCCATCATTGGGGCGAGAAGAGTAGCGGAAAACTGATCAAAAATATGAATCTGAATTAGACATGAATAAACATCAGCATATTATTTACAAATTATCGCTTTCGCTTTTCCTGGCGATGGCAATGGCCTGGATTGTTCCGGTTCAGGCGTCGCACATCATCGGTGCGGAGATCAGGTACCAGTGCATTGATGCTGCCGCTAACCGGTATAAGGTGATCCTGGATGTGTACCGTGATTGTTTTTATGGCGAGGCAGGGTTTGACGATCCCGTTTATGTGAATGTTTTTGACGAAAACGGAGTATATCTTGAAGACCCTAATATCCGGCTTGAACCCCTCATTATTGAAACGCTGGACAATAACATTTCTGCGGACCCTTGTTTGTTGCCACCCGAAGATGTCTGTGTGGAGCGTGCTTATTATGAGGGGGAGTTTACAATCGATACACCCGGTGGGTTTTATTTGGTCTATCAGCGGTGTTGTAGAAACATGACTATTTCTAATATAGAAATACCTGATTCTACCGGCTCTACTTATTACACCTACATAACCCCGGAATCCAGAGCGATCTGTAACAGTAGTCCCGAATTTGATTTTTATCCACCCATTTTTGTCTGTGTTGGAAAAGCAATTGAACATCCTCATGCCGCCAGGGATACCTTTAGGCAAGAGAATGACAGTTTGGTTTACCGTTTCTACACTCCGTTTACAGGAGCGACGATCGAGGCTCCCAACCCCGGACCTGGCTACGCCAGCGAGCCTCCATATGATACGGTCGTTTGGATTGACCCGCCCTATAATTTGGAAGCGATCTTGGGGCCCAGTTCTGTGGCAGAATTGAGCATTGATCCACATACAGGGCTGATTACGGGCTTTCCGCAAATCCAAGGCCAGTTCGTGGTGGGTGTTTTGGTGGAAGAATACCGTAACGGCGTATTGTTGTCGGTCACCAGAAGAGATTTTCAATACAATGTGGGGGAATGTGTTCAGGTAGATGCAGAGATAGACGCCAATAATGTTCAGTGCGATGACCTGACGGTCAATTTTGGTAACAACACCAATGGTCCAGATAACTTTTTGTGGTACTACATAGAAGGACTTGATACGGTTTTCTTCTCTGATGAGTTTGAACCAAGTTTCACCTTTCCGGACACAGGCAAATACGAGATCATGCTGGTGGCAGAGCCAGGTTGGGATTGTGTGGACACAACTTATGCACCGCTGTTTTTACAGTTCAATTCCCTGAATGCTGATTTTTCATGGCAAACATTTGACTGTACGGAAGAATCAGTTCTGTTGTTGGAGGATTTATCTGCTGACCCTGTCTCGCCGCCGGCAGAATGGTTCTGGGAAGTCATTGTTGAAAATGACACTTTGACATCGACTGCACAAGATACCGTGTTCACAGTGCCTAACCCTTCTAATGGAACGATCAACCTGACGGTGCGTTCGCTCAATGGATGTGAGCAGGTAAAGACGGTTGATTTTGAGACCGGTTTGAATGACCCTTCAGATTTTTTGCCAGATTTGATCGAAATCTGCATCGGGGAATCCACAGAGCTTAACCCAAATGGACTGACCAATGGATTTACCTACCAGTGGGCACCGCCGGTACCGTCCGGTCAACGGACTTTGGCTAATCCAACAGTGACGCCAAGTCAGCCCGCAACTTACAATTATGCTGTTACAATTACCGGTTATGACGATCTATGTATTTCCGTTGATACAGTCGTGGTCAATGTTTACCCGGAGGTATCGCTCGATTTCGAGCCAGATACAGATTGCGATGCAAGGGTTGTTCATTTCATCAACAATAGCCTGAATGCACCTGCTGGGTACGTTTGGAATTTTGGCGATCCGAATGTGGTGACTGATATTTCAACCCTGCCAGCACCTACCTATATTTATCCTGATTACGGTACCTATTCGATAACCTTGATCACTGGACCGGGAGCAGTTTGTGCTGATACGATTACCAGGGATATTGTCCTTGAAGAAAAAATACTCGAAGCCGATTTTGATTTTGATTTCGTGCAGTGCGAGGACGGAGAAGTGGCCGTTTCATTTTTCGATGTATCAATTAATAATCAGTTCAATACCGATAACTGGTTGTGGGAATTTAGTGGTGTTTATAATGGTACTTCCCAGTCTAGCAGCCCTACGATAGCAATTGATCAGGAAGGAGAGTTGATTGTCAAATTAACCATCATAACGGAAGAAGATTGCGTGGATGAAACGGTAGCAACTTCCCTGAACATAGACTTGACGGAACTGCCTTGCCTGGTGGATGGGGAAGTGCAGGGCTGCCTCGAAGAAGGAGTAACTTTAAATGCGTGCGGGGATCCCAATTATTCTTATCAGTGGTTTCCGGTTGAAGGGCTGAGTTGTGTTGATTGTCCGAATCCATTTGCTAATCCTGCTCAGACCACGACCTACACGGTCATGGTGGAAAATATCTCTGCAGATACGTGCTTCATCACCAGACAAGTGACAGTTGTTGTTCCAGATGATGTTGGACTGGTCACTTCGGGAGATGTCCTTACTTGTGATACCTCGGCTACCTTAATTGCTTCAACGACCCTGGTGCCGGTTGAATACAATTGGTTTAACGAAAATGGCGTGCTGCTTTCAGCGGGAGCAAATTCTTTGTCCGTCGACGTTTCAGGTTATAATAATTACATCGTTCGGGCGACGGATGAATTTAACTGTCATTACTTCGATACCGTTCAAGTAGTTGGTGGCCCACCTGATATTCAGGCCATTGGAGATCAGGCCATTTGTTCCGATGATCCGTTAAATGTATTTGCTGTGAACAGTGATAGCAACGATACGTTGACTTGGCAATGGACACCGGCAAGCGCCTTCGAACCTGGAACAACAACAACCAGTAACCCGGATTTTATTATAGTTCCCGGCAATCAAACCCTGACAGTAACAGCCACCAACCAGTTTGGGTGCGATACTGCCACAGCGGTTGAGATAGATGTATTGGACGTCAATAATGAACTCGATTTTGATTTTGAAATAGAATGCAATGGGTCGGAAGTTTCATTTTTCAACCTGAGTACGGGAGCCTATAATTATCTCTGGGACTTTGGTGATCCGACGACTACCAATGATGTTTCCACTTTAGAAAACCCTACCTACACTTATCCCTCTGAAGATACTTTCAATGTGATTCTTACCCTTGATTTTCCGCTGGATTGTTTTGAGCCAATTGAAAAAGAGGTGATCATCAGTCAGACGCAATTCACAGTGGATATTGACTTTGCTTATGTTGATTGTAGTGAAGACAGTGTGTCCATTCAATTTTTTAATGCGACCACATTCAACATCAACAACATCACGATTGACAGTTTTTATTGGGAACTCAGCAATGGCATGACCTCAAATGAAGAAAACCCCATTTTTCCTTTGACAACTGGCGATGACCTGGGCGTGACATTGACTATTTGGACCTCGAATGGCTGTCTGGGAAGTGATAATGAATTCATCAAATTTGAATTTCCAAATATTCCATTGGCTGATTCGTTGGTGCTTTGCCCGGGTGATTCGGTATTCCTGAATCCAACAGGTGATGTGAGTTTTGTTTACGATTGGTTTCCCAATGTCGCCATCGACAGTACCAGTGCGGTAAACCCACAAGTTTGGCCCTCCCAGACGACGACCTACAGCGTAATGGTGACCAGTTTTATTCCCGATACTTGCTCCATAATTAAGGAGGTAACAGTTTTTGTCCCACCTGTCATCGATGTAGTAGCAACTGGCGATACCTTGACTTGTGGCGATCCGATTACGTTGATGGCTACATCGCCAGTGGACGAAATTGAGTATGAATGGACCGCTTTTCCTCCAAACGGGACGGTTGGTACGGGCGATGTTTTAACGCATTACCCGCAGGTAGACACCCGTTACGAATTATTGGCGACAGACCAATATGGTTGTACAGATACGACCAGCTATTTCGTAATCAATGAAGTCATGGATGTTGATATCCCCAACGGTGGAGATACTTGCCCGGAAGATGAAATTATGTTGGAAGCCACCAATAACATTGATGAGCACATAATCGGCTATCAATGGTTTGCTTCTGATCCTGCGTATGTTTTTGAACCAGATACGAATGCAGCGGTGATGATTTTGACCCCGCCAGCAGGAGAAATCATTGTTTATTCTGTTGCTATTGAAAATCAGCATGGTTGCCTGGATACCCTATCGTTGGCCCTGGATGGCTATTTATTTGAGCCGGGCATAGCGCCAAATGACACGATCTGCATCGGTACGCCAACGGAGCTGAACCCCGGAGCAGATTCCAGCTTAAATTACATCTGGTCACCAGTCCTTGGGTTTGACTCACTCTCACCTAACCCTACGGCAGTACTGACAGGGTCGACTGACTTTACCATTATAGTTTCCACCAGTTTTGGTTTGGATGAATGTGCGGATACGGTCGAGGTGACCCGTTTCGTGCCCGAGCCGATTGAAATTACTGGTTTGGTTGATACTTTCACTTGCGGTAATGCCATTGAGCTGAATACTGAAACGAACGTTGCGACGAGTCTCATTTGGTTGGATGAAAATGGGGATACCGTTCACCTGGGCAACTCATTCATGCCTAACCCATCTACAGGAGAAACATTCACCGCTTTGGCAACCGATGAATTTGGCTGTTCTATGGCCAGTTTGGTTGATGTTTTCAACCGGGCCTTATCTCTTTCTTTGGATGGCGAAGGAGTCATTGATACTTGCCCACAGGAATCTTACAATATCTGTATCGAAAATCTGAACCCGAACGATACATTGTCTTATGAATGGATTTCGCTCAGCAATGGTGAAATTTTGGGAGACAATACTTCCCCCTGTGTTGACGTGACTGCTGCCCAGGGTGAAACTTCTTCTTTTTCGGTGTTTGTCACCAATCAGTGGGGGTGTACGGAGGAAGATACTGCGGCTATTACCACCTATGTTTTTGTTCCGACTTTCAGGGAATTTGTCACCATCTGCCCTGACGTTCCGACGCCCATAAATGAAGGGGCGGACAGCCTTTTGAATTATACGTGGACGCCCGCCTTAGGTCTGGATTGTGATACATGTGCCAATCCAGTCGCGACCCTATCGCAAACGCAGCAGTACCTCGTCACCATCTCAGGGGCCAATGCAGAGGAAACGTGTGTTGACTCAGGCAGCGTCAACGTGATTGTGAATCCTTATATCGAATTATCGACAACTCCATCGCCAGATACGACTCTATGTGATACGACGGACGTAACGCTGTCGGCTTCGGTTATTTCCCCCATTGTGGAAGAAATATGTTGGTATGAGGGTTCGTCCAATACTCAGCTTGAATGTGCAGATGAAATAACCGTGATGCCCGAACACGGTTCCTTTGAATATTTTGCCGTTGCCAGAGATACATCTGGTTGTTTTGATACTACTTCAGTGACGGTCAATGCCTTTGGAATCGATGTAACTCTTGATGGAGATTCAATTTTCTGCGAAGAGGATCAAGTCCACCTGATCGAAGTATTTAACAATGATTCTATCAATCAAATATTGACTTTCTGTAATTGGACGGGACAGCAATTTATCGTAGATGCTGCGGGCGACAGCAGTAGCATAGTGGTTGATGATATTCCCGATGAGCAGGAATTTTCGGTTTTAATAAAAAACCAATACGAGTGCTCTTCGACGGTCAGTACGACCGTCTATTATTATGACGTCGAGCCGTTGTTAGGGGACATCACATCTACAATGGATACGATCTATTTTAATTCAGGAGAATTTTCTCAATTAGATCTGACCTTCTTTGATCCAGACCTTTTGTTTGAATGGGTGCCGGCAGATGGATTGTCTCCTGATGAATTTGTCCATAATCCAGAGGCCGCGCCTTTGGAGACGACCGAATATGTATTGATCGCTACCAATGAGCAAGGGTGCAGTGCCGAACGAATGGTTTTGATCGAAGTGCTGAACCCCGATTGTGCAGAGCCGAACATCTTTGTTCCCAATGCATTTACCCCTAACGGAGATGGCAACAACGATGTACTTTTCGTTCGCAGCAATATCATTGAAAATATGGAATTGTCCATTTACAACCGTTGGGGTGAACTCGTTTTCCGTACCAACGATCAGGGTACTGGCTGGGATGGAACCTATAAAGGCAAGCGACTTTCGCCGGATGTCTTCGGTTATTATTTAAGAGCTGATTGTTTTAATGGGATGGAGTTTACCAAAAAAGGAAATGTGACGATTTTGCGTTAAGCGTTTTTTCGGTGAAACAAAAAAGGGCCACAGGTTTTAACCTGCGGCCCTTTTTTGTTTCACCGAAAAACCTGTTAAGCAGATTTTTCCTCATCTTTCATTGAGTCTTTCAACTCGTCCAGTTTTTCACTGGCGTTCTGCCATTCTTCCTTTGCTGCAGCGGATAGCTTTTCACCTGTTTCCGTGATCTTATCCTTGGCCTTGGCAATCAGTTCACTTGGTTCGCCGACATGCTCCGTAAACTCGTCTTTGACTTTGTCAGTGGTCTCTTTAATCAGTTCTGATGCACCGGAAAAGCCACCTTCAGCTGCTTCTTTTACGCGTTCAGTAGCTTCGGAAAATGTCTGTTTGGCTTTGTCCATTATTTCTGATGGTTCGCCAAAGCTTTCCGAGAATTCTTCCTTGGCGTCCGCCAGTTTTTCTTTGGCCTGTTCTGCCAATTTACCAGCATCTTCTGTTACCGCATCCACGACTTCTTTAATGTCTTCAGACGCATGTTCAATAGTGTCCTTTGCTTTGTCAACAAGGTCTTTGAGAAATTTTTTCATAGTTGGTAAAATTTGTTTTGTGAAAATATATGCAACCAAATCTGGTAAGCCTCCGAAGTTTGGTCAGTTAAAACTTAAATCTTAGTTCACTTTTTTTACCTCCTCCAAAGCATACATCAGCCGGTTGATATCCGTAGCATTCAGACGCAGGATGCCCTTGATGGTCACCGGGTCGGCAGTATAAGGTACTGCCTCGGTAGCGATCACCTCCATGACGGTTTCGGGGCCTGCTCCTCCACAGAAAAAGCACATGTTGTAAGGATAGGCAGAGAAGATAAACTCTTTATGGCTTTTATAGCCCTCCACGGGAATGATGTAGCCCGTAATGGTGACCTCTTGCCCTTCGAGTGCCAGTACGTCCTGACTGAAAACGGGGACATCTATTTTAAATCCCAACATTTCATCGTACTCCTTTTTATAGGTAATCTTTGAAAGCGTTTTCCACATGCTGTTGCCAGAACTTTGCGCCATTAAAGGAGCGGTCAGTGTCAATATGAATAGTCCTGTCAGGAAGATCAATAGTTTTTTCATGGTAGATTTATACTCGGATTATTGGTTTCTGGTTTTCAGTTTTCGGCAAATGAAAACCAAAACCGAAAATCAGAAACCATCTTCATGCTGATTTTCTAAAAAACAATACAAAGAAACGGTTCTTATTGTTTAGCAGAAGCACATCACAATAAATTTATTTGTCTGAACGAATTTTAGACGATTTCAATGCTCTAAAAGGAGTTAAGGAATTCTAAAACCTCATAACTGGAGGACTTGAATTTTTTCAGAAAAAGAACCAAATGGGGAACCAAATATAACAAACAGTTATTTAGTGTTATAAATACGCAAAATAAAATAGATTTAAAATGAAAAGAAAAGCCATAGCAGCAGATACGCTCAAAATCATAAAACAGGGATATTTCATTAACCCTGACGGTGAAACAATTTCGGTTAAGAAAGAACAAACTTATGCTGAAAACAACACCAGGCTTTATACCCCCGAAGGGTCGGATCAGTTGATCAAAGAACTGCAAGTTCGACCGTATGGCGGCGGTAAAACAGCAATAATCGTCAACCGGGAAACGACTATGGATGCAGCTCGCCAATTGATCTATGCAGGGGCCCGGCATGTATTGTGCCTCAATTTTGCTTCGGCCAAAAATCCGGGCGGGGGCTTTTTGGGCGGTGCACAAGCACAAGAAGAGAGTATTGCCCGGGCAACGGGGCTTTATCCATGTCTGCTCAGGGCAAGAACGTATTATGAGGTACATCGGAAAATGAAATCGTGCATGTACACCGACCACATGATTTACAGTCCCGCAGTTCCAATTTTTAAAGATGAAAATGGGGCTAACCTCCATCGTCTGGATTGTACGGCAGTGATAACCTCACCCGCAGTTAATGCAGGTGTGGTTTTGCAACGTGAACCGGAGAACATCGCTCGTATTGAACCAACTATGCGCAGGCGCATTGAAAAGGTACTGGCCATTGCACTGGCCAACGATCATCGTATAATTGTACTGGGTGCCTGGGGCTGTGGTGTTTTCCGCAACAATCCCGATGACATGGCCCGCTATTTTCGGGGAGTGATCGATGCCAAGTTTGACAATGCATTTGAAAAAATTGTCTTTGCTATTTATGCCCGAAATGACCGATTTGTGACGCCTTTTATCAGAGAGTTTGGCTGAGCTAATTTTATGCTGTCAATTTCCTTTCTTTGCACTCTTTAATAAATACACGGACGGCCAGTCCGGGCATCTTGGCCTCGGACTGGCCGTCCGTGTTGCCTTAAAAACAAAAGAGTGCAAAATATCTCCGAACAATACCAACAGCGACAACTGGAGTTTTCCCAACAGGCACAGGTGCTCCGTAAGCGGTACGACCGTTTTTCCATAGTACGGATAACTGTATTTTTTGTATCCATTGCTATCGGTATTCTATTGGGAAACGTGCATTGGCTGGCACTGACAATATTCATATTTGTTTTCCTGTTTGGCTTTTACCGGCTTATGCAATGGCATACAAAAATGCTGACCGGCGCCAAACACTTCGAGCGCCTCTCGGAAATAAATGAAGAAGAAAAAAATGCCCTGCAACATGATTATACTGTTTTCCCTTCGGGGCAAGAGTACTTGAATGTTGACCATCCCAATGCCCTTGACCTCGACCTGTATGGCGATTATTCTTTTTTTCAATATTGTTGCCGGGCAACCACGGTCATTGGCCGCGACCGGCTGGCCGGCTATTTGTCAAAACCCGCTTCCATTAATGAAATCAATAAAAGGCAGGATGCAATTGCTGAATTAAAAAATATGCTGGACTGGCGGCAACATTTCAGGGCCTACGGCAATGAAGTCAAAGATGATCCCGGCCATTTAAAAATGTTAAATGACTGGTTGGAAGATGAAGATATGGTCCGTGGCAATAAATGGATGAAAGCGGCCTATATTTTTGCGCCCATCTGGTTTTTTATCTGTATTTTAATCTGGGTTTTTTATGTGCCGTGGCAAGTGTTTTTATTGCTGTGGCTCGTACCTCCCGGAATTATTTTAGGAAAAACAAAAGAGCGGGTCGACCGCATTCATTTACGTACTACTTACGCGGATAATATGCTTTCCCGATATGCGCGTTTATTAAAATATATTGAAGGCCAGGAATTTAATTCGGAGAAATTATCAGTATTAAAAAAACCGCTTTTATTAAATGGGCAGCCTGCTTCAAAATATATTCAGCGACTGTCTTACATAATTTCTCAATTAAATGTACGCTATAATTTTTTCGCCATTTTTTTGAATTTAATTACCCTATGGGATTTGCGCTGGGTCAATCATTTAGAAAATTGGAAAGCTAAACAACGGGATAATTTGCCCATCTGGTTCGAGGCATTATGTGAGTTTGAAACGCTTTCCAGTTTTGCTAATTTATGGTACAATAATCCTGATTGGGTTTTACCAAAAATAAATAAGGAATATAATTTAAGTGCAACTGAATTAGGCCACCCATTAATAAATAAAAAAAGCCGTGTTTGCAATGATATATCCATGCCGGTACATGGCCATATTAAATTAATTACCGGATCGAACATGGCGGGAAAAAGTACTTTCTTGCGAACGGTCGGAATTAATATTGTATTGGCACAAACGGGGAGCCCGGTCTGTGCAGGCCAATTGGAACTGCCGCCCCTGCAAGTATACAGTAGTATGCGCACGGTAGATGCATTGCACGAAAGCACTTCTTCTTTTTATGCCGAATTAAAGCGTTTAAAAATAATTATTGAAGCCGTAAAAAAAGCAGGAAAAAATGAAAGTGATCATTTATCCGTTTTCTTTTTACTGGATGAAATATTAAAAGGGACCAATTCGGTAGATCGGCATACGGGGTCGGAAGCATTGATCCAACAATTGATTGATTTAAAAGGCGGAGGCCTGATCGCTACCCACGATCTTGAACTCGGTAAAATGGAAGCAACCTCCGGTGGTGCCATCGAAAACCTGTGCATGGAGGTTGAAGTGAAAAATGGTGAATTGGATTTTGATTATAAATTGAAAAATGGTGTAAGCAAAAGTTTTAATGCCACCCTGCTGATGCGGAGGATGGGAATTGATGTGGAATTAAGGAAGTAGTTTTCGCTAAATAATGACACAACTTTAAGATTATGGTTCTAAAATGGTAGCTGACCACCCTTGTTTGTATATTTATTTTTTTTGGTAAAATAAAAAACATGTTTAGGAATTACCGCCTTCTCTTTCTAGCTCTTTTCCTGTCATTGTTCTTTTGTTGGTTTGCATTATCACAAACGGGTAATGGTCTATTGCCGGATGCAGCCGAAAATCACTCGTTGGCTTTATCATCCGGTACTGAATTTTGTGCACATGAATTGGTTCACGAAAACCTATGGCAAAAATTCCCTGACAAAAAGACATTTCACACTGCCTTTGAAAAAAAACTATATGAGTTTTTGAAAAAAAACGCAGCCGCTCCGGCGGGAGCTGAAAAAGCGGATTTTACCCTTCCTGTGGTAGTGCATATCATCCATGAAAATGGTGCTGAAAATATAAATGATGCTACGGTGTTGCAAGGCATCCAACATTTAAACGACGCATTTGAAAATGTTGGTTATTATGACCAGAATACGGGCGTGAATACAGGTTTTGCTTTTTGTCTGGCCCGCCGCGACCCAGATGGCAATGCAGCCTCCGGGATAAATCGGATTGTTTCCCCATTCACGGAGATGGTGCTGGAAGATGATGACATTGCCGTTAAAGATTTGAGTCGCTGGGATCCCACCCAATACATCAATATTTGGCTGGTGCGGGAAATCTGTAGCAATGCTGCTGGCTGTGGCGTGGCTGGTTATGCCTATTTCCCCGCATCGCACGGGAGTGCAGAGGATGGTATCATGATGGAGGCCAGCTGGTTTGGAAACGATCCTGGAAGTTCAAGTGTGATCGTTCATGAAATGGGGCATTACCTTGGTGTTTACCATACTTTTCAGGGAGGCTGCCCAAACAATGATTGCCTGGCCGACGGTGACCGGGTTTGTGATACTCCACCTGATAATTCGACAGCTGCGGTGCCCTGTAATGGCACGATGAACTCTTGCAGCACGGATACCGATTCTGGTTTTACAACAGATGAAAATGATATGTTTTGGAACTATATGGACTATGGCGATTGGGATTGTTATTCTGCCTTTACTCAGGGACAGACCGACCGCATGGTTTTTAGCATTGAAAATGTCCGCCAGAGCCTGCTTGAATCGAGTGCCTGCCTCGATCCCTGCACCAGTCCATTGACGGCCGCTTTCAATGCTGATATGACTACCTTAGACGTGGGGGGGACGGTCAACTTTGTCAATAATTCCACCAATTACACGAACTCAAACTGGACGATAGAGGGAGTTGGTTTTGCCAATAGCGCTAATGCAAATTATACGTTTAACCAGGTTGGTTTTTTTGAAATATGCCTTGAAATCGGCAATGCCGATCCAAATTGCTCCGATAAAATATGCCAGCAGATAACCGTGACCTGCCCAGTGCAGGCCGAATTTGTCACCAACAATTTCTACCCCGCTCCTGGCCAATCTGCCAATTACACGAACCAAAGCCAAAACGCCAGCCAGTATGAATGGCAGATAAATGGCGTAACAGAAGGTACTGATACCGATTTTTCCTGGACATTTCAGAATGAGGGTATCTATGATGTCTGTTTGATAGCGAGCAATGGTCTTTGTGAAAATGAATTTTGCCTGCCGGTTTTTGTGGCCGAACCTACCGGCGACTGTGAGAATTCGACCTTTGTCCGCATTTTTGGAGAAGACAGCGAAGACGAAGAAGGGTATTCCATTATCAAATCGAATGATGGCAACCTGTATTTGTCGGCCACCAGTGGTGAGCGGACATTGCTCATCAAAATGGATATTTCGGGGGTTCCCATTTGGCAAAGAGTGTTTCATTTTTCCAATCAAATGGATGTTATTTCCGAAATAATCGTAGATGCGGATAACAACATTGTGGGGTGTGGATACGGCCATAACGGGAATATTGCCAGCTTTAGGGCTTTCGTGTTTAAATATGACCCGGTCAATGACGATGTGCTCTGGACCAGGAATTTTGAAAACCGCTCAAGGGCATGGGGCGTTTTGGAACCTCAGACAGGTGGGGATTACTTGGTCTATTTGAATGACGATGACAGTGACGGCCAAGATGGCGTATTCATCTATCTCGACCGCAACAATGGCAACGAAACCGGTAACCTTTTCAATAGCTATGACCTTGGTAGTTCTGAAACGTTCAATGCAGTAACGGTAGTCAACAATGAACTGATTGCTGCCGGCAGGTATACCAACGGCGGAGGAACGGCCAATATGCGTTGGTCGGTTTCCAGCTTTGACCTGAACGGAAATGAGAATTGGTCGAACCTTTCTTTTACTCCTTTAAATGCTGTTGCCAGATTGTATGCCCGGGATATTATTGAAGATGCAGGTGGCCTTTATTCGATTGGTGGCGGGGATGATGACGGTACCAGTGCAACACAGACCCATCTGTTTTTTCAAAAAAATTCATTGAACGGCGCCTTGGACTGGGCAAAAAGATACAACATTGTTCAGTTCTCCAATGAGTGGGGGGAGGAGGTTGTCTCTACGCCAGATGGGTTTTTATTGTATGGTCATGAGAGACAATCACCGGGTGAATTATTTTTAATAAAAACAGATAAGGACGGCAATCCCTCGTGGGCCAAAAGTTATGGTGGAAGTGGCCATGAAGAACTGTGGTTTACGGGACAGTCGCAGATTTTGGCGATCGGTAATTTTATTTATTTCACCGCTGAAACTAACAGCTATGGAGGGGATAGAGACATTATTTTAATCAAAACAAGATCTGATGGAAGCATAGATGATGAATGCATTGTTGTCAATGAACTGGAGGTCATCATGACCCCTATCGGCAATCCGGCCAACAGTAGCATCAATTTAACCGCTCAGCCAAGCCAGTTAAACCATAGTGCTTCACTTGCGTTTCCCGCAAATTTTGCGGCACCTTACGAAGATCTCCAAGGCTGCGAATGTGAACAAACGTCCGATTGTGATACGACCTTCCTTAAAACATACGGCTCCAACCAAGAAGACGAATTTGGCCATGCTATGGCGTCCGCTCCTGGTGGTGGTTTTTTTCTGGGCGGTGGCAAAGGCATCGAAGCCATGATTTCCAAACTGGATGGAGAGGGCAATCTGGAGTGGACCCGAAAATTTGACCCGACGGGCGATGCCAGCGATTTCATATGGGAAATTAAATTGGACAGTGACAATGACCTGATCGGCATCGGCCAGACGAGGGAGCTTGGCGGCAATGTAGAGGCCTTTGCCTTTAAGTACGATTGGCAAAACGATAACTTCATTTGGTCTAATGAAATAGATATTGCTGACCCGGCACTTGAGGGATATTTTACCATTTTAGAGCAATCGCCGGGTGGCAATTACAACATCTTTGGCCAGTCTGGATCACTATTGGCGACCAATGCCTTGGCCATGGAGGTTGCCCGCAATTCAGGAGCAAATGTCTGGACCAGGGAATACGGCTTGGACGGGTTTGAATTGTTTCACCAGACCATTCTGCTCAATGGGCTATATTATTCCACTGGTCGCTATCGCACATTCAGCGGCCCCGGAAGTCAACTGCGGCCTGGCATTACCTGTCTGGATCAAAACGGCAATGAGCTATGGACGAGGGTCTATCTTGTTCCCTCCAACACCAACGATTCACCTGAATTGATCGGTAAGGACATCATCAGTGATAATGGCTTGGTCGTTTTTGGCAGTGGTGATTTTGCCAGTGCTTCCCAAAACAATGGGCTTTTCCTATATCGGACGGATGTCAATGGAAACCTTGAATGGCAGAAGTCTTTTGACATTCCGATGGCAGGTGAAGTGGAGGCCACTCAAATGCTGAACCTGCCAGATGGCTACGCTTGTTTGGGGTATTATCAAATCTCTCCAAATGCTGGTTCTGATATTTTCCTTTTTAAAACGGATAAATCAGGGAACATAGAATGGTCGAAAAGCTATGACGGTTTTTTTGCCAATGAGGTGGACGAAGCATATGATCTACTCTGGCAAAATGGACAAATTTTCTTTTCAGGCAAAACAACTGATGGAACGGATGAGGATATTTTCCTGGCGCGTTTGGGCGTAGACGGTGAACCAACCGCTCAGGACAGTTGCAATTTCTTTAGCGAACTTACCATTGTTGAAACAGATTGGGCACAGGCCTTTTGGGAAGCCGTAGACATGGATGAAATGAATTCAAATGATGGCTTTTTCCCCGACTTTCCCGTCACTGAGGATTTTGTTCTAGAAGAAGAAATACTTTGCTTCACTCCTTGCGTCGATAGCTGTGACTTAAGGCCAGACGCACAGCTGGAACTGGCCGAAGCCTCCTGCGGAGGCGATAGCATGATCGTAGAACTGACCATTTGCAACGTTGGCAATCTGGAGTTGCAGCAGGGGACCCCAATTGCTTGTTATCTTTTGGACCCTACCGATCAGGCCACCAGTGTTTGGGAAATCCGAACAACTCCGGAAAAAATAAGAAGGGACAGCTGCCTCACTTTTGCAATCATGCTTCCTTCTGTTGTTTCATCACGGGTATATGTTATCATCAACGACGATGGAAGCCTGCCCGGCCCTTTTGATTTGGCTGCTGATTTTCCCAGCACCAACATCGCAGAATGTGATTACACCAACAACATCGGTAGCTTTGAAATCAACTATACCCCTCCGCCACTTGACCTGGGCCCCGACCTTGTCATTTGTGAAAACGCAGTGACGGAACTTGATGCAGGCCCAGGTTTCTACCGATACCGGTGGCAAGATGGCAACGACCAGCAAACTTATACCGCTTTCTTGCCCGGCACCTATTCTGTAGAAGTGACCGACAGTTGTGGTGGGGTACAAATGGATGAAATTACCATTACTGTAGATCCCGCCTCTATGGTTGATTTGGGAAATGATACCCTCATTTGTGAAGGCGACACGTTGTCCATTTTCCTGAACGGTTTTGATCGTTTTGAGTGGTTTCCAAAGAATATATTTGCTTGCGACACCTGTTCCAATGTAGAAATCAGCCCATCCCCGAATGACACGATAGAGGTAATTGTGGTGGCGAGTACCGATTTAGGGTGCTACAGTGTTGATACGATTGCCGTCAGTACTACGATCCCCGTTTTTACTTATGATACCATGTTATTCTGCCCAGGGGATACGGTCTATTTATTCAATGAACCGGTTACAGAAACCGGAACATATAGTGGGGTTTTTAGCCGGGCCATCGGTTGTGATTCTACACATACTGTCACTTTAGAGGCACTTGCCAATCTTCTGTTGGTTTTGCCGGACGACATTACTTTGGAGCTGGGTGATTCGATTCAACTGAACCCCCTTACCAATGGCCAGAACCTCATCTGGGAATGGGCCCCTCCGGATGGACTCAGTTGCACGAATTGTGAGCATCCCTATGCACGGCCTTTTGAATCAGTCATTTATGAACTGGTGGTTACGGACGAAAACGGCTGCCGTGCCAGTGACGAAATTTTGCTCTCGATCCTCAAAGACAGGGGCATTTACATCCCCAATGCTTTTAGCCCCAATGGTGATGGCATCAATGATGTTTTCCATGTATTTGCAGGGAATAATGTTGCTCAGGTTTTGGAATTCAAAGTATTCAATCGGTGGGGCGGGATGGTGTTTGATAATGCAAATTTTCCACCCAACGACCCCGCGTACGGCTGGGATGGTACTTTTAGGAACAAAATAATGAACCCGGCAGTCTTTGCTTACAAGGCACGGGTTGAATACGTGGATGGAGTCGTCGAAGAATTTTATGGTGATGTGACTTTAATCCGGTAACAGAGCTGTGAACGGCAATTGGGTTTTCGTTTCGAAGTGGGAAAGTAGCTGTCGGAGCAGCGGGCATGAATTGGCCAGCTGCCGCTTTCTTCGTTTTTGTTTGTTGAATCATTCCCCATCACAACTCTCTAATTTTAACCGACATTTGCGGTTTGAAAGATTCCTTATCCAAATTAGGACCATGAAAAGACTATTTTTAGAAATAACTGCACTGAATCATAAATTTACTTTTTGCCTTTTCGTTTTTGCTTTTGCCCTGTTGAGTGTTCCTCCCACTGTCGCAGCTCAAACCCTTTTTGGTGAAACAATCCAAACGATGAAATTTCGCCTCGAACAAGACACCAGCCTGCTCCCTCAACTCGCCGTCCGATTTGCCGAAGGCGACACTACATTGAATATAAACCAGCTCAGTCTTTTGTATTATGGTTATGCCATCAATGCAGAACACAACGCCCAGAGTGAAAGCAGGATTCTGGATGCAGCCAGTTCATTGGGACGGCGGGAAAAATTTGAGGATGCCATCAATTTATTGGATAATTTTTTAGAGAAAAACCCAGGTAGCCTCGCGGCGCTGCTGGAAAGGGCTTATACCTCGTGGCTGGTCAATGACAGCCTTGGTACGGTGAATGGCTATAAAAAATATTACCAGCTGATGGAAGTACCGATGCAAAGTGGAACCGGCGCCAATCTAAAAAGTCCGATCGTCGTGAGCAGCGTGAGGGACATGGAATTGGTGATGGATAAAAAAGGCTATTTCATAAAAAGCCAATCCTTGCTCAACCGGAATGGCCACAAAATATATATGCTGACCTGTGCAACGGAAGCAGAACCGGATGCCAAAAAATATTTTTATTTCAACGTGGATTTACCCCTTGGCAACCGGTAACGTTGAAGCTACCTTCGGTGTATCAAGTCCCCCGAATCGGAGTTTGACTCCCTTTCCAGCCCCCGAATTTGATGTATGGCTTCGATCCGCTGAATTTTATCCCTTAAAAAATTTGCTTCATTTACTTCCAAATTGGAAAAATATTGCAGGCCGCTTCCAGCCACCAATAAACCAAAAACCAGCAGTAAAATAAACATAGTGATGAAGGTCAGGGTAATGCTGAAAAATATGGCAGCCTGTGCATCGTCCAGCAAAAAATTCATGCTTAAATAATCGAGCAACATGAAAAGGAGGTTGCCCCCAAACAGCAGGAAACCCGAGTCGACAATAAAAAAGAACAGCACACCACACAACAGAAGCGAAAAAGTAAGGCCGAACATAGGGCCATAATTCCCCGTCGCCAGATTGTTATTGCGGGCCAGTCCGCTAAAAACGCCAGCTCCTTCTGATACCATGATCTGCGACCACATCAATAAATAGTTCACTGCCAACAGCAAAAGAACGATGGCATACCACTCGTTGATCAATAAGATCAGGTTAAGCAATATGATCACTGACAAAATTTTTAAAAAATTAAGCAAATGCACTCTCGTGGGGCTGGAGGGCCGGTCCTCTTCCCCATCAAAGTCAGGTGCTTCCCGTTCCACGAGTGTATGAACGGTGAACGCCATGCCAGTGAATATCAGGGCAGTGATCACAAAAAGCCAGTCGTGGTATTCGTTGACGAACAGCTGGGGAATGGCTCCGAGGGTGCCAAACATCCATTGTCCAAAAACGATGAATTCAGTGACGTCTACCTTGGCAAAAGTGAATGCACCCAAGCAATAACCAGCAGAACCGATCGCGGCTACCCAGCCAATCGGCCGGAAATTGTTCCTGAAAAAAAGAAAGGTGTCCGTAAATATTTCACCGGTCGTTTTAGTGCTGGTAAAATCAATTTCACGAAAATGATCGGGGGTCAGTTTTTGTTTTTCCAACAAATCCGCCGTAGTTTTTTCCACCCGCAGGCGGGGAAAAATGACGAAATAGAAAAGGACCAACCCCAGGCACAGAAAAATGAAAAACGCCCGGAGCAGATCAGGTGCATCGGTGTAACGGGTCATGAAACTTTCGATAAAACCCGCCACTATGAACAATGGAACAGTGCCGATCATAATGCTCATTCCCCGTCGGGCCGATAACTGAAAAGAACGCATCCTGGATAAAGTACCGGGAAAAACCAACCCCCTGCCCATCGTGATGCCAGCAGCTCCGGCAATGACGATGGACGAGATTTCGAACGCTCCATGCATCCATACTGCCAGAAACGACTCTGCGAACAAACCTTTGTCAATAAAAAAATACTGGAAGGTACCAAGCATGATCCCATTGAAAAGCAGGCTGCCTATGGTGCCGATGCCATAAAAAACACCAAACAGGAAAGTGATGAGCGCCACCAACAAGTTATTCAGAGTAATGCCCAAAAACATGTTGAACTCGCCCCGCTGCTTATAAACGGCCATGGGGTCACCCGAAGCAATATTTTCATTGGTCATCTCGACGTAGGAGTCGCCAAGAATGGTACGGAGAAATTCAGGCTCCGCCGCACACGATAACATGCCAATTGCCATGGCCCCCACAAAAAGCAGGAAAGCAAACAAAAGGTCATGCCGTGCCTGGTACAAAAGAAGCGGGAGCTCGTTCAGCCAAAATTCCGCTATGCGGCTGCGTTTGGATTTCTTCCCTTTGTATATTTTGAAAAAAATGCGCTGCGCCAGGCCATTTAAATAAACCCTCACCGAGCGGTTGGGATAAAAGGTACGGGCGTAGGAGAGATCATCGGTCACCTGTATGAAGAGGTCGTTGAGCTTTTCCGGTGCATGGCGGCTGCCCGCCAATATCTGCTCGAATTCTTTCCATTTTGCCTCGTTCTGGCGGATAAATGATGTTTCACGCATGGTAAAATGTATTGACTCAAAAAGAGCGAAATGCTTTCAGCGAAGGTACGTATTCACGGGTTTAAAAGTGATTCCACTTGAATCCTAGCATCTATTTTATCGTTAAATTATTGTTGTTTTAAAACATTTTAGCGCCTGTCCTTTTAAAAACCATTAACTTTGCGTCTCATTAACACTAACTCTGACTCATACAATTCGCTCGGCCTCCTCCCTGTTAACTGAAAAGAGGCAGCAAAAACCATCTTCACAATGAAAGAACAGAAAAACATCAGACTGGTAGATAAATTCAACGAGAAAGGGGAAAAGCTCAGCCCCCTTCTCCCCCAGGAACAGAAAAATTTCATGATCGATATTGATGGGACCATTTGCGATGATGTGCCGAACGAAGAGCCGGAGCGGATGGCGCTCGTACCACCTTACCCCGATGCCTTGAAGATTATTAATAAGTGGTTCGAGGACGGCCACATCATTACTTTCTTTACTTCCCGGACCGAGGAGCACCGCCAAATCACGGAAGAATGGCTGGACAAGCATGGCTTTATGTACCACGGCATATTGTTCGGCAAACCTCGTGGAGGCAACTACCATTGGATCGACAATCACATCGTCAAGGCTACGCGTTTTAAAGGGAAATTCACCGACTTGGTGATTAGGAACCATGAGATTGAGGTGTTTCAAAAATAATCCTGATATTTTTTTCGATAAAAACAAAAAGCAGCATGGTTCCAAACCATGCTGCTTTTTTATGGGGTATACCAGCATGTTTTGCCTCACGAATGACGAATAATGGCAATAAATGCCGATTTCTTTTCCGTACCTTGTCACTCCAATTTTTGGTGATGTTATGAAATGTATGATGGGTAGTGAAAACGGCTTTAGCCGTTTTGACCATAGGGGTTTTGGGGGCAGCGATGACCAGACATTGTCACCGCTGCCCCCAAGTTCCCCTCCCTGAGCTGCATTGAAAATGCGGTGATAGTATATTGTACATTTCTTAACATTACCCAAATTTTTCATTAAAACGGAACATTATGAAGAACATTTACTCTTTTCCACTTTTCTTTTTTTTAATAGCGGTATTCTTTTCGTGGAACCTGCAGGCGCAGGTCTATGTGAAGTCGGATGCTACCGGGAACAGTGACGGCACGTCTTGGGACAATGCCTATGAATCCGTCGATAAGGCACTGGCCAATATAACTTCGGGTGAAATATGGATTGCGGCCGGTACTTACAAGCCAGGAGGTACTACTCCTGATCTGAACTCCACTTTTAACATTGCAGAAAATATTGCGCTCTATGGAGGGTTCAATGGAACAGAGACCGAGCTCTCACAAAGAGATCCGGCTACCAACGAGACCATCCTTTCCGGCGATCTCGACGACGATGATATCCAAAATGATTTTACCGTCAATAAATCAGACAATGTACTGCATGTCATTTATGTGGAAAGCGATTTGACGGACGTGGTAATCGATGGTTTTTCCATCATTGGTGGCCATACGTTGGATGACAGTATGTTGGATCTTGATCAGCGTGCGGGTGGAGGTATCTACAGCGAGAGTCCGGTTACAATTAATCAATGCAGTTTCTACAACAATTTTGGCCGCTCTGGTGCTTGCGTATACCTTCTTACGTCCACAAGCGGCTCTTCGATAAACAATTCGTCATTTTCATGGAATTCAGCCTCGTCGCAAAGTGCCGGGGTTATGGTGAATGAGGTGGATGGGTTTTCCATTTCAAATTGTACTTTTAGTAATAACCAGGTTGTACGGGGCGCGTTTTATGCATTGCGTTCTAATGCTGTTGAAATGGAAAATTGCACATTTAGTTTTAATACCAATATAACTGGGCCAGGCGGAGCGATCTGGAATTTTGCCAGCACCAATGTGAATATTACAAATTCTACATTTAGTGACAACCGGGCTAATAATTCCGGAGCGATTTATTACAGCGGAGGGGACTTGATGAATGCGGACGATGTCGATAATTTTGTTTTGACCAATTGCACTTTCAGCGACAATCAGGCCACCAGTGGCATCGGCGGAGCATTTAGAAACAGCCGGGGAAGTTATACACTGGACGGCTGTACATTTTTAAATAATTCTTCAACGGGTTCAGGCGGTCACATCAGAAACGATACTGATGGTGATGAGGTCGTTTATAAAAATTGCCGCTTTGAAGGTGGCTCCTCCGGTGGTTGGGGCGGTGCCCACACCTGTTATGGTGAAGGTACCTACACCGTTACGGATTGTGAATATATCAACAACAGCTGTTCGAACCTCGGTGGTGCCGTGAACAGTGGTCTGAACGCGACCAGTGTTAACTTCGATAACTGCACGTTCTCTGGCAACAGTTCGTTAACTGCATCGGGAGGGGCGCTCTTTATACAGAATGATTCCCTCGCTACTGATCTGACGGTAACCAACTGCGACTTTGAGAACAACATGGCCTCCAACGGTGGAGGAGCCATCGGTGTGGATGAGTCCCAATCGACCGTGGTCGAAAATTGTAATTTCCTGTTTAACATCGCTGGTGGGTTTGGCGGAGCAATCAACCTGAGTGAAGATGAGGAAGATGTTTCTACGCTTGATATCTTGAACTCTACTTTTATTTTAAACCAGTCGGGCAGTCAAGGTGGAGCGGTCAGTGTGGTCGATGCCAATACGTCGATTGTCAGTTGTTTGTTTGGGGAAAATTCGGCATTGAGCCCGGGTACCGGGGGAGCCTTGTCGCTTAATGCATCTGACACGAGTACTGTCAGCGTCAGTATTTTAAATTGTACGATCGCAAAAAACACGGGCGATCTGGCAGCTGGTATTGCTCAGTGGACGGGAACTTCCGAGGCCTTTCTCAACACGACCATACAAAACTCCATCCTTTTCAACAGCGGCGGGAATAATTATGCAATAGAAGGCGGCACACCTGCGCTCATTTCCAACGGCGGCAATATGTCAAGTGATGCCACGCTGGAAACATATTTTACAAATACAAATGACCTGAACAACGTTGAACCGACGCTGGTTGATCCCGATATTTTTGATTATAACCTGACAACCAACAGCCCTGGTATTGATGCTGCGGTACTTGCGGGTACTCCGGAATTTGACATCCTGGGTAACCCTCGCGTCAACTTGCCTGACATGGGGGCTTTTGAGAACCAGGAGGTAACCAGTACGAAGGAAACAATTGAGGAGAATGACGGCGTTTTACTCGTGTCGCCCAACCCCGTTCGGGGAAGCACAGCAATGGCTGTTTTGAAAAATGATTGGACGGGAGCTTTGCGGGTGACCGTGACTGATTATAAAGGTCAGGTCGTTGAGGTGTTGGATATAGAGAAGTCGGTGGGCGAGATGAATTTCCAGGTACCGTTGACCAACCTGGCAAAAGGAGTCTACCAGCTTACCGTCTCCAATGGGGATGTGATGGTGGTTGAAAGGCTCATCAGGTTGTAATTTACCCGTAAATTACAAAAAAGCCCTTGCCGGAAAGGCAAGGGCTTTTTTGTAAAATAATCTGTAATGACTTTTCAAAACTTCACCCATTTCGATTTACTCTTACCCGATTTGATCACTGTTTCGATGAAACGCATCCCGCGCACGCCGTCCTCCACAGTCGGAAAGTCCTGATAAATCTTTTTGGGTTTTTTACCGGCCAGATGTGCTTGTACACAAAAGGCAAAATTCCGGTAGATATTGGCAAATGCTTCTAGGTATCCCTCTGGATGTCCACCCGGAATACGGGCGTGCTCCAACGATTCGGGAAACAATTTTCCTACCCCCGTACGGAGTACCTCCATTGGTTTGTCGAGCCATTTGACGTATAATGAATTGGGCTCCATCTGGAACCATTGGAGGCCTGCCTTGGTGCCGTACACACGGATGTTGAGATTGTTTTCTTCTCCGGCACAAATTTGACTGGCGTGCAAAACGCCCTTGGCACCATTATCAAAACGAAGCAACACATTGCCGTCGTCATCCAACAGACGTCCCTCCACAAAAGTGGAAATGTCGGCACACAGCTCGGTAATCTGCAGGCCGGTAATGTATTCTGCCAGGTTTTCTGCATGGGTGCCTATATCGCCCATGGCACCGGCAGCACCGGAGCGCTTAGGGTCGGTACGCCAGTCGGCCTGTTTCTGGCCCGTTGCTTCTACTTTGGTCGACAGCCATCCCTGCGGGTATTCAACGACTACCTTCCTCACCTTTCCGATCACGCCTTTTTTAACCATCATTTTTGCCTGCTTGACCATTGGATAGCCCGTGTAGTTGTGTGTCAGGGCAAATAACAACCCGGTTTTATCCACTAGTTTTTGCAAAGCCCTGGCCTCTTTCATGTTGAAGCAAAGAGGTTTGTCGCAGACGACGTGAAAGCCGTTTTCCAGTGCCATTTTGGCTGGTCCGTAATGCACGTGGTTGGGGGTGACGATGGAAACAAAATCCATGCGTTCGCTGACTGGCAGTTGTTTCTCTTTTTCGATCATTTCAGCGTAGCTGCCATACACCCGATCGGGTGGAAGGAACAGGTCTTTGCCGGAGAGTTTGGATTTTTTTGGATCGGAACTGAATGCACCGCAGACCAACTCGATTTGTCCGTCGAGTGCAGCAGCCATACGGTGTACACCTCCGATGAAGGCACCCCGTCCACCGCCGACCATGCCCATGCGTATTTTTCGTTTCATATATTTTATTGATTTATTGAAATGACAAGCGTTCTTTTTTCAACTCATGGCACACAAATAAGGCATGGAGTTTCAATCCGGAATTTTCTAAGTGTCCTATTTTGTGCAAGGTGTTGAAAAAATTATGATGTATGCTGGTTAAATTATCGATTTTACGTCCTGCTCAACATGCGGGATTTCAACTCGTGCAACCTTCTTTGTTTCAGAGGCAAGATATAAAAAATAGCCTTTCTGCCAACCCGCTGCTGCTACTTCTCGTATGCATTTAAAATGAAGTGGGAATAAAAACGTTCTATGGAGAATTTCGGACTGTTTTTTAAACCATTGGATGGGTTAAAACCTTTCTGAGTTATTGGAAATCAGAAATGGAGAAATTGAAAATGCTGGTGGGGATGGGAAGCGATTTTCTGACGATCCTATGGTTTCCGAATTAAATCAAACTTCGTTCTGCCAAACAACTTCTGAAAAAAATGTAGATCATTGAGAAAGGAGTTGTAGTTCTCGGCTCTGACGATGATTGTTCAATACAGATGAAAAATATATTTTTTACCGTTTTAATCCATTGTTCTTTTTTGCTTTCGATGAAAGCACAAATTGCTCCTCCCGACTTTCTTTGTGTGAACGGGGATTCCTTGTTCTGGGAGTTGCCTGTAAACAATTGTGGGCCGTTCGTCAGCTACGATATTTTTTTGAGCAATAGTCCCGACGGGCCTTTTTCACTTTTGGCTTCGGTTACTGATGTAAATCAGGGTTCTTTCGAGCATCCTAACCCGGCAGGGCAGTTGTTGTATTATTATTTGGTGAGCAATTTTGACTGTCCTGGGCAAACACAGGTTTCTTCTGATACCCTGGATAATCGTTTGCCGCAAGTGTCCCCATTGCGAAGCATCTCCGTTGAGGGGTCAGATGTGCTGTTGGATTGGCGTCCCAGCATTTCGCCGGAGGTGTTTGCGTATATTGTTTATCGTCGGGACCCCGTTGGTGTGATTCCCATAGATACGGTCTTTGGAGGGGTTACCAACTATACCGATGTCAATGCTGAACCCGACATGGAGCCGGAAGGTTATTTTGTCAATTCTCTGGACCGCTGCGGCAATACCAGTGTCTTTGATGAGGAGCACATTACCATGTACTTGCAAGCAGTGGCGACCAACTGTAGCATCGATCTGAGTTGGAATCTTTATCAAGGTTGGACTGGAGGGATTGGCTCGCAGGAAATATGGGTCAGTGAGAATGGAAGTACGCCTGCCTCTTTCGAGACAATTGATGGGAGCGAGGGTTTTTATTCCTTTCGAGATGTGAACGATGGGGCCACCTTTTGTTTTTTCATACAAGCCAATGAAAATGGTACGGGTGAGATTTCCCGTTCCAGCGAGGTCTGTGTAACCGCTACTTTTTCTCAGCCTGTGAGTGAACTTTACCTGACGAATGTGAGCGTCGAGTCCGGCAACAGTGTTTCAATCGACTGGGGCATAAATGCCAGTGCCGATGTTGAAATTTTAGAATATTTAAGAGAGGATGCCAGTGGTGTTTTTGAAATAATAAATACAGAAATGCCGACCTCCCCGTTTCCGGTAGCCAACCAGTTTTTAGATTCAAGTGCTGATGTGAATGCCGGGCCTGTCACTTATCAGGTACATGCCATTGATAGCTGTGATAATGAACTGACCACCAATGCGGCAACCACTATTTTCCTCAACGGCAATGCCGCCAGCATTAGTGCCAATCAGCTTTTTTGGACGCCTTTGGAG
Organism: Bacteroidota bacterium; assembly: GCA_039819485.1. GTDB lineage: Bacteria > Bacteroidota > Bacteroidia > Chitinophagales > Saprospiraceae > UBA6168. Next base: position 1,690 of record JBCBRY010000051.1, on the reverse strand, counting down.
GTTGAGGGTGCCTCGATAGATGAGTACAAAATCATTCGGGTAGTCAATGGGGTCGAAGCGCAAATGGGGACGGTTCCGAGCAGCCAGTTGGATTTTGAAGATACATTCGACCCTGGGTCCATCAACAGTGCTTCCATTTGTTATTATGTAGAAGCAGAAGGAGTTGTGACCACCCCGGACGGGACAACTCTCAGTATCACCAGCCGTTCCAACATCTTTTGTATAGACCAAGCCGTCCGTATTTTTGTTCCGAATGCCCTGGCCCCCAATGGCTTCAACCGGGAATTTAAACCCGTTCTTCTGGCCGGGAGTATTGCTACGTATGAAATGGAGATATTCAACCGCTACGGAGGCGTTGTCTTTTCTACCGACGATCCCGATGAAGCGTGGAAAGGAAAAAAGGATGGAAGGAAACTTCCGCAAGGTCTCTACGTATATCGTATTCGCCTGGTGCTCGAAAATGGAAACGAGACGGAGCGAAAAGGCAATGTCGTGCTCTTGCAGTAGTAAAACGAAACCAGCGGGAACTTATTTAAACGAAATTTTTTTAATGTGATATTTCCACAAGGGGTTGACAACCTCAAAGAAAGTTCTTTACATTTGCACCCGCTTTATATGAAAAGCGTATCATTACTCAAATAAAGGTCGGTTGGCCGAGTGGCTAGGCAGAGGTCTGCAAAACCTCCTACGGCGGTTCGAATCCGCCACCGACCTCTAATCCAATATCTAAGCCGTTGATTATCAGCGGCTTTTTTTTTGGGGTGCGGTCTGAGGTGCGGTTTTGCACCTTTTTTTGGCAAAAAATGAATATGAAGGATGTTGTCCGTAAATTTGAGGCACATTCTAATTTACATTTTTTTGAACCATTATAGAAAAAGGCATGCTGATCAGCATGCCTTTTTTATTTTCCCTCAATTTATATTCTCATTCAATTTTGCAGTTTGGGAATCCGTGATCTTTTTCCAGATAGAAAAACACATTTTTGAAATCTGCTTCGAGTTCCATTACACTTTGTGCCAGGGCCGCCAATTGTGCTATTTGTTTTCGAGCTTCAATATCAAGTAGATCGAAAGTTAAAGGGTTATGATACTCTTTTGGTATTGGGTAGGGAAATAGTTTGTGCGCTGACCAAATCCGAGATTGGCTATCTCTGTTGATGCCGAATTTTAGAATACCATCAACAAGTTTTGTGAACGTTTCAAAATCCCACGTCTCGCAAAATACTGAGTAGTTGGATCGGTCAAATAATTTCCTTCACTTTGCCGTAGATCGTATCGTAAAAGGTTTGGGAGTCGTTATTAAGGGAGGGCGTCAGTCAATACATTCCTATCCCATTTTTATGCGCCCTTTTAAGTTCTTCTGGCTTCTTATTTTAAATTTATTCACCCTCTATAACCGAAATTTTTCTTTCTAAATTCGAATTCACTACAGAGATATGTTTCTTGAATGTGAATTATTTTTTCATTTGACATTAATTTAAATAATTCACCCTTTCCACTTACTTTTAAATATTTATCTTTCGCATTTTTGAAACACAACAAATCTCCAAAAGAATCTCTACCATACGGGCTATAATCTGAATAATTACATCCATAACAATTTCTTAAAAGATGGGTTTCTTTAATTGTTTCTTTTAAATTGTCAAAAAGCTCTTCAAATGAATCTCCAGTTACCGTTAGGTTTGAATTCT
>JBCBRY010000050.1:0-56711 GCA_039819485.1 Bacteroidota bacterium | reverse complement strand
CCTGGAATGTCGCTGAAAGCAAATTGATGTTCTGTGATTCACATAATTGATAATGGTTGATATGCTATGTTCATATCAACCCTTATCAACTTTTTATCGGCCGGCTCTGGTATAAAATCAATTGATCAAATTCACTTCACCTCTAAATATGGAAACGTGCCCATCAATGAACTGAATTTCCGCAAACCAGGTATAAACGCCAGGGTTCATCGGCTCTCCCCGAAAGGTGCCGTCCCAGCCATATTTTGGGTCGTTGGGAGGGAAGTCGGCCCGCTGGTGCATGATTTCTCCCCACCGGCTGAATACCAGGAATGACTTGACGTCTACCGCCTGTTCGCCATCGGCAAATATCATGAACCGGTCATTGATGTTGTCGTTGTTGGGAGAAAATGCATTTGGCACAAATACGTTCCGTTCTTTTGAAACATAAATGGTTACTGACTCACTGTCTTCACACCCATTGTCCTCAACGGTCAGGGAGAAGGTCGTCTGTTGAATCAGCTCGGAAGTCACCTGAAGGCAGGTATCGCAACTGACCAAATCTGCCGGTTCCCACTGAATGAGTTCGAGGCTATCCTCCGGAACATTGACCACGCCGGTCATGGTAAGGTCTTCTCCCAAGGTAATGACATTGGTGTCTCCCTCAATGGAAAGTATCAGTTCCACATTCAGCTCCTGTGGCTGTTGAATATTAAATGTGAAATTGTTCTCACAGCCATTGGCATCCAATACGACCAAATCATATGCATCCGGTGCCAGTTGCGTAAAAGCGCTTGTTTGGCTAAACGGAGCCCCATTGATAGAGAACATATAAGGGCCTTGCCCTCCCGTGACGGAATTGATAATGATCGCCCCATCGTTCATGCCATAGCAGCTGATGGGAATCAGGGAAAACTCAGGCTCTGGTGTTTCTTGCGTCGCTTCCACTAGTATTTGATCAGAAGAAGAACAGTTCAGGTTGTGATCAAAAACGGTCAAAGTATAAGAACCAGGCTGTGAAATGACTGGATGCAACACTGTGGAGTCACCAGGAAACGGACCGTTCGCCTCTTGCCATAAATAGGAAATGTGGTTGCCCGTCGAACTATTACCGCCGAGTTCAACTTCCATTTCATTATCCAGACAGGATAAAATGCCATCTGCACCTGCGTCGGCCACTGGCGGCGGCACTACGTCTACCGCCATGGTTTCAGTAAAAATACAATTCGCATTTACCTCATAAGTGTAGGTCAAAATGTGGTGCCCGGCACCGGCCACCGCAGGGTCGAATTCATTATTCAAAACACCTGTTCCACTCCAAGTCCCAACGCCGTTGCCACTTCCTCCCGTAACGATGGCTTCCAATGCAACAGCCGTTTGGCCAGCTTCACAAAGTGGATCAAGTGCTGTTAAATCAACACTGATACCCGAACAATCATCAGCAGTACAACTGGCCGTGACCACGGGCAACGTACATGCTGTGTTTCCACTGACAGTCACTTCAATGGTAATCTCGTCACCTGGCGTCAAACCTTCCACCAAGTAATTTCCAGGAGGGGTGTAAATGCCGCTTACCCCGGAAACCACCGTCACTTCATAGTCAGTAGCCCCCGGAACATCAGCCCAAACAAATTCAACGGACTGGTCAGTGGTTACGCACATGATGTCAGGTGCGTCCATTTCAGGTGTCACATCAATTTGTTGGGTAAACATTTCAGAAACACAACCATCCTGTTCGACGGACAGCGTCAGGGTATGGGTGCCTACGGTGTTCCACGAAACGGTTTGCTGGGCAGGATCGATCATGCCGCCATCTAAATCCCAGGTAAAATCCGCAGACAGCGAGGCATTGCCCAAATAGACCAGATTGGCTACCTCTGAAACACAGATCACCGGTGTGACAGAAAAGTCGGCAGTCGGCTCTTCAATCACATCAATGGTCGTAGAATGCTGGTAGGAACAACTTCCATCCTGATAAAAAACCGAAATCTCATGCTGGCCCACACCAGCCAATTGCGGATCAAATATTCCTTCCGCCGGATCAATAATACCATTGCCGCTCCAGGTAGCAATGCCATTAACACCTCCCGGAACAGAAATATCAAAATCAGTCTGACCGGTTGAATTAACACAAACTGATTCATTTTCAGGTGAAATAATCAAACCGATTGGATCACAATCAATGGCGATGCAGCTTCCTTGAGTCGTGACTGGCGGACAGGTCCCGTTTCCGATGATCGTCAATTCAATGATTACTTCTTCATTGGGCGAAAGCCCATCAAAAACATAGCTATTGGGAGGCGTAAAAGTACCGGCCTGGCCGGAAATAACGGCTACCTGGTAATCAACTGCACCCGTCACAGTTGGCCAGTTAAAGCTGATGGAAGAAGTAGTCGACGAACACGCGATACTCGGAGCCTCTAAAGGCGCCTCAACTTGTGCGGTCGCTGTAAAAGGTTCGGAAGCACAGCCATTGGAATTTTCTACTACCAATGAAATGGATTGAACGCCATTGTCGGGCCAGGTCACTTCATGCGGACCTTCTCCGGTTCCGGGAACGGCACTGCCTCCACCAAAATCCCACTGATAAGCAAGGCCTGGCAGTTGTGGGCCAGAATAAGTAATTGTCATTTCATCACCCTCACAAACTGGTGCATCGGTGGTAAAACTGGCGATAGGCAGGGCATATATATTGATATTGAAATCTTGTGTATAAGTACAGTTACCCTCTACGTACAAGGCCGTCACTGTATTTTCACCAAAAACCCCTGCATGGGGATCGAAAGTCCCAGCAATAGCATCCACTATTCCATCCCCCGACCAGGTCAGTGTTCCTCCTCCCTGCCCCCCAATGATGGTCGGTACGAGGTCAAAAGGAGTGACCAGGGCATCCAAACAAATATCCCCAACTGGCTCTATGGTGATTGCTGCACTTTCACAATTATTCGCAGTGCATGTGGCTTCGGCAGATGAGCTGCCACAAATGCCGACTCCCTCGGCGACCACTTCAATGGCAATCTGTGTGTTTGGAACCAGGCTGTCAAAAAGCATCGAAGTATTGGAAGTCATGACTCCACCGCTGCCATTGATGACATTCACGGTAAAACCATCTGCATTTGGTATATCATTCCAGAAAAACTCAATGGAAGATGTGCTGGCATCACAATCAATCTCAGGCACGGGCAATGGCTCCTCGACCGCTACATTTTGGCTTTCTAATTCGGACCGACATCCATTTTCTTCGACAGATAAAGTAACTGCATAAATTCCACCATCTGCCCAGGAGACTTCATGTGGTCCGGGGCCCGTACCGGGAGTAGCTATAGCTCCATTGAAATCCCAAATAAATTCAGCATCCTGACTGGCACTTCCTATGTAGGTAATCGTGGCTGATTCAGTTGCACAAATTTGGTCCGTTGCCGTAAATTCGGCCGAAGGCTGAGGAAATACATTGATATTGATAGAAGCATTGAACACACAGGTTCCTTCCTCATAAGTGACCAGAATATTATTCTGACCGACGTTGGCATTGTCTGGATTGAAAGTACCCGAAATCGGGTTTACTCCTGGACCGGTAAATGTATATACCCCGGAGTCATCCCCTCCTTCTTGCTGAGCCATCAAGGGAAACGCAGTCTGTGTTCCATCCAAACAGATATCAGGTACCTGATCAACATTGATAGTCACCGGAGGGCAGATCTGGGCCGTACAAGAAATTTGAATAATTGAATTATCACAATTGTTTCCTGAAACAGCCTCTACAAAAATGGATGCCAACTCACCAGAACCCAAACCTGTGATCAGGTAAGAAGTATCGGAAGTCATCGAACCAAGTGGCCCAATCGCAACGCTAATGTCATAGCCCACTGCTCCGGGCACCGGGTCCCAGACAAACTCAATACTGCTGGTCTGAGGGTTACAGTTTACCACGGGCTGAGGAAGCGGCGGATCGACTGTCACCATTTGACTGGCCACAGCTGAGGTACAATCATTTTCAGTTACTGTCAGTGATATGGTTTTATCCCCGCCGGTCGGCCAGGTTACTGTGTGGGGGCCAGGGCCCGTGCCCGGCACCGCTGTTCCTCCTCCAAAATTCCAGTTGAATGCTGCGCTGGTTCCTGTGTTTCCTGTATAGGTAACCGTTGAAGATTCTATCATGCACAGGGGAGAGGTAGCGGTAAAATCAGCCACCGGCAAAGGATTCACGGGAATGGTCACACTGACCTCATCCCTACATCCACCACTGGTGGTAGCCAGTATGAAATAAGTCGCAGTGGCCACAGGTGCAACAACCGGGCTGTTCAGTTCATTGGCCGATGAGGCTGGCGAGTCATTATGGAAAGTAAAGGTCGCTAAGGTTTGGTTTGAATCGACAATTTCCAAATCATTCAAGTCAAGTTGATCCCCGGCACAAAGAACCGGTGGCGTACCCAGGACATATAAGTCTGGCTCAGCCAGATTGCCAATTACCGTTACCTCAGCGGTAGAAGTGCAGGGGGGATCTACCCCGGAATTTTCGACCACCAAAGTATAGTCTCCCGGCGTGGTCACGTAAATGATCGGATCATCGCTCTGGAAATTACCCGGTCCGGCCCAGCTGTATGTCAGGTTAGCTGGTTCAGAAGCAGAGCCATCCAAAACCACACCTTCATTGTTGCAGTCGATCTGAGGAATAGAATCCGGAAGGATCAGCGCCCGGGTAGTATCTTCTGTAACAAAATAGGTCACCGTACTATCGCAGCCATGGGCAGATTCTAAAGTGACTATAAACGGCCCTGGAGGGCAGTAAACAATATTGTTAAACTCCATGCACTCGCCATAACACAAAGTTGTATCAACGGTAACGGCTTGAACGAAAACGGGAACGAGAACCACCGTGACCACGCTGTCGCATCCCAGAAACGATTCCAGGATATAATCACCGGATGAGCAGATTTCGGTCATATTTCCCTTGCTATCTTCAATAAACACGCATTCACCAAGGCATGCGAATGTATCCAGTACCGTGGGCGGAATAAAATTACCGATGGTCACCGTCATGCAGTCATTGGAAAAATCAGCACAGAAAGGAGCCGTTGTTCCAGATAGCATATCCTGAGCAGCACTCAAGTCCATTCCGATCAACGACTGAATATCACCTATGGCAAGGGCCAAATAAGAAATGCCACATACTTCATAGACACCGGGCGGCTGGGCAGTCAGGTCAGGTGTTGGGGTGATGGCCATGATTGTTCCGTTTTGGGAAATACAATATTCATAATTGTAATCACCCGCAGGAGGCTCCTCTTCGCCATTTGAAAAATTAGGTGTCAGGTCAAGATTCAGGCTCGGATCACCAAAACAGGATGTAACATCGTCCGCATTGAGCGAACCGCCTTCTGCTTCGCAAACGATACAAACTGACGTACCACAGGAAAATTCCAGCGAAAAATTATTCAATGTGCCCGTGTCTTCGTCACAAATATCGTTGACGGTCAACGTCCAGGTTCCGTTGGCGGGACTGCCCGGTGTATTGAAGTCATTCAAGTTGCAGTTGGGAGCCTGAGCAGCTCCACTGACCGGATCACCAACCCCGCCACAAGGGGCGGTATAAGTTCCTGTCAGGCAGCATGTTCCGCTGAAACAAGGGCCGGGGTTACAAACGTACTCTGTATTGTTGGTCAGCGGATTGCCGACGCCGACCTCTATGCATACATCGACATTATCTTCTTCATTGCCACAACCCCCAGTTCCATTATCCAAATCCGCCATCAACAGGTAATTGGCTCCACTGGGTGAAGTCAGTGCCACAGACAAATCACCGATCCAAGAATGGGTGATGCTAAAGCAGACCCTGGTCAAAGGGCATACACCTAAATCATTATCGCCACTCACGGTGACGTCCAGGGTTCCTTGAAAAGTACCATTATCTTCAATCGGTACTGGACAATTGCCAGTAGAGATGCAATCACATTGAGCCAGTAGAGGTACCGCTGCGAATACAAGTACAATCATTCCCACCCATCTAACAAGTTGTGTCATTACAGGTATTTTTATTCTGGTTTATAGCTTTTTGTTCAAGTGTAACCGGTTGGAACAGTATTGCAGTTTTCTTTCATTTTTAAGAGCGGAATTCTTTATCACAGGGGAATAGTCATAGCTATGGAGATAGCTTCCAACGCATAGCTGAGAAGGGCCAATATGTTCATGGTTTCACCTTAGAATATTTTTCTGAGTAACAAGGGTTAACTATTGGAAAGTACCCGGAGATCAGTGAGTGTTCGGGATTCCTTTTCGGTTTTTACGAAATTCGTGTGCAAAGGTAATTTTACCTTCACTTAAAAAAGAATGAAATCCGCAATTTTTACTGAAATGCCGAATATCTAACAAGCCAACAGCCTATATCTTAAAAGGAAGTAATCAAGAGGCAATGATATAAGGACAATTTTTTTACCAAAAAATCTTAATATGTAAATTACTCAGGGAGTGGTGAGTATTAAAATGTACCTGGAGGGATCATTTTCATGCTCTCGGCAGTCAGGGATTTGCGTCCTCGCACTTTTTTCATGCCCTTTATTTCCGGGCCTGATCACGAAGATGTAAAACCTCCGGCGTCAGGAAAATTTCCCTTTTTGTTTTGCTGCGTTCGCCCTGGTTTTTTTCATCAAAAAAAAGAGATACCCGCCACGCCGGGCAAGCACCTCTTTGGAATTTTATCAATCTGCTAAATTCAAATCTACCTGATCAGCGATACCTCGCCGTTAAGGACTTCGGTCGTCCCATCTATTAATTCTATTTCCGCCATCCAGACATAGACCGCAGGCTGCATTTCCTTTCCATCAAGCGTTCCATCCCAGCCCACAGGCGGCTCATTCGGCGGAAAATCTTTTTCATTGAACACCATTTCTCCCCACCGGTCAAATACCATAAAGGATTTGATCTCTATCACCCGGGGCCCGGCATAAATCTCAAACAGGTCGTTGATGTCATCTCCATTTGGCGAAAATGCGTTGGGGACATAAACTGCGCTTTTATACTCGACATAAATGGTTATTTCATCTGAGGTTTCACAGCCACCCCTGTAAACCGTAACGGTAAAGGTTGTTTCATCCAAAGGTGTAGCCATTGGGTTCAAACAATCAGAACAACTTAACAGTTCGGGATGGGACCAGACAACTGAATCAACCATTCCTAACGGCACGTTAAGCAGTGCAATCAGTTGGACGGACTCCCCTTCATCAACATGGTTTCTGCCTACCAAATTGGCGGTGAGTTCAATGCTCAGTTCCCCTCCTCCATTTTCAACTTCAAACTCCAGCTCTGATTCGCAGCCAACAGCGTCCATCACTGATAGTGTGTACAAACCTGGCGTAAGAAATGCAAAAGTATCTTCTGCTACAAACGGCTCACTGTTGAGTGAAAATAAGTACGGTTCAAGTCCCCCGTTTACCTGATCAACGGACATGGTGGCATTCGTCCCACTACAATCTGAAGGAGAAATGGAAACAGTAGCTTCCGGCACATCCTGCAAAGAAGTAACGACTACCTCATCAGAACTTGAACAGCCCAGCAGAACATCGGTTACGGTCAATGTATAAGTACCTGGCACTGATACTTCGGGTCGCAGAATGGTAGCATTATCAGGCAGGTCACCCGATGCCGTGGTCCATTCAAGTATCACATTTGGCCCCAATGTCGTATCATCTCCACCCAGCCGAACAGACATTTCACTTTCCCAACAAGTAAGGGTGGCATCTTCACCAGCATCCGCAACGGGCGGTGATGCAACCTCAATTTGAACATTAGCTTCATAGTCGCAATTGGCCAAAGCATAATTATAGGTAACGGTATGCACCCCTACTCCTGCCATCAACGGATCAAAAACGCCGGTAGATGGATCGATGATGCCATCTCCAGACCAACTGCCGATCCCTGTATTATCGGAGACGATGGCTTGCAAGGTTACAGAGTCAGTATCCGGCGTGAAGCAAAGCGGATCAACTGGCAGCACCTCCACAGTGACGTCAGAACAAAGATTGGCAAAACAGTTCATGATGCTGGGCTGGGCTGCACAAATAGTATTTCCCAGTGGGGTAATTTGTAAAATAACCTCCTCACCCGGATCGAGGTTGTCAACTATAAAGAAACTGTCGGTAATCGTCTGAGCGGGCAAGCCCTGGCTGATTATCTCAACTTCATACCCGGTTGCGTCCGGCACATTTGACCAGGAAAACATAACTGACTCAGTAGTCGAAGAGCACGAAACCATAGGCAGGCTCAGTTCATCATCCACTTGCAGTTGTTGTGAAAATTCTTCGCTCACACAGCCATTGTTATCAACAGTAAGAGTGATCACTTTATTTCCCGGAATATCCCAAGTTACCTGATGCGGGCCGGGTCCAGTACCGGGTGAAGCTGTTCCACCATCAAAATTCCAGTTGTAAATACCGTTGTCCCCGGCTATTCCATTGAAGGTAACCGTTGCGCCATCCGCAATACACACGAGCGCATCTGCAGTAAAGCTGGCAGAAGGTTGTTGGTCTACCTTTATCAGGATGCTGCTTTCATAAGTGCATGACTGTTCAATAAAGGTGTAAGTAATTTCGTGATCGTTCACACCTGCAAGAAGCGGATCAAAGATCCCAGTATTCGGATCAACACCACTTCCAGACCATGCGCCGGTCCCCGTTCCATCGCTTCCGGTTACGACAACAACCAACTGGACTGGACTATCAGCCCCCAGGCATAGTTTATCGACCGGGTCGATGTCCACTGTGACATCGGGACATTCTTCAGAGGCACAAGAAAAACTTGCCACAACATTTTGGCAAATACCAGCCCCCGTTAGCGTTAATTCAAAATCGACAGGTGTACCTGGCTGTAAGTTGTTTAAAGTATAGGTAGTTCCCACCAGGTCACCGCTTTGTGGAACTGAAACGGCAATCATTGAATCGACAACACCAGGAACACTATTCCAGGAGAATTGAACAGAAGTGGTCGTGGCACTACAGGAAATTGTTGGTGCCTGAATCAAATCCTCCACGAAGACATCAAAAGTTGCGGTTTCGGAAATACATCCTTCCACATTTTCCACTTGCAGGGAAATGGTATAATTACCACCGTCCAGCCATGATACATCGTGTGGACCAGGGCCCGTGGTACTGGCAGTATTCCCGCCATCAAAATTCCAAGTGTAGTTCAGGTTTGAATTGTTTGTCCCTGTATAAGTTACCGTTATCGCATCACCTGCACATACCGCTGCATCTGCCGTGAAGTCGGCAACAGGCGTTTCAAAGACATTTATCATAATTGTTTCAACAAAAAAGCACGAGCCTTCTTCGTAAGTCAATGTCATCAAATTTGCCCCAAGGTTAGCCTGGGAGGGATCAAAAAATCCCGTGTTATCCACACCACTTCCCGACCATGACAATATACCGCCCGTCGTATCACCAGTGACTGTATAACTTAAGTTAAAAGGAGCTGTAGCGGCATTCAAACAAATGTCCGAAACCGGATCAATCGACATTATAATGGAAGGACAGCTTTCTACCTCGCAGGAAGTTTGAAAGGTATTGTTACCACACGGCACTGCCCCGATCGCTTCTATTTCAATTGGTACTACTGTTCCCGGCGACAGATTGATCACCTCAATAATGTATTCATTCGCCGTTGAGTTATCATTATAAACAAACCCGTTTGGAATATTTACATCGTAGCTACTGGCTTCAGGATCAATTGGCCATCTGAAAGTTACACCGGAGGTATTTGATTCACAGGTGATTGCCGGATCGGCCAATGGCGTAGCCAGCGTAACAGCCTGTACAATCGTCTCAGAGATACATCCGGCAGGGCTTTCTACCGTTAAGGTTACATTATAGTCGCCACCAACTGGCCAAAGCACTTCAATCGGCCCGGGGCCACTTCCTGAGACAACGGTCCCACCCTCGAAGTCCCACGTATAAGTAGAACCGGGATCGGCAATTCCTGCAAAGGAAACCGGAACGGGCGCTCCCGAACAGATATTATAAGGTATGTCAATCGCAACCAATGGTGTTTCATAAATAAACACTTCTATTGATTCGGTATAAATACAATTCTCCTGAAAGTAACTGACAGTCAATATATTGCTCCCCAACTGTCCAAGTTCAGGGTCGAAATTACCTGCGTTGGTAATGCCCTGGCCCGACCAGAGGAAAGTGCCGTTTCCGTTTCCGCCAGGTGCAGTCGCATTCAAGACCACAGCCGGAGTATTGTTGATCAAACAAATATCCGGCACCGGATCAATGGTTAATCCAATATCTTCAGCTGGCGGGCAATTAGTCGCACTACAGGTCACCTGGTTAGAACTGTTGCCACAAAGCCCAGCCCCCAGAGCAACTATCTCAACGGTCACACTTTGCCCTTCGGCCAACCCCTGGAAAACGTAGGTATTTGGATCAGTCCCGGGAGCCCCAGGGTTGCCGCCAGCGCCACTAACGACATTTACCTCGTATCCAACACTGCCCGGAACATCTGCCCATTCGAAGGTAATGGTAGAAGTGGTAGGATTGCACTGAACGATAGGCTGGTTCAAAGGCTCTTCCACGGTGACTTCTTGTGTGAATACGGGAGAAGTACAACCGTTTTCTTCAACAACCAATGAAATGGTATAAATACCGGCGTTGGGCCAGCTTACGGTATGCGGGCCTGCCCCTGTTCCAGGTGAAGCAGTCCCTCCATCAAAATCCCAAGTATAGTCAGCACTTGGTGAAGCGGTTCCATCGTAGGTGACCGTCGCCTCGCCTGAAGAACAAATATTACCGGTAGCAGTAAAGTCCGACGTCGGAATTTCAAAAACATTTAATGTGATCAATGTTTCATCTGAGCAGGAACCAATTTTCCCTAAAATATAATAGGTCGTTGTCCCTGTCGGACTAACAATAACGCTGTTTAATTGATTGGCCGGTGTTGCTGGCGTGCCGCTGTGAAATGTAATAGTCGCTCCCGTATTATTATCATCCTCAACAGGCAAGGATTCTAAATCAAATGTTTCACCTAAACAAATTCGTGGCGGAGATCCGGGCATCATCACCCCAATCAAAGGTGGCACAAATCCATCAGCTACATTTACGGTAGTAGAAGCCTGGCAAGCAGGCGAGATGGTATTATTGTAAACTGTCAACGTATAATCACCTGGCTCTGTAACAGTAATAATTGCCTCGTCGCTGGTAAAGCCGTTCGGCCCAGTCCACTCGTAAATATCACCCAAAGAACCGGAGCCGTCCAGTGTTACCGTAGAGTCGGTACAAGTCAAAGCAGGTGGTGCCGCAGGATTGATGACAGCATTGGCAATGATTTCATTAAATGTTAAATTGACCACGCTGTCGCACCCTTCTACATTGGTCAACGACACGAAATATTGACCGGGGGCGCAGTATTGATTGCCACCGATGTCCACGCACCCGCTTTCGCAGACGACCGCCGTAAAGTCAACTGTGTCGGGTATGATGAAATTCAGATTAACATCGATTGTGCTATCACAACCATCTATCGATTCTAAGACGACAGTCGTCGTCGCACATATCTGTTGTGAACCGACTGTCACGCATTCCCCTTCACAAACTGTTTCATTTAAAACGGTTACTGGAATGGCAGGCAGAATGATTACAGGTATGAAATTATCCGAAAGGTCTCCACAGAAAGGAGCCGTCGAAGAGGCCAACTGGCTTATCACGGTAGCTGTATCCAAACCAATCATACCACTCAGCTGATCAGCATTGTCTGCCAAATAGGAAAGCCCGAACACATGGTAAGTGCCCGGAGGCTGCGAAGTCAGGTCTGCTACATTATCGACAGCCAGAACCACACCGTTCTGTGAAATGATATAACCATAATCATAAAGGGTATCAGCCAGTGTTCCAGAATTAGTAGGTGTCAAATCAAGTTGAAGGTCAGGATCGCCAAAACAACTGGTAATTTCTATAGAATCAATCGTTCCTCCGTCAGCTTCGCAAACGATACAGGACTGCACGCCGCAGGAAAAGGTCAGAGAAAAATTATCAAGCGTTCCCGTATCCATATTACAAACATCGACCACCGACAATGTCCATGTGCCATTCGCCGGACTACCCGACGTATTGAAATCATTTAAATCACAATTGGGTGCCTGCAAAGCACCGTTGATAGGATCGGTTACCCCGCCACAGGCAACTGTATAATCACCCGTCAAACAGCAAACGCCGCCGGGCGAGCTGCAAGGCCCAGGGTTACACACATATTCAGAGTTGTTCGTTACGGGATTGAACGTTCCGGGAACAATACAAATATCGATATTGTCCTGTTGCATCCCGCACCCGCCATAGTTGTTGTTGACATCTGCCATCAGGAGATAAGTCTCTCCTCCCGGAGAAGTCAACGCTACACTTAAGTCTCCGATCCACGTATGGGTAATGCTGAAGCACACGGAAGTCAATTGGCAGGAATCAAGGTCGTTTACCCCATCGACCGTCACGTCGAGCGTGCCTTGGTAGGTTCCGTTATCAGTAATGGGAACTGGACAGTTGCCAGTATTTACACAATCACATACTTCTTGTGCGTAGGAAGAAAGGCTCATCGGCAACACAAAGATCAGTGCAACCAAGCGTAAATAAAATGCCATAGTTCTTGAATTTAGCATGTTTGTTTTTTCAAAATGAGAAGGATAGTTCACCCGCGGGGGATTGCGGATGTTTGAAAATCTAATTTTACCAGGGGTTGTAATCAAATAGCCGTACAGGCTATCCGGAGGGAACTTGAGGAATCAGACCAGTACCGTTTTACAGAATATTTTCAAGAACAGGACGGCATTCAGGATTTGCCATAAATGATATACTCTTGCCATTAAGGACGGCAAGTAAGCAATTGTACAGCCTGAATTTTTAACTGGATTACAACAATTTGGAGGGTAGGTCAATCTTTACCTTTAAAAACAATGCCAAATCAGAAAGCAGATTTATAAAAAAGAAAATTGAATACTATTTATTAAAAAATCAGAGACTATCCCTGACCATTAAAACACCAGAAAAAGAATATTTCTTCAGCACTTTATATCGCGAGTTTATTTTATGTTGATCACCGGGCCTGATATAATAGTAATCATAATAAATATCGGTTCGGTATTGTTTTTCATAATATAATTTATCCGCAAAATCATATGGTGTATTTTTATGATAAAAATACGCCGTAGGTTGGAAAAGCCAGTTCATGCCCAATTTTGTCTTTTCTCCTTTCGGAATTATAGAAACAATATATTCGACCATATCCCTGGTGCGGGCATCATATTTCCATTCATAGGCATATGACAATTGATAAGACCGAAAAGCATGTACCGTACAAAATAAGCCAATGATGATTGGGAGGGCCCACCGCCACTTATTATTTCTATTTAAAATATTTTCTAAAAATAAAAACAATGCAACTGAAGCCAACGGCACAAAAATCAATGCCGTCCGCCCCCGTAAATAATTGACTCCCAATAAATGGTGCTGCACCACCGAAGCCAATGCCACAAGAATGGGCAAAAAAGATGCAGCAAAAACGAACTGCGCTTTTGGATCATTTGGCTTTTTATACAAAAAGCGGACAGCCCAAAAAACGCCTACTGTTAACATTAAAATAAATAACCCTCCAAAAACTTCCACATGGTGCGTACCCATATATTTTATATCATATAAACTTGCCTTTACTATTGAGCTGAACGTATCCCAAAAATGGGTGCCGCCGTATTCAAATTCACCCGCCCCGCTGAGCGCCCTGACCGGCATGTATAATAATACAAAGAGAAGGACGGTCACAACTGAGCCAACACCCAGTAAATACTTCCATGCCCGCCAATCAATATTTTCTTTTTTTAATAATAAATAGAAAAAAACAAGCCCCAAAACCGCCACCATACATGCATAATAATTAAGCATGGTAAAATTGCTGAACACAGATAAAAAAGCGCCAATAAACACACCCCAGGCCGCTAATTTATTTTCCGTTTTAAAAAATTTTCCCATATAAAAAATACTGACCAACATAAAGGTATTAGCCAGCCCATAGCCACGGCCCAATGCAAAAAACTCCAATAAAAAAGGATTAGAATTAATAATAATAAATCCTATTAAAATAAACCATGACCTATCCGTACACAGCTTAATTAATTTCCACGAATAAAAAAGATAAATTAAATGACCAATTAAAGAAGGCACCCGAACAGTCAATTCAGAAACACCAAACAACTCCACCATCCCCTTCATCAAAAAAACATATAAAAAATGCAGGTTGGCCGTCTTCCAACATCCCGGATCAACGAAACAGGTAAATATGTCAATTTGTGTCCAGATATAAAATGAGCCACTTTCATCGTGCGTCATCGAAAGTGAATGAGCCCTCAGAAACGTATAAGTAAAAAAGGCAATTGCCGAAAACAATAGCAAAGCATGCGGCAAGGCGATGGGTAATCTTTTATTTTTATTGATCAAACTGACAGTATGATTTTTAGAAGAAAAAAATAAATGCAAATAAAAAAGCCCGAACAGTTCATTTCTATCCGAGCTTTCATCTTTTATTTTATTTACCGGTTCGCAAATTTTTTGACATTGAGCCTGCAATCTTAAAATTCATTTACAACCGGGCGATCACGGTCTTGTTCCCTCGTACCTTTTGGCCCATCTCCACTTCTATCTTTGCGTCCAATGGCAAAAACAAATCTACCCGCGAACCAAATTTGATAAACCCAAAATCGGCACCTTGCTCTACTTTGTCCCCTTCCTGGATATAGTTGACGATCCGCTTGGCCAGCGCTCCGGCAATTTGCCGCAGCAAAACTTCTTTTTTGCCATTGTCTATCACGACGGTAGTGCGCTCGTTTTCAGTCGACGATTTGGGGTGCCACGCTACCAGGTACTTACCCGGATGATAGCGGAAATAGTTGACCGTTCCACTGATGGGGTTGCGGTTGACATGCACATTGGTCGGGGACATAAAAATGGAAACCTGTTTTCGTTTGTCCTCAAAATATTCCCCTTCATGAGCCTCTTCAATGACGACGACTTTCCCGTCGGCAGGTGCATAGACAATGTTGTCATCTGCTATTTTTATTTCCCTTCTTGGATTGCGGAAAAACTGAAGCACCAAGAGAAACAGTACGACCGAAACGGCAGAAGCAATCATTAAACCTGCCGGCCAAAATTGATATATAAGAAAGTTGATAACGGCCAATAATAGAACCAATACGGACAGCATTCGGTGGCCTTCTTTATGTATTGTCATTTGTTGAGATAGATTTTAAAAAATCCGATTTAAGATTGGAGTTATTGGTTTCTGAAGCACAAAAATAGAAAATCAGCTTCCACTTTGGTAAAAACATTCGACCAATGCTTTTGATGTAAAGTTCAATTTTTGTTGATAAAAGTTGATAGGAGGTTGATTTAAAAAGGCTTATCAACCTGAAATAACTAAAGCTGATAAATTTTTAAAACATTATCATTTAAAATATACAGCCTGTCTTTCTGCACTTGTATAAGATCATCGGCAGTCGCCCCAACGGGCAGACGAATGGGGGTCTGCAATAAAGTGACCAGGTGAAAGGACTGCATTTTTCCATTCTCACAAAATAAAAGTTCCTCCCCCAGCACCTGGAATTCCTCCAACGCCAGGATTGGGATAGTCTTCAAATATTTTCCAAAAACATCGAAAACCAGGATGCCCATTTCCGGGTCATTTACATATACCCGTTGATTCCTTTCCAAAACAAAATTAGGGCTGACTGACCGGTTCAGCTCCAGGCTCAAATCTGCACTTTGTACAATTACCTGCCCCTCTTTACCTATTTTTTTCAACCTGAAATCCACCATATCATACAGCCATAAATGGCCGTCACCTGCCATCCCGACAGCCCCTACCCCGAACAAGCCAAGTTCAAACAGGTTGAACTGCCCCGCCAGGTTCATGGTACGGTCCAACGTAAGCACTGTTTGGTAATCCGGATAAAACAACAACAGGTTGAAAGGGTTGGTTGCGTCAAGGTAAGTAGGATTGCCAATCGTTTTATTAATAAACCGAAACTGTTCTGAGCCGTCCGGTTTTAATTTGACGATCTCATTATTTTTAGAGATATAATAGATATTCTGCAACTTATCGGTCGTAAAATGCAACGTGTTCAGCTGCAGCTCAAACAATAGTTTATAATTGGATTTTAATGTATCAGCCGTCACTTCATCCTGGGCGATTGCCGCCTGGGAAAAGAAAAGGGAAAGAACGATAAAAAGCAGTCCACTTTTCATCATCCCGTTTTTATTTTTTCCTTGAATATTATTTCCCAAAAACATGTCCTTTGTTATTTTCAAAAAAATGAACCGTCATGTCCTCGCCATCAAACACTGCATAGGAATTGAAGTTGATCCACTCTCCGAGATTAATATAACGGCTTTTCCCATTTTTTAGCGTATAGTCGATCGGCAGGTGTCGGTGCCCAAAAACAAAATAATCGAAATAGGCTTCGTCCAGGTGCGTATTACAAAACTGCACGAGCCGTTCCTTCTTTTCTCCTTTAAACTCTGTCTCTGCCGGATTGGCTTTTCTGCTCGATCCCGAAAAAT
This sequence comes from Bacteroidota bacterium, assembly GCA_039819485.1. Lineage (GTDB taxonomy): Bacteria > Bacteroidota > Bacteroidia > Chitinophagales > Saprospiraceae > UBA6168. The sequence goes on along the minus strand of JBCBRY010000050.1, from coordinate 40,152 downwards.
AACGCATCAGCCACAGGCCAAAATTAGGGTGCAACCGCTCATACAGCCATTGGCAGGCCCGGTTGGCGAAAACGGCCTTGATGAATTTGTAACCATAGTCGCCCGGCCCCAGTCCGTCACCGTGGCCGATAAAAAAACGTTTTCCATTAATCTTTTTGGTAATTGGCTGCCGGATCGTCGGGATGCCCAGCTCGTCTTCCATGTACTGAAACATCCACATGTCGTGGTTGCCGGTAAAAAAATAAATGGGCAGCCCTCCGTCTCGTAGTTCGCCCAGTTTGCCCAACAGTCGTACAAACCCCTTCGGCACCACTTTTTTGTACTCGAACCAATAGTCGAAAACATCCCCGACGAGGTAGAGTTCTTCTGCATCCTGTTGGATGGTTTCCAACCACCGGACAATCTGTTTCTCCCGCTCCCGGCTCGTCAGTCGCCCATCGGTGCCCAGGTGAAAATCGGAAACAAAGTAAATTTTGCTCATTGGTTTGGTTCTTGGTTCTTGGTTCTTGGTTTCTGGTTTTTGGTTTTTGGCGCTTGGGAATTCCTATCCAGAAACCAAAACCAAAAACCAGAAACCAAAAACCAGAAACCAAAAACCCAATCCTTCTGCGAAGTTCTGCTATTTTAGCCGAAAAATTTACCGATTTGCACAACCCGGACGAATTCAGGATTTTCTATAATCAGACCATCCATCCCGAACTGACCAGGCTGGACAAGCAGCGCCTGAGCATGCTCCGACGGATATTTTTTTCCCTCCTGCTGATGACCGGGGTCGCCATCTTGATTTTCATGATCGAGATTCTGGTGGTCGCATTGATTGCCGCTATCCCGTTTGTGATCTATATCTCTTACCAATTTCGGAAAATCCGGAAGTTCCGGGCAGATTTCAAGCCACGGGTAGTGGAACTGATCCTGGATTTCATCGATGACGACCTGCTTTTCGGCGATCTGAAGTACAACGCTAAAGGGAAAATCACACCTGATAAATTCTTTCGGAGCAATATTTTTGGGGCCAAACCCGCCATATATGAGGGCGAGGATTACATCGAAGGCCGTATCGGCGATGTGGAATTTGAAATGAGCGAATTGATCGTGGAGGAGTTCTCCAAAGTGCGCAAACGGCTCGACCTGGTGTTCCGCGGTATATTTGTCCGGGCAAAATTTTTCTATCCGCTGCACGGCTCACTGCTGGTCATCCCGCGCAACGAAATGCCCAGGAGGTCGGAGGCACTCAAATCGTTCGTCAGGAACAATGGCCAATTGATGGACCCATTTGTAAAACACAAAGAATTTATGGATCACTACACGGTTTATGGATCAAAAAATTCTAAAGTGCAGGAATTGCTCCCGCATTTTTTAATGGACTTCATCCTCGAAGCGCGAGAGCGGACCGGAGAAATTCAGCTGTCCATTTTCCAGGAAAACTGTTACGTTGCCATCTCCAACAAGAAAGATATTTTAGAGCCAAAAATTTTCCAGTCAAATGTCAGTTATGAACTAGTGCGGGAATTTTATGAGGATATTTATGTAGCTCTTTTTATTGTCCGGGCGCTGGATGAAGCACATTAACGCATCGGAAGAACGACGGTTCCTTTACAAGGACAAAGAATGGCAGATTTGGAAATTGATAAATGTTTGACCTTCAATACACAGCAAAATTTCCAATTGCCTAAATTTCAAACAGCCATAATTATCTGTTGAAATTTTTATGGCTCAATTGGCCCATAGATTATCGTAGAATGAAATCCACCAAAGAGAAAATCCTTGATTCGGCATTAATACTGTTCAACAGCAGTGGAATGGTCAATGTCCGCCTGCAGCATATTGCTGATAAAGCTTTTGTGAGCGTTGGAAATTTGGCGTACCACTACAATAACAAAGAGGCCATCTTATTGGCACTGTACGAAGCATTGACAAAAAAACAAAAACAGTTGTTGGCTGAATACCGCATTGTACCGTTGTTTGATAACATAGACCGGTTGATTCATCACACTTTTCAATTGCAACAGGAATATATATTTTTCTATTTGGACACCCTTGAAATCGTCCGTGCTTACCCCGCTGTTGGAAAGGCCCATCAACTGCATATCCGTTCACAAGTGAGTCAGTTGAAGGTCATGCTCGACTTTAATGCCTCGAGGGGAGCTTTGATCGGTGAATCGGTAAGCAATGGTTTTGCTCAATTGGCAGAGCAAATCTGGATGACCATGGACTTTTGGCTGATCCAGCAATCAGTCCGGACAGGCGAAAAGCCCAAAGTCCAGCAATACCGGAATGCCGTCTGGAATTTATTGATGCCGTATTTTACAAAAATGGGAACACGTGAATATGAACAAATGCTTCAGATGCCTTATGACTTTTAATTTTTATCCTTCCTCAATTTAATTAGATTTGTGTTTCAAAGTTTTAGAATTCTTTTTCTAACAATTTTTTCATGGGAAATTGCCAGCTTGATGACAATGTTTACAACAAAGTGCTCAGCCTGCTGAACAACCAACATTTCACCGAAAAGGCTGGAACCGGGGCGGATATGGAATTCCTTTCTGATGACTGGTGGCTGCGAGATACCGCAGTTGTCGAAAATATTATCAGGAGAGATGGCATGTGGGAAATTCAATTGGTATTTGCCCACTACCAGGAACCACAAAAACTGATCAAAAGAGTTATTTCCCGATATACATGTAAGAAAAAAGCCGAACTGAGCGCCTGGTATATAAAGCGCTTGGCGGCAAAGGACCAAAGAGGTACTTTGCAAGTAAATCTCGGAGATTTTAAGCTTTGTTTAAGCTGAAGGGCCACCGTTAAGCCCGATCCTATATTACTAACTAAAATGAATGATTTAAGTACCAAACAAAGGATACTGAATTCCTCTATTCACTTATTCAATGAATATGGCTTGGCCAATGTCCGCCTTCAACAGATTGCCAATGAGACAGGCATCAGCGTTGGCAACCTCGCTTACCACTACCGCAATAAGGAAGCGATCCTTTCCGCAGTCACAGAACAGCTGTTCGCGGAATTGGAGAACGTTCTTTCCAATTACAGGATATTCCCCAACCTGCTTGACTTCGATAACCAGCTCACTCAATATTTCAGCTTCCTCCAACAATATCCTTTTTTATTCCTCGATTCCATCGAATTACAAAGAACATATCCTCCGCTTCACAAAGAGAGAATACGTTGCATAAAAAAGATGCTACAACAAATCCGTATGCGGTTTGACTTCAACATCCAGCGAGGTATACTTATACCAGAGCCCATGAACGGCATATACGACCGCATTTCGGAATCAGTCTGGTGCGCGATGTGTTTTTGGTTGCCGATGCGGTCCATCCAAGAAGAAAAGCACGACTGCCAGGGGCGTTTTAAACAACTCATCTGGAGCCAGTTTTTTCCTTATCTGACCGAAAAAGGCGTTGAAGAATTCAATCAACTTATCCTCCCGATGTTGAGCCACCATCGTTCTTAAAATGATTTCCCTCTCGGCAGTTTTAACCAAATCCTGACGATGCTTACGGCACCTTGTCAGAACTCTCCAAAATGATGTTCGGTCTTTTTGTTTAATCTTTTTCTTTCTATATTTCAACATAACTGCCTGATTATTTAGACTTTATCTCAATTAGAAATATTTTTCTAAAATTTGGGTAAAAAATTCTAATAAAAATTTCCCAACCCGTTTTCGATTTATACATTTGGCTCAACTAAACATCATCAAAATAAAGTTTTGCCATTGCTGCCGATGTAAAATTTTATTTTTCACCAGTTAAAATCATTAAATATCATGGCTAATGTTTTATGGCTACAAGGTGGTGCTTGCAGTGGCAATACCATGTCCTTTTTAAATGCCCAGGAGCCAACCGTAGTCGAACTTATTGTTGACTTTGGCATCAATATTCTCTGGCATCCAACTGTAGGCCTGGAAATCGGCCACCAGGTCACTGACCTGATGAATGACTGTATTTCCGGCAAAACGCAGCTGGATATTTTTGTCTATGAGGGCTCCATCGTACAAGGTCCAAATGGTACCGGCAAGATGAATTATTTCGCCGACCGCCCAATGCAGGAATGGGTAAAAGAACTCTCCGATGCAGCACAGTTTGTGGTGGCAATCGGCGATTGCGCCACCTGGGGAGGGATTCCGGCCGTTCCGCCGAACCCAAGCGAGTCGACGGGCATGCAGTTCCACAAAAAAGCCAAGGGCGGCTTCCTCGGGCCCAACTTCAAATCGAAAGGAGGGCTCCCGGTTATCAATATTCCTGGCTGTCCGGCCCATCCGGACTGGATCACGCAAATCCTTGTAGCTATAGCTACCGGACGCATTGGTGATGTGCTGCTGGATGATTACCACCGTCCAAAAACATTCTTCACGGATTTCGTCCAGACAGGCTGCACCAACGCCATTTCATTTGCCCAAAAAGTGGACGGGCACTTTGGCAAGCGCGGCGGTTGCCTGTTTTACGAAGTAGGTTGCCGCGGGCCGATGACCCGGGCAAGCTGTAACCGCATCCTTTGGAACAGGACATCCAGTAAAACGCGCGCCAACCATCCTTGCCTTGGTTGCACGGAGCCTGGCTTTCCGCACCACGATCTGAAAAAAGGCAGTGTTTTCAAAACCATGAAATACCTCGGGTTCCTGCCAAAGGACGTACCATCGGGCACCAACAAACTGGCCTACTATGGCCGCGCAGGGTTCGAAAAAGTAATGGGCACTATCGAAAGCATTACCGGCGTGAACAAAGAGCATTTCGAAACTTCAAAATAATTCAATTTTATTTCCCTGAGCATTAAGTGCTTGGACAAAAAGAAGGAGCGCTAAAAATGACACTTTTATTTTGACAAATGTTGGGTTTCATGGCCTCAAAACGCTGTTTCAGGCAAAGGAAAAGTGTCATTTTTCTGACCCAGCACTTCTTACTCAGGGCTTCAAAACAAACTATAATGGCTTTAAAAGAACTAAATATATCTCCGGTCGGCCGGGTTGAAGGTGATCTGGATGTAAAGGTCTACATGGAAAATGGGGTAGTGACCCGTGCCCATACACAGGCTGCGATGTTTCGTGGTTTTGAAAAGATATTGGCAGGCAAGGATCCTCAGTCGGGCCTGATCGTAACGCCACGTGCCTGCGGTATTTGTGGTGGCTCTCACCTCTATTGTGCCTCCTCCGCATTGGACGTAGCCTGGAAGACGACGCTGCCACCAAACGCATTGTTGCTGCGGGCCATCGGGCAGGCGACCGAAACCATCCAAAGTATACCCCGGTGGTTTTATGCCATCTTCGCTACGGACATGGCGAACAAAAAATTTGCAAACAAGCCTTTGTACCAGGAAGTGGTCAAGCGTTTTGCGGCATATGTTGGTACTTCCTTTCAGCAAGGCGTAACTGCCAGTGGCCGGCCAGTTGAGGTCTACGCACTGTTTGGCGGGCAATGGCCCCACTCCAGTTACATGGTACCCGGTGGTGTCATGTGCGCACCTACTTTGAAGGATATAACCCGCGCCCATTCCATCATGAACCAATTCCGCAACGATTGGCTGGAACCGATCTGGCTGGGTTGTTCCATCGAACGGTATTTGCAGATTCAAAGCTGGGATGACATGATGGAATGGCTGGACGAAAATGAATCGCACCGCAACAGCGACCTCGGCCTCTTCCTGCGTGCCGGACTCGAATTTGGCCTGGATAAATTCGGTCAGGGAGTGGGTAAATTCCTTGCCTGGGGTACCTACCTTCACAAGGACATGTACAACAAGCCAACCATCGACACCCGCAACGCAGCCGCTATCAGCCCGTCGGGATTCTGGGACGGCAAACAGTATTATGATGCTGACCATAAGCAAGTAGCCGAGCATGTAAAGCATGCCTGGTACATGAATCAACAAGACGCCCTTCACCCATTCGACGAGCCAATCCCTACGCCTTCTACTGATTCGAGGATATTGGAAAACACTGACTTTGGAGATAAATACAGCTGGGCGAAAGCACCTCGCTTTATGGGGCATGCGGCCGAAACCGGCCCGTTGGCACGGGTCATCATGGCTGCTAACCCGGCCAACAAAGAGCACCAGTTCCGCGATCCACTTTTTGCCGACATCATGGACAAAATGGGGCCGAACGTTTACACCCGGGTACTCGCCCGGATGCACGAAGCACCGAGACTCTATGTGATGATCGACGAATGGCTGCGCCAGGTCAACCTCGATGGAGAGTTTTATATCAAGCCAAAAGAACAAGACGGGATCGGTTGGGGAGCAACTGAAGCTGCCCGCGGAGCATTGGCCCACTGGATAAAAATAAAGGACGGCGTGATCGAAAACTATCAGATCATTGCACCGACTACCTGGAACGTGGGACCCAATGATTCGGAAGACAATCCAGGCCCCATCGAATCGGCATTGGAAGGAACTGAAATCGAAGATCCGCACGATCCGGTTGAAGTAGGCATGGTGGCCCGGTCGTTCGACTCCTGCCTGGTCTGTACCGTGCATGCACATGACAACAAGACAGGAAAAGAACTGGCCAAGTTTAAATTGTAAAAACAGAAAATCCTATATTGGAGCGACCCGTCAACGCAACTTGGCGGGTCTCTTTTTTGAATAGAATGCCACGAATGCACAAATCACCAATTCGTGCATTCATGGCAAATCAAAATAATAGATGGAAAGTACATTCAATATAGCAACACAAAAAATAGCCGTCCTCGGATTCGGCAATCCTGTCAGGGAGGATGATGGAGTCGGTATTTATATTATTCAAAAATTAAAGGAGCAAATCAAGGATGCAGAAAACATCAGCATTTTTGACATGGGCACTTCTGCCTTTGAAGTACTGTTCAAATTAAAGGGGCACGACCGGATTATTTTAGTGGACGCAGTTATCAATTCAGGAGAGCCGGTAGGTACTGTTTTCAAACTGCCCGCCTCCAAAATTGATGCGCAAATTCAAGATGACCCGATGGTTTTTCTGCATAGCTTAAAATGGGACCAGGCACTATCATATGCAAAAAAAATGTTAGGCGATGATTATCCAAAAAATATTGAAGTATACCTGGTAGCTATCAACGAGACCCGCTTCAATGTCGGCATGACGGATGACGCCACTAAAGGCGGCGATAAAGTAATTAATATTTTATTACAAGAACTGAATGATTAGATAGCCATGTTTATTCCACCAAAACAACATATTCAGCAGAAAAAACAATCGGACATGGTCGCCAGCCCCGTCCGTTTAAAATCATCACATATTTTAATTGACCAAAATATTGTCGCACAAATATTTGGCAATGACCAAAACGCTTATGCTGTTTATTATCCCAAAAAAAAGTCATTGTTGCTTGCAGCGATCAGTGATGAATTATTCAACAAGCTGCACAAGGCCAGTCAGCACATGCTCAAAGACCGTAATTTAAATGGGGATAAAAGCATTGCATTCCATGAATTACTAATCGACAATCAATTAGACGACACGGACCGGCCACTGGAATTTAAAATAGAACCTGCATTGGGCATTTTAAATATAAAAATGTAAGCCTTTATGCATATACCTCCTGAAATACCAAAAGGAAATAGCCCCGAACAGCCAGGCAAAAAATCAGACATATATTTTTTAGAAAAAGACGAATGGCTGATGAATACCGAAGTGCGATATCATTTGCAGAAAAAGAAGGGCCTTTGGGAGTTGAGCATGATTTATATCGCTATCGAAAATCCAATGAAATTTTTATGTCGTAAAATTGATACTTACCCCTCAGAAAAAAAGGCCATTACTTTTGCGAAAATATTACAACGGGGCATTCGGAAAGATGCCCGTGGAACTTTAAAATCAAACCAAAATGCTTTCAATATATGCGCCAATTAAATTCCATAAAAAATTAAAGGAATTTATTGCAAAAGAATACCGGCTTGACGAATTAATAGAATTAATTGATTACCTGGAAAAACAACCGGTATCTTCTGCCAATAATTTATTGGTAAAAAAAGACGAAATATGGCCGCTCATAGATTGGCACAATTTACACCCGCCCTATTTATTACCAGAAAACATTCCTTTAAACGAAAGTAATTTTTTGGGAATTATTTTTTCCAAATTACAGAACTATGAAAAGGCACACTTTTATTTATCCAAAAATAATCCAGCGCTTTTTCTCGAACTTGATTTCATCAACCGTTTGCAACAAGGCCACGCCATCAACCCCGACGAATTGGCTTCTCAATATTCTCCATTTGAGGAATATCGGCTGATGCACAATCAAGCCATACTTCGGCATTATGCCTCCGTGACCGATGGCTTCGACCTCGACCAAACTGTATATTTTTATGGAGAGGCCTTACAAAGTGCGCCAAATGAAGAATACAAAGCCTTTACAATCAGGCATTTGGCGCTGCTCCTAATGGACGTTGGCAAAACGGAAAAAGCAATCCCATTATTAAAAGCTACACAGGAACACGATATTTCTAAAGTGGCAAAAACAGAAATCAAGCACACCCTTTGCCAGGCATGGATGCAGCAACTGGCCGTTCCATATAATTTTGATTTGTTGGAAAGGCTCAAAAAAACATTGTGGGAAGTTTTACAGTCATATGAAAAACAAGAACGCTCTACCGATATAGCCTTGGTTTTGACGGACGCCGGGATCATTGCCAATTATTCGGAAAGCTGGTCGGAAAGCCTTGGCTATTTTAACCGGGCCATCGGCATTTTTGAAAATAATGACCTACCGGAACTTGCTGCGAATGCCCATTATCGCAAAGGTATTTTATTGTTCACCTGGGCCAAAAAAGACAATCCACAATTTTTCCGTCCCGCAGCAGAAAGTTTCCAGAATGCAACGAAAATATTCACCCGTCATTCTACTCCGGAAATATATGCCGACATACAGCAACACCTCGGTATGATCTACGCGGAAATTCCGGATGAAGCAAAGAAAAAAGGAATTTGGGCAGCCGTTTCATCATCTGCTTTTCAGGAGGCAATGGAAATATTTACCAAAGAATCCCATCCGTATGAGTATGCCACTATTTGCAACCACTACGGAAATGCCTTGACGAAATATCCCGAAGCTAAATTGTCCGACAATTTTGAAAAAGCAATTTTTTATTATCAAGAAGCACTGGATATCCGGAGTACCGAAAAATACCCGTTGGAAAGATCCCTCACCATTTTAAATTATTTGGAGGCACAATGGCACCTCGGTATGCCGGAAGATAAATTTGACGAAAAACGTTTTTTTGACATGGTCAAAAAAGCAAATGAAGTAAAAGACCTGAACGTAGAGGAACAATTAAAAATGGAAGCTGAAAAACATCTGGAAAAACTGGAAAAACTGAAAATGGCTTACGCTTAAATTGATTTTCTAAAAAAATTATTTCCTTTACTTAGGAAGGATTAATTAATCCAAATTACAACAATTTAAATCACATGCACGAAATATCACTTGTCCGAAATATTTTCAGCACGCTCGAATCTGAGTTTCAAAAGGAAGATTTGGATACGATGACTGCTATTGATTTAAAAGTGGGACTGCTCTCAAATGTCGAACCCCTTTTGATGCAAAATGCATTCGAAGCCGTAACCACAGCGGAAGAAAAATACCTGGATGTAAAATTAAACGTCGAATTAATCCCCATCGAAATCCATTGCGCTGATTGCAACACAAATTCCATTATTGAAAAATATAAATTCGCCTGTACCACTTGTGGAAAACCCAACAATAATGTAGTTAAAGGAACAGAATTACTTATTCATCGCGTACATTTTGATGCCGAAGAAAAAGTTCCCATTTAATTAACCATAAAAACTCTGTCGCCTCCCTTTCTTTATATTTAGAAAATATTTTCTAAACCCCTCATTTACTTTTCTAATCCATTGCCGGGTCATAACTTAGTCATTGAAACGAGATTCCATTAAATCTTAAATTATTTATAGAGAAGTTGTTTAAAAATAGCATGAAAATTTTTAAACAATTTCAGATTTAATTGGCGGTTATACTTCCTTAAGCAGTAAAATATTTTTGTTGCACTGCACTCAATTAATAAAAATAAAATTACAAATGGATAAAGTTCAAAAATCAACCAAGGCAGCGAGGGGCACCGTCACCTGTGACAACACCACCATGCACCTGCTCAAAGCCAACGACTTTGTCGCAGAAAGCATTCGCAAAAAAATGGCAGAAAAAAATATTCTGCTCATAAACATTACTTCTTCTGCAGGCAGTGGAAAAACTACACTGTTACAGGAAACAGCAAGAAGAATTAAAGATAAGGTCAATATGAAAATATTGGTCGGTGATTTAGAAACAGAGCGGGATGCCGACCGGCTCCGGGATGTCGGTGTGGACGCGCTCCAGATTGTGACCGGCGGCATTTGTCATCTCGAGGCACAAATGGTATGGCAAGGCATGGAAAACCTCGACCTCGATGGTGTAGAACTATTGATTATTGAGAACGTGGGCAATCTCGTTTGCCCCGCATCATTTGATCTGGGAGAAGATTACCGCGTAACACTCATCGCAACCACAGAAGGAGACGACAAGCCCAAAAAATACCCCCGCATGTTTTTGACCAGTGAAATGATGCTGATTTCAAAAGTTGATTTATTGGAGTACCTGCCATTTTCTGTTGATGCGGTAGTTGCTGATGCAAGGGACGTGAATCCCAAAATTAAAGTACTGGAGGTTTCCAGCACTAAAAATACAGGCATTGACGAATGGTGCAATTGGCTCCTGGAAAAGGTAAAAGAAAAACAAGAGGCCCGCGCCGCCGTCACTGTTTAAGGACACGCAACCAATCATATCAAATAAATAGCCTTAGGCCATTAATTCTTCATCAGGCTGGAAGTGGACGACTGGCTTAACCGCCCGCCGTCCACTCCCGAAGTGAATTCGGGACAGGCCGTCAACCATAAATCATAAAAAAATGTGCTTAGCAATTCCTGGTAAAATAAAATCCATAGAATCCAAATTCGACGGATTGGTAAGAATGGCAAAAGTTTCCTTCGGCGGCATCATCAAAGAGGCCAGTTTGGAAATGGTACCGCAGGCAAAGATTGATGACTATGTACTGGTTCATGTCGGCGTAGCAATCAGCATTGTGGACGAAGAAGAAGCCAAAAAAACATTTCAGTATTTAGAGGAAATGGGAGAGGTCGAGGAGGAACTGAATATTTCGGAATTTCTTCCTGATAAAAAAGAATACAGCAATTAAACGGCTGTGAACCCCAGATTCGCAGCTCGGATGAATCAGGTGCCTTTAATACACGGATGAAAAAAACACTTATGCATCCGTGACAAAAAATAAAAGATGAAATTTTTAACAGAATACCGCGACCCAGCATTAGCACAACGCTATTTGGAAGAAATAAAAAAGACCGTTACCCGTCCGTGGACGATCATGGAAGTCTGTGGTGGGCAAACGCACAGCCTGGTCAAAAACGGCATCCTGAACATGCTGCCAAAAGAAATCAACATGGTGCATGGGCCAGGCTGCCCGGTCTGCGTGACACCTTTGAACCTGATTGACAAAGCAGTTTATCTGGCGGAAGAAAAAGGAGTGATCCTTTGCTCTTTCGGAGATATGTTGCGGGTGCCCGGCTCGGAAAAAAGTTTATTAGAGGCCAAAGCAAACGGAGCCGATATCCGCATTTTATACTCCCCTCTGGAAGCAGTAAAAATTGCGGAGCAAAACCCAGACAGGCAAATTGTTTTTTTCGCCGTTGGTTTTGAAACGACCGCACCGGCCAATGCGCTTTCCGTAGTCCATGCCAACCGGATGGGATTGGAGAACTATTCCATTTTGGCCTCGCACGTTTTGGTACCGCCCGCGATTGAGGCGCTGGTGAGCGACGAGGAATGCGTGGTGGAAGGTTTTTTAGCGGCGGGTCATGTATGCACCATTATGGGGATGCAAGAGTATTATCCGCTGGTGGAAAAATTCAACGTCCCGATCGTGATAACGGGGTTCGAGCCAGTCGATATCTTACAAGGCATTTTGATGACAGTAAAACAACTGGAAAATGGAGAGGCTAAACTGGAAAACCAATACGCCCGGATGGTACGGGAAAACGGAAACCCGAAGGCAATGGAAACCATTTACGAAGTTTTTGAAATAACGGACAGAATGTGGCGGGGCATGGATGTTATTCCACAAAGTGGTTATCAGGTGAAGGGCGAATATGAAGCATTTGATGCCAAAAAGAAATTTCACGTCAACATTCCAGAGGCTCCTGAAAATGCGGAATGCATCGCGGGGGATATCATGAAAGGGTTAAAAAAACCTTTTGAATGCCCCAATTTTGGCACAAAGTGCAAACCTGAAAACCCATTGGGTGCCCCTATGGTAAGCTCAGAAGGAGCTTGTGCCGCCTACTACCACTTTTCGGACCGGATCAATCATCTGCAGACGCAAGCCGCATAATTTATGAAAGTAGCATCTCAAAAGGAGAAAAGAATAAAAATGCAGTTGTCCTGCCCCATGCCCAAACTGGACTTCGATGTCATTACCCTGGGTCATGGAAGCGGTGGGTTGTTGACCAACCGGCTTCTGGACAGCGGTGTTTTTGATTTGCTGAGCAACGACTGGCTCGACAAACGACACGACGGAGTGACCTTGGACATGAAAGGCCGAACTGCTTTCACTACAGATAGTTTTGTCATTTCACCCATCTTCTTTCCGGGTGGAAATATTGGCGAATTGGCGGTCAATGGAACGGTCAATGACCTGGCCATGTGCGGAGCCCTCCCACAATTTCTTTCACTGAGCTTTATTATTGAAGAAGGCTTGACGATGAAAGAATTCTGGGAAATTTTAGTCGCTATAAAATATGCGTGCGAAGAGGCTGGCGTGCATGTGGTCACTGGCGATACGAAAGTCGTAGAACGGGGAAAAGGGGATAAAATTTTTATCAACACCACTGGCATTGGACCGCTTCACCACAGGGCCAGCATTGATATTGGACATGTAAAAGTGGGCGACAAAGTCATCGTCAGTGATAACCTGGCAACGCATGGAATTGCCATTATGTCGGTACGGGAAGGCCTGGAGTTCGAAACAACAATCGAAAGCGATACCCGGAACTTAAACCATATTATAAAAGCGTTATTGGACGATTTTGGAAATGACATCCATTTGCTGCGCGATCCGACAAGAGGTGGCGTGGGTACGGTTTTGACAGAGATTGCCCGGGATACAAAAATGGGTATCGATGTATTTCAAAAAGATATTCCTGTTGACGAACAAGTCAACGGCGCTTGCGAAATATTAGGGCTCGATCCGCTTTACGTGGCCAATGAAGGAATTTTCCTCGCCATTGTTGACGCATCGATTGCGGAGGGGATGGTTGACAAAATGAGATCATTCGAAAATTGCCAAAATGCTTCCATTATCGGTGAAGTCGTCGACAATCACCCCCGACAAGTTGTGCTGACATCCGCTATCGGCGGCAAGCGGGTGGTCAATATGCTGGTAGGCGAACAACTGCCAAGAATTTGTTGAATAAGAGTGTCTCAAAAATTAAACCTGCACATTAGTGGCCATCAAAAACGACATTCAAGACAGGTCTGATATCAGAAAACTGGTAACTGCTTTTTATGAAAAGTTACTGAAGGAGGAGGAGTTCCGGCACCTATTTTTAGAGGTAGCTGAAATTGATGTTTTGGAACACATAGACGTGTTGATCGACTTTTGGGAGAGTGTCCTTTTCCAAGTTGGAAAATATAAAAGGGATTTGGTAGACATTCATTTAGGCCTCAACCAGAAATACCATTTTGGCCTGAAAGAAAAACACTTCAAGGACTGGTTGGAAATTTTCAATTCAACGGTTGATGACTTATTCACCGGAAACAAGGCGAAAGATGCAAAAGACCGGGCCTTATCCCTTGCGACCATTATAAAAATGAACATAGACGACCTTGAAAGAAGGAGGTTGGAATTCAATAATTAACATGCAAAAAACGGAAACAATAGCACTGGAAAAATTAGTAACAAAAACCCGCGTTTTTAAAGGCGCAGAGGACAGCCCTTTGCTCGCCCCAAGGGGTGTCTTCCTGATCAACAATCGATTGCTCGTTGCCGATACAGCGCAAAATAGATTATTCATTTGGAATGAATTACCTGCCTCTGAGTTTCAAAAACCAGATATTGTTTTAGGACAAACAGCAAAAGCAAAAACTGGCCGCAACGCAAGCGGTAAAGTCAGCGCGTCCAGTTTGTTCTACCCTTCCGGTATTTGGTCTGACGGCGAAAAACTGATTGTCGCGGACGCATGGAACCACCGGGTATTGATTTGGTGGCAAATGCCTGGCAGAGATGGCCAACCTGCTGATACAGTGGTCGGCCAGCCTGATTTTATAAGTAACGATCCCAATGTGACAGGTATCGGCCAGCCTCCTTCTGCCCAATCATTGAACTGGCCCTATGGCGTTTTTTCCGACGGAAAGCAACTCTGGATTGCGGATACCGGCAACCGTCGGGTGCTGTATTTCAAAAACATTCCCACGAACAACTATACCGCCGCAGACCAGGTCATTGGCAAACCCAATTTTCAGGAACGGGACTATGATCATCACGACCCCATCTGGCCCTATTCTGTCAAGATCAGCGCCTCTGGCGCAATGGCGGTCACGGACACCCAGTATTACCGTGTTTTACTGTGGCATGACTGGAAAACAGCCTTTCACCAAAAAGCAGATGTCATTATCGGCCAGCCTTCTTTCGAGTCAAATGGCCAGAATCAATTCGGTTGGTTTCCAAAAGCCAATACCTTAAACTGGTGCTACGATACCTGTTTTTACAAAAAAGGGCTTTGGGTGGCAGATACCGGCAGCAGCCGAATCCTGTGGTTTGAGGAACTGCCCAAAGAGCATGATACGCCGGCCGATAATTTATTAGGGCAAGATAATTTTACCACGGGCAGTGAGAATAAAAATACCATCTGGAGCACGGAAGGAAGTTTGTACTGGCCCTTTCAGATTTGCATAGAAGGCTCAACTATGGTGGCCGCCGATACCGGCAACCACCGAATTGTTATCAACCATTTGAATTTATAGGACATGGAAACATCATTACCATTATTATTTGCGGCGGTAGTTGGCTTTGGTCATGCTTTCGAGGCCGACCACCTGGTTGCCGTTGGAAACATTGTCACCAAGCGGGAAAAGATGACTTTAGCCATCAAAGATGGCATCTACTGGGGATTGGGGCATACCTCCACTATTTTCCTGATTGGCCTGGTCATCATAATCGGAAGAGCCACTTTCCTCAATGGGTATTTTGGATATTTTGAAGCCACTGTTGGTTTGATGCTTATTTTGTTGGGTTTCTTCCGGTTGTATAAATATTTCAAAACGGCCAACAACACAACAGATTTGATGGACGCAGAAAGTAACCACCATTTGGCTTACGGAGTAGGATTGATCCATGGGCTGGCCGGAAGCGGCGCAATGGTTTTATTGGTCATGACTGAAATTCAAAGTAGCTTCAGCAGCATGGTGTACCTTTTTATTTTTGGGATCGGTTCCGTTCTTGGAATGTTGGTGGCCGCGGGAATTTTCAGCTTACCTTTCTCAAAAAAACTGACGGACAATCAAAACCTGCAATTAGGGCTGATCATACTATCTTCCGTCCTCTGCATTGGATATGGCGGATATGTCATGATGGAAAATATTATTTGACATGATACATGAAGACCATACAGCACACTTATCGTCGATGTTAAAGAAAAATGGTTTGGAAATAAAAGCCCAGGAAGGAAAAACGGTCTATCTGAAATGGGGTTATGTCATCGAAATCGAAAACGAACACTTGTTTAAACTGATACAGGACGACCAGGTGATAGCCCCCTTTGCAGATGTAGAAGAGCTTTGCCAGTTTATAAAAATGGATATGCAACTAAATGAAAAAAGTTGAACTCAATATAATTGCGATGGCCAACAGTGATTCCAGTCCGGGAAATTTCACCCTGGTACTGGAGGAGCGGATAGGTTTTCGTCGCCTTCCAATCATCATAGGTGCTTTTGAGGCGCAGGCGATTGCTGTTTCGCTGGAAAAGATGAAGCCGACCCGCCCTCTGACCCACGATCTTTTCAAAAACACGCTGGAACTTTTAGGCGCTGAGCTGGCAGAAGTGATTATCTCAGGACTGGTAGAGGGTGTATTTCACGCCTTACTCATTGGCAAAAAAGCAGACGGAACCCCGTTACAGGTGGATGCCCGTTCTTCTGATGCCATTGCATTAGCAGTTCGGTTCGGATGTCCCATTTTCACCTACGAAGCTATCATGCAGGAAGCGAGCGTGGTACTCGATCGCCCAAGCAAGGCATTTACCAACAAAAGGGGCCGCTTTGCTGATTATTCACTGGAAGAACTGCAGCAATTGTTAGCACAGGTATTGGAGAAAGAAGATTATGAAAGTGCTACCAAGATTCGGGATGCTATGAAGGGTAAGGAAAATTCGTAGCACCTGAAAAAATGCAATCATGAGTCATGCGAACCAAGGACAAAACATTACTGGTTGTCAGTATGCTAAAATCAAAAACAGACTTTCTATAATCTCTTCCGGGACAAATGTGCAGCATTCTCCAATAGCACTTCTTAGATCTACCTTTCTACCATAAAAAATTTCTTCACCTGATATTTAGACAGATTTTACCCATTCAATAAAGACCCACATGTCCTTGATGGCATTGGTATCGACAAGCAGCGACACCTCTCCAAGTGGAACGGGCAGTTCGAAATTTTCCCAAGAGCCAGCATAAACCATATCACCAAGCCTTTCATCCCTGACCAGTTCGAATGTTTCTTCGGTATCGTTTGGATTGATCATTACAACCGGAGCCTCTGCCAGGGCATAAAATTGAATTTGGCGGATTTCATTAACCAATCCAGTACCCCAGTAAGGATAGTGCGATTCCAGCAGTTGGAATGTCAAAAGGTGTCTGCCTTCACCATCAGGTGTTGAGGTGGTGAATTGGTGCCAGTGGGAAGCAAACTGATGTTTTAGACTCAGCATACGAGTATTGCCCTCCACTTCAATCATTGTTTTCAAATTGGCAATGGCCCCCTTCTTCAGCAGGCCACCTGCTTGCCTGGCAGTGTACTGAAAATGGAAAATGACATCGGTAATAGTCTGATAATCAAACTGCCGGAATTCGTTGGCCAATTCAAGCTGCCATTCACTAACAGCCCCTTTGTATTCAAACGGTAAATAACGCTCGTCTCCCGGACTGGACTCAAACATACCATTATCATTTTGGGCTACACTGGTAACAATGCTGGTAGAGCCGTAGTGGTCGGAAAAGCGATCGTCATCGTCTTGTCGCACATATTCATCATTTAAGAGATTCGATTTTTTACGGATGGAGCTTTTAGTCAAAGTCAGCGTACAGTTGATCGAGGTATAAGGGCCGGCAACACAGGGGATACTAATCCCCACTGATCTGATACGCCGGAAGTAATGTCCTTCACAGCCCCCCATGTCAAATATTTCTTCTGGAATGGAAACCTTGCAACTGCCGGTCATTCGTAGTTGAAACAAAGCCATAGGGTTGAGCTGCATCAAACTGATGTGCTTGGTCAGTTCGAGTTCTCGGGCATTCATGTCGAGATAGGCCATCTCCATTCGTTTGATGTCCAACCCTAGTTTTTCACCTGCATAAAGTCCTTCCTGGCCTGCCAGGTAGTTGAATTGTAGATAGCTCAGCTCCATATTGCCCAGTTCATGTTGCAGGGCTCTCTCAGCTTTTTTGGCAGTATCGAATGCGAATTGAAAATACTTATTGTGAAGACCTTTGACTTCTCTTCTCAGGAAGGCATAAAAACCCTGCGTAGTGGTTTTGGTATAGCCCTTCAGCTTTTTCATTTTTTCTCCTTTCAAAAAATCTTCAATCTCTTTGGTGTTTTCAATTTGAGCTATGTGATTATTGTATTCTTTCTTGGCGATGTGCTCCCGGATTTGGGCAGCCACCAATTGTTTGTAAATACCATTGATTTCTAGTGCAGCTTGTTGACTTTGCATTTCCCAATCTTGTTTTCTGCGGGCATAGCTGCCAATAGAGCTGCTCAAACTGGAAAGGGTCCTCAAGATGCTTTCCCCTCCTCTGGAGGCACTGCTCATCAGTTGCATGATTTGGCCAAGTTGTTCCCCACTGAGCCGGACACCGGCCCCTACTCCCAGAGGAGTGACCTCTGCCCCGATTTCAGGAATGATGGTCAGGGCTCCTCCGATGGCATCAAGAATAATGGCTGCAATTTCTATTGGGATGGTGCTTGCTTCAAAAAGCATGGCCAGTGCCTCGCCTGTGTTTAAACGCAGGGCATTGACATCTCCCAGTCCCGCCGCATCCAGTGCTTCTGCAAATGCATCATAACCTACCTCCCTGGGTGCAACTTCAGGTTCGTCCGACTTGAATTTTAATTTGGTCAAAGCGGCGGTATCCAGGCCATCTAGGTTTGGAACCTGGATGGCCGTATTGCCCAACAGGGTCTCATAGTGAGTAAATCGAGCAATCGTAGCAGCCAGGTTTTTTTCGATGCCTTCCTTGTTCTTGATCGATTCTTGCCATTGGGCATAGCGTACTTCTTCAATCAATTCCTGAATGTGGGTGTCATGTTTTGCCCTCAACATGGAAAGCGCTTCTCCATCCTGTTTTTCGATGGTACCAAGCAGGTTCGACCCCAGGGACTTAACTTCCTGACAAATCTCATAAGCCCTCTGAACCATGGAGCGGAAACGGACGAGTGGCAAAGGTTGATTTAACCCACTGATTACAGAACCGATGTTCAGCCCTGCCGCTGCCGCCCTGGCAAGCATCGCCGGATCAATGGGTGGTTCGAATAAGGGAAGCTGCCGGAACACCCCCTGCAAGTTGAGACTGTTGTGTATTTTGTACAGTCGGTCAGCTACCGTATCCCAATACCCCAGCAGCTTGTTATTCCTGGGAATGCAGAAATACAGCGTAGCTCCCATGTTGCGCAATGAAATAACCTGATCATCATTAGATGCAGAACTCGGAATGGGGGCTATGTCAAACGGAATGTCAACTTCCAACTCCCTTAATGCGTTGCCGAAGGCATCCAGGTCTTCCCTGATCTGGGAATAACTTTGAGCCTTGACCCTCCCTTTCTTTGGAACAGCCTGGGGGCGAGGGCCAAGAATATTGGCAGCCAATACATAAAGTTGAGTCGCTTCGTTGATGGATTCTCCAGTGTCTTGCAAGAAAAGCGAGTCGCCCCAATCAATCAAATTATCGAGATAAGCCATGATCGTTTTGAACATGTAGGCAGTTTGTCGGTACCGGGCAATAACATGTGGCCGGAAAGGATCATTTTTCCATGCATCAATACTGTTGACAGTGTCTCTGAGCAATTCCGGATCGGTACCAGTAGACAGGTTGGTCAGCACATTTTCAATCAACTGTACATCAGTTTGCTGAAACGGTTTGACTTTCCAGAACCGTTGCGGGGTAGGCCCGTCGGAGTCGTCAGTTGGATCAAAGATGTAATGGAACCAACGCATCGCCTCCTCATAACGTTGATTTTTGCTGAGGTGCATGGCGAGGGTCAGGGGGATGTGAAAAAAAAGTTCCCAATTGTACACCGAGTAGGCACCGCTGCTGGTGAAGTCAAGATCTTTTACCGGATGCAACAGCCGATCGCTTCCTTCCACGGTTGGAGGAATCAACTCATCATTGGGGTTATACCGCCTAAAAAACTCATCGTACAGCCTGGGACGCAACTGCCCATTTGCCAATGTTTGGTCAGTGTAGTCTGTGTCTGTTGCTTGGAGCCCAGGTACCGATTTTTCGATCAGTTCCTTGATCAATTGCCTGACATAAGGATGGAAATGAGTGTAAAACCGGTACGTCAGCTTGCGCTCCTGTACGACCGTTCTTCTCGTTTTGTATTTTCTTCCTGGATGGGTAAAGACCCAATATATTCCGTGCGAGGTATAATACCGGTCAGGATAACCATGATATCTGTAATTATCGTATCTCGAAAGTGCCATGATGCGTTTTATTTTAGTTATTGGTGGTTGTTAAAAAATGGATGATGGATGGTGAATCAGCGGATGCCTCCCAATTGTTCGAAAGCTCCGAATTGGCCAAAAGAGGTTTCATTGAGACCATTTTCGCCAACAATATGCAGTGTTGTTACATTGTCTCCGAGTCCCCCTGCCAGCCCAAACTCATTGCCCTGGGCTACCGAAGGAAATTCATTGACAAACACCGATTGACCGGCGGCCAATTCGCTGCCCGGAGCTACATCGACCAGGGTTCCCCGAGGGTCTTTGATGGTACCGGCCAGATCGTCTGTAAGTAAGATCGTTCCGGCATCTTTTGGTGTAACGTTGAGGCCTCCTCTTGGACCGACGGGCTGTCCGTTGAAAAGCATTGCGGTGCCCGGATTGATCAGCCAGTCGTCACCTGGATTGATGACTTCATCTGGTGCAAACCTGATGAGAGGATCGTTTATTTCCAGATCAAAATAATCTTCAAAATCACGGAAATTTTCATAAGGGATGAACGGTATGACCGGTATGAACTCATAATAATCATCCCTTTCATAGACCAGTGTTGGAGGTTGCTCTCGGATGATCCACTCCTCCCAGGTTTCAGTTGTCGTTTCCGAAAACTCCGGTTCTACATACATCGTGATACTGTCTTCATCATCTTCGAGGAAGAAGGGGCTGATGAGGCTGTCGATTTCCTGATCACCAGAAACAATAATGGGGTCGTTGCAGAATAAAAATTTAAAAGTGTCATTTACCCTCAACAGCGTCTCATTTTTAGGAACAGACGTCGTTTCTTCGAGATCTATTCGACCGTTAGTGGTTTCTACTATTTCTGTGATGCGTTGTTTATAGGTTACCTTTAAATCACTTCCCTGGCCGATGTATTTGGTCTTACCTTTTTTATCAAAATTATAGAGAGGGGCAGCAGGGTCGTTGTGGTAGCTGGGTCCAGCTTTAGGAGTAGCCAGCTTGCTGACGAGCCGGAATGCGCGGTTGATACCGTTTCTGCCATTTCCCGTCAAGTGAACCTTAACCGCCCGCTCCTGTCCATCATCGTCGTATTCAATGGAGGCGTGAATGTATACTTCGGCCGGATCAAAATCATAATCCACCTGGGCTTTCAAAGGATGTTCGAAACCAGAAGTTTCCCTGGCCTGCCATTCGCCCTGAAAATATTCACACCAATTCAAAGCGACCTCCACCGAATGGGACATCAATTGGGACCTGTTCTTGGTGGAAGTACTTTCCACAGATTCTGTTTTCCCTGCAATAGATTTTGCCTTTAGCATGAAGGTGACCCAAAAAATATGCAGTCGATCCCGCCATTTGATCAGAGCAAGGTGTTCGCCTTCGATCTGAGTTGGGACGGGTACCCAGGGCGTCCACATGTTGTTGCGGTAGTTTCTATAGTAATATTCTGGCTGGGTGAATGATTTACCTATCACGTGCAGCGTATTGCCAGCCAGGCTCACCGGGTCTTCTTCACAGTACATGGCAACCATGTTCAATCGGGCGATTTTTTGTAAACCTTTGAGGTAGTCGTAAAAAGCCCGTTCTACCACATCTGCATTGATATCGCCCTGCATGAGGGAGCTCTCCAATTCCTGGAACAAATGGGTCTTGTCGTCACGGAACTCCGGTTCCAGCCAGTTTTCCGGCCAAAGGAAGATCTTGCGGTTGGCTTCCCACACCCGGTAGCGTTTCATCCACTCCCAATGGTTTCGGCTGAGCATGAAGGGAGACACCTTTTTTTCGAGGTTCAAAAGGCACCGCTGAACGAAGGTCTGTACCGAGGAAATGGCCAGGCGGATTCTCGAGGTTTGTACAACTGGCTCCATGCCGGGGTCGACGAGGAGATAAGCGAACAATTCTTCCCGGCGTGCAAAACCATCTTGATGAAGAATATAGTCGACCAGTGCGTCGCGTTGCTGAGGCCTTAATTTGTCAAATATGGATTGGGCAATGCGGTTCCAATTGTCCAGCGAATAACGTGATTTAATGGCCTGTTTAAATGAAGCAGCCAGTGGGTACCTGGTGGCGTGGTCTGTCGTTTTGGAAACAACTGTTGTTACCTCGTCCAAGGTTTCGAGCGGAACCCTCAAAGCATGAAGATGTCCCAGGATTTCCCACACGTTCGTCAGCGTATCTTCACGCACAATATCAAGGGCCGAGTACCCAAAATGCTGAAAAACAGACCGGATGGTTTCAGGGTTTCTTCGAGTCAAAACAGCTAATTCTTCAGCGATCAAATCAAGGGTCGCGGGTTGGTCGTCCGTGATTTTGCTCAACATAGCAGCCAGATCGCCGGACCCACCTGCCAAAATCTGTCTCAATTGTACGTAGCGGTCCAGTTTCATTATATTTCCAAACAATTCTACGATGGCCGCATCATTGCCAGGGCCGTCGAGCAGGCTGGTAGGGACACTGCTGAAATCGAATTGATAGAAGTGGTCCGGATGTTCACTCAAATATTTCACCTCTGTTTGAGACAACACCAGTGTCTGAATGATTTGGATGCATTTTTTCAACAGGGTAGCGGCACGGTGAATTTGCAGCACCAAGTCTTGCGGGTATAAGCGCAGCTTGTCGAGGCTGCTTTTTGTCAGGCTATCACTTTGTGTTTTTAAGCTGATGGTGCCGTCATTAAAATCCCGGATAGTGCATAGAAATTGATATGGCCGGTTGGCCTCTAATTCAGTGAACCCGGAAACTTCTGCTCCGTTAGCGGCAATTGTTTCAGCAATTAAAGGCTCTTCCAAATGGTCAAACGACAAGGCAACCTCAGTGCCCGGATTGGCACCACCAATGAAAAAGCGGTAAGCTTCTGCCACCTGGCATTCCAGATAGCCCTGGATCCGGACAAGTGTTGTTCCTGTTGGTATTTCTGATGCAGCTAATTCGGCCGTCGGCCGTCGCAAACTGGGCCCTGCCTGTGTGCCGGTACTCTCGTCTTGCACAAAAGAAATAAGCACCCCCGACCTGTCCACTTCTTCAAAAGTGCTTTGCAGGTTTCGGCCATTAAAGGAAAGTACCCCTGGTGTCTGAAGTAAAAATTTGAGCTCGGGCGCCTCCATGCCGAATAAGTCAGACAAGGCGGCAACCAGGTAATCTTCGGTGAACTTTTTACTCAAATAATCAAGTGTGGCCACCAGCAATACCTCTAGTTTTTCGGCCTTCATCTTTTCTTGCTCCTCGTCATCCAAAGTAGTATCCACGATTGGAAAAAACGGATCAAATGTTTGTGCCGGGTCGTCCTGCAGGATCGGTTTAAGGATATGTTCAGTGTAAAAGGTGGCGGATTGATCGTGAATGTCATTAAGTAAATTTACCACAAGTGTTTTTTGGTCATCGGTGAGAGTCGAACCAGGGAGGTTATTGATGTGATCTTCCAGTTCATTCTTTTGGCCGGTATCCAGTACTCCGGTATATAGAAGTGTTTGCACTTGCCGAACCTCATTGTAAGAAAAAAACAGCTCGTCCCTTTCGGGCAAGAGATCAACAGGGATTCGATCGGCAGGGGTGGCGGAAAATGAAGCACCGAATTGGGCAGTACCGTTCCACATGTTCATGAACATGTCCGCAATATCCGGTGACAAGGCCTGTAACAGTCGTTCCTGTAATAATTCAATGGTGAATGCAGCAGGGTCATTCGGCGGGTTCAGCTCACTTTTGATCTGTTGGATTTCGATTGCAAGCGTCCTGATTAAATTGACAGCAGTTGTTTCACTTTCTTGATAAGGACCGACCGGGTCAAAATAATGCCGCACTAAATAATCGAGGTCTGCCAGGGAAAAACCAGCGTTTTTGATCTGGTCGACCAAAGACAGGAATTTGAGGGTTTGGCCATATGGATGGTCTTGATCAAGCGTATTGATAACCCCTGGCTCCAGTGCTTTCCTTGGGTCCAGGCCCGATAATTTTTCCAGCGATATTTGTTCTGCTATAGATAATTTAGAGGCCTCCCGCATGATATAATAACCATAAAAAAGCTGGATAATTTCCATATTCAGTGGTGCTGTTTCTATGGTTAAGGCTGGCTCGTTGGATTCCAGAATAACCTGTATCTCTTCTTTTGTCAATTCCAAACCGGCCTGGACGGCAATCATGTGGTTGATCAATCCAACGTTGCCAGCCGACCGATCTTCCGGCTGCTCAGGGTCCCAGAAGAACGGTTCAAAGGTTCCCCCATCCAGGTAAGCAAGGTAGTTACCCAATGGGTCATCAAAAATGTCATCTTCTCTCAAAATACTGTACGATAAAAACAGCCGCTTATAGATTGAATGTTCGCCATTTGTCAGGCCGCCCCATAAGCCTGTCCAATTTTGCAGGCTATGTTTTCCCAGCTTATAATTGTTGTGGAGCTGTGTTAAATGGGCCAGGTAGATCAAAGCAGTTTGGAACTTTTCACCTAGGTTGGATGGGTCGACCGGGCTATCCTTCGGCATGAAATTGACGAGCGCTGCATCTAAGTCCTCTAGTTTCCAGTCCAATTGTTTCCACAAACGGACCAGAAGGTTCAACTTCATCCACTCCAGCGAGCTGAGTTGATCTCCGTTCGCAAAACGCAAGCTGGCTTCATCAAAATTGCAGCCAGCGTTGGGATCATAGATCACTATAATTTGTTCGAATGTATTGGCCTCCCAAAATTGATTCAACCATGCCGTTGCATCGAAAGTAAACTTTTCTGATGCTTCGTCCAGTTTTCCGGTGAAAACAGCCAATTCCTCCGCAGTGAATGGCGGATATCCACTTGCCGACTTCCACCTGAAGACATCTTCGATGCTAATATCTACCGTTCTTAAAATGGTCAGTTGAGAAAGCTGGGGATTGAGAAAACGCGACTTGACGAGGCTGACCAGTTCATTGTAGTTGATTCCCAACCTTCTCGACAAAGTCTTGGCAGAAAGCAGATCAATCCGTTGCAGTGTTTCGTCATCGGTAGCTACCGTCAGGGCTTCCGATTCTGATGTATAGCCGTAAAGCTGGAACCAGTTGGAAAAATCAGGATCGGCAAAAAGTCGGTAGGTCGTGGCATCCATTTTCATTTGTTCAATGAAAATATCATTGAGGAAATAATGATTTCCTCCTCCATCCGAAAACAGCAAATTGTTTTGACGGAAATCATGGAGCAATTGCCAGTATGGGACATCAAAATGTTGGCAGAATGCCCTTACTGTCTTCAGGCTCAGGTCAAACGGAAGTGTTAGGGGATATACAGATGCGCTGAGCTTATGGTAAGCTCCTTGCACGATATTTTGAGGTTCAGCCAACAACTCGGCCGTGGTAGCTTCTCCTGTATCGTAAGCCACCAATTCGTCCAGGTTTTCTTTGTCGACATAACATTCCAGGATTTCATTGACGATATCGATATACGGCATTGCGGTAAGCGTATTCGCACAGGTGAGTTGGATTTTCGCCAAATCCGGCCTTCTTTCCATTAAGGCATCGAAGGCTTTCAGTCCCGGATAATCGTTGTTGTCATGGCGTTCTCTCCACAGTTCGAGGTTGCGGTTCCAGGCTGCATCGCCCGGATCCAGGAATTTCAAAATATCTACCAGATAGGCAGCAGGGCTCAGTACCGATCGGCAGTGCTTGCATTCGCAGAAATCCAGTGAACCAAAGAGTGTCTCCAGAGTAGGGAACTGCTGGATCAAATTGTTCTTGGTGGTTTCAACCAATTCTGGCGCAGGTGAAGAGACGGGTATCAGAGGGGCAGAGTCCAGTTGTTCGGCAGCAGTATAGAAGTTGTAAATGACGGTGGTTGTCTGTTCTGATTTGCGGTAAATCATCTCCGCTATGCGAAAGTTAGGAAAGCGTGGGCCATAATAACGCATCCAGTCATCAAAGGGATAATGGACAATATCGAAAGCAGATTCGATGCCCAGATCGTACAATATTTGGGTAGCTTCATCGGTAGGTGAAAGTTGATATAAACGCGTGAGCGTTTTGGCGGAATTCAACGTATCGTTTACCTGTTCTGCCGGAATGCCGGCGGTCATGTCCTCCCTGTGGTCCCGAACCATAGCGTTGAAAGAAGCACTACCAGGAACGTAGTCGCCGGACCCGTTTACTTGCAGGCGGGCTGAGTTTAGCAACATCCTTTGCACAGATGTTTTCATGGTTTCATGTTGTTCTCCCAACACCAGGTCATCATTGCCAACCATGGCGGCGAGGCTTTCCGTGGGATAGGCCGCACGGACTTTTCTCGCCATATCAACGGCATATGCCTGCAAACGGTCTTCAACATTTTCTTCTGCAAAGGCACTGGGAATGGAGCGAGCCAGTTGATCCGGATCATCATCGGTCAGATCGCGCATGGTATTTACCCAAGTTGAAGGTTTGTAATAACCCTGTTCTGCCAATTGCGACATTTCTAATGCTGGCACCCCGGCGGCCCGTTCATTATTTCTCATTAATTCTCTCTCCAGCCTAACGCTCAGCTTCGGGTTGTTCATGGTCAGGAAAGCGAGTTTTCCCTGGTTCCTGAGCAGTGCAATGCCCAGGTCTGAAACATCGGCTTCAGCTGCTTTATCCCAAAGTTCTGCTCCCGACCATTTTTCATTGAAAAAGACGTGGGCCATTTTTGCAGCATCCTCCTCCGAAATAGCGGCATTTTCAAAAAAAGTATTGACTGTGGCCAGGCCTCCCGTAGCCTTTTCATTGCGCAGGGTCTGGAGGGCAAAAGCAGCATAGGCATTTTTGCTGGCCTCCACATTGACGTTAGCGATACCGGCCTCATTGGCTTTTCGCAGGGCTTTTTCGATTCCTGCCATCCCAACTCTTGCCAACTGCTTGGCACCTGTAGGCATGCCCAGCCTGAACAAGGCATACAGGGAATCGGCTTCAAGGCCTGTCTCTTCACTTTTTTGGTCGGCCATGGCTGCCGTGCTGATGAGGCGGGCATCCCAGCCTGTTTGTTGGAAAAGAAAGGAAATGTCCGTTCGGTTTTCATTTTCTTCAGCCTCTCTGAGCGGCCTGCCCCCTAACTGAGGTTGGATGTCGGAGAGTAACCGTTGGTATTCTGGTGCAGAGGGTTTGATCTTTGCCGGTGCAATCAAATTTTGAGTTTCCGTGGCATCCGCATTGAACTTGGCATTGCTCAACTGGAACTCTTCTCCTCTATCATCGTTGGTGCGGATATCATAAGACAAGTTTTTATCGGTAAGTTCATAATCGAATTGGTAATAGCCGTTATCATCCGTTTGGATCTTAGTCAGTAATGTATCTCCGCCAAACCCTTTTTGGTACAACTTGAGTTCGACGTTTTTGGCAGGGAGTCGATTGTCCAGGAATACCCTGCCCTTCAGTGTTTTGGTCAATGGTTCCTCCTCTGACGATTTGGGCAGGTGGAGATCATTGGCGTATGGGCCAGGCTCTAACTGGTCGATCGGCTGGTCGATGGTATTGTGGATTTCTTTGGCCCCCTCAAAAATTTTGAAATAAACAGTTGGTTTATAGTCTGCTGCAAATTTTCGGGAGGAAAATTTCTGGCTGGTGAACGTTATCTGATACCGGCCGGTCCGGCCGGTAGTAGCCTGCCCCAGCGCCAGACCTGAATTTTTGTCGATGGCCTTTACGCCTAGTCCCTGTAAATTGGCTCCTTTCTGGTTTTTGACCAGCCCTTTCAATGTCCATTGCTCCTGATTTTCAATAGGTGCCACAACAATTTCCAGAACGGCATTGCCTGTGTCCGGGCTCCAAACCACATCCACTCGGGTATCCTTGATGAGCGTTTCGCCTAAAAACACTTTAAAGAAAATCCTGGGGAGAGCCCGTTTCAAAAGGACAATCAGCTCAGGCCCGGTGATGTTGATGGTGAAACTGCCCTTGTTGTCGGTAATGGCAAATTTTTTCAGGTACACTTCGTTGTCTTCCTGCAGGGCCCATAATTCTACCTTGGCATCTGGAACGACTTTGCCCGTTTCCTGGACGATTTTTCCCTTAACGGCAAATACCTTCAATTGGCCGCTGCGATCAAAAAGGTAGGCATGGATGCTCTCCAGAGCTTTGGCAGTGGCTGCATTCATCCTGCCCGAAGCCCGAAGACGGTGGCTGGTTTGAAAGGTGCGGATCGCCTGTTCTGTTGAATTTCCAAAATGACCCTGGATGAGTTCCAGCCGGTTGATTCGGATGCCAAGTCGTTGGAGGGTGTTGTGGAGTGCGGTAACGGTCTTGTTGCGGTTGCCTTTTCTTAGTTGATTGAAGTTCATAGTTGGAAGGTATTATGGACTGGTTTTGATTTAGGTTGATTTTGTTTTTTGGTTTGGACATATAACCATCTATTCTCTTGTACTTTTTTAGTTTAAACCGTTCAGCGATTATCTCCTTCGGGAAAACAAGTCAAAGACACTCGAGTCAGATGGAACTGAAATGCTAAATCCAAAGGATGGACTCAGACCAGGATTGTATTGCGGGAAAATTGGAGAATCTGAAATATGACGATGAACAGGATCCTGCACCCCAGCTCTGATCGCTGTGCTATTTACACCTCCATGAACATTAAATCTGATACCAGTTCGATTATGTTCAAATCCAACTCTTAATTCCAGCAAGCCATTATCTATTTCACTTCCAAGTATTTGGTCTTGAGAATAAAAAGGCAGCACAGAACCAGGAGGCCCATATTCTAACGGTTTTCCAGTATTTAACTCTAGTGCGAGGCCTACTTGAGTCAGCGTAAATTGACTTCCTAACCGATGTCTTCCTGTGTAGTTGAGTTCTACTTCTGTAGTGAGGCCCTGATCTGTTCCTCCTCCAAGAAGGGAAATTGGCAAAGCACCAAACGAGAAATCATGATCGTTGCGATAAGTCAGTTCAAAGCGGTCGGCTATTCCTAAACTGAACTCTCCCACGGTCTGAGTTTCCACTTCCCCAATTTCACCAGAAGCGATAATCGTATTAGTGCCAGCTCCAATGTCAATAGGGCCTAAAGACAGTGTGAAAGTCAAGCCAGACTCAATACGGTAGCCTTGGGTCAGTTGTCCGAAAATGATGCGAGACTGGTCTGGAACCAATAAAGTTTCATTACCAATAGTTAAAGGGATATGCCGCAACCATTTCAACCCATCCGGTAAATCCATTTCAGGAAGAGATTCCTCACTGGTTAATGACAAGCCAGTAAAAGAATCAGCAGTGCCGAAGGAATAAACTGCTCGGATATTGCTAGGTTCGGGAGGATCTAATAAAGCCCCGACAAACCCAAATTCATCGCCAAATATTTGCCCAAACGGAACCAGGCTTAATTGTCTGACTGGTTCGTCATCTTCTGGCGGATCCGTTCCTGCTGGGTCCGTGAAAGTTACAGGGTTGTTCTTGCCATACCTAAACAAGTTGACTCCATCTATGAGGAACAGTGGATCCGCACTCAACCACCTCCCCAGCCAGGGCAAATAATACCTTGCCGTATGGTAGCTCAACCCGCTCTCTTCATCCCTTTCCATATTGGTGTACCGGTACCTTTTAGCTGCGGCGCGGATGTTCCGGTTTACGGCCTGATGGGCAGTGGTGCCGAAAGGATGGTATTCTTCGTAGGAGACCACCGTACCTTCATCGTCCAGTTCAAGGCTGGCCGAGCCTAGGTGGTTACTGAACTGGAAGCGAACCGTTCTTTCGTCCGTATTGTCGTCAACGGTATTGCGGGTATCGACCATGGCAATGCGCCGGGTATCATCCATGATATGCAGGGTGGTTCTCTCCAGTCCGTTGTGATTGCCGGAGTGTTTCAAGTAGACTTCCAGGCCTCCCAGATATAGCCTTTCTTCTTTTTTGCTGCCGCCACCGTTGTTATCAGTAACTTTTCTGACTCGTTGTCCTTCCGAATTATAGATATAATAGGTGATTTCAGGAAGTGTATCATTGTTGCAGACAGCGCGGGTCGCTACCGCCTGCAATTCATCTTTGAAATTCCACTCCATGACATGCAAATGGGGCATAGAGGTGATGAAACCATGCTGTGGGTGGTGGGGATAAGCATAAGTCTGCCCTCCGATCCGGGTTTGACTCAAACGGTTGTTTTCGGATTCGTAATGATAAGTCCTGGTCCAATCGCCACCGGGGGCATCGTGGTTGGTTTCGAGAATGTTGCCGACCGGGTCATACAGGTAGCGCTGGGTATAATTCCGCCAGGCCATGTCGTCGTTCACACTGTACGACCTTAAAAAGGCCTGGTCTTTCCAGTTGTCGCACTGACTGAAATTTATGGCTTGCCCAGCGTGTTCTTTTCCCCGTGCTTCTACCAGGCGGTACAATGCGTCGTACTGATACAAGCCCCTTGGTTCTATCCTAAAATTATTAAAAAACCGGATCGGGATAGCCCGGTCTTCTATTTCCGATATATTTCCGAGGGGATCATAGGTGTAATGCAGGTCTTGGAGCAAACCGCCATCGGAGTCGGTGGTCTGCAAATGGATCAGGCGAAAGGTAGCTTCATCGTATTCGTAAACGGTAGTGGCCAGGTCATTGCCATCCCGGTCACCATATACAATTTGCTCCCGTTGGCCCTTGGCGTCATAGTCAATATTTTTGACAAATAATTTTTCCGAAATACCGGTCTGAGTCACCCGTACTTGCTCGAGTAGTCCAGCTTCATTAAAACGGGGTTTTGTTTCACTGTTGTCCGGGGTAATCGTATTGATTGTACGGTTGAGGGCATCGTATTCGAAGCGGGTAGAATAAGCGGTTAAATCACTATCAAATAAGGCAGCATTGTTCAGGTTGGTCGGAATCCAATTGGGCACATCCTTGTAATTGGCGTTAAATTCACGGACGGATTCCAGCAGGTTCCCTTTAAAGTCGAGTCGGAGGTTTTGTATCCTCCCTGCCGTATCATATTGCTGGGCAACCTGTCCCCGAAGATTGTTCTGGTATTCGTTGGCTTGCCCCTCTCCATAAACCGTATGTTCATAGATATGGTCCAACAACGCCCCACTATCGCCTCCCTGAATCCTGATGCTGGTTGGCCTTTGTAAAGCGTCGTAAGTAAAACTAAAAACATGGTTGCGGCTGTCCCAACGGTGGATTGGATTGCCCATCAAATTGTTCAACATCCATCGTTCTCCCGCATCATTGCTGTTTTGATAAACCCGGCTGCCTAGCATATTGTATTTATAAGTCATTACCGTATTTCCTCTGGGATCCACTACATTTCTGGTATTTCCTTCAATATCAAGTGTTATAAAAGTTGTGTAGAGTCTATCCTTAGCTGCGATGTCTTTTCCATTGTTGGCAATACTTAACACCGGTCTTCCCATTGAATCCAAGAACAGGGAAGATGGGGTATTGGCATGGGCAGCTGTTTTTTGGGCAGCTTGCTGTTGCTTGGGGTCATTGATAAAATCTGGCCTATTTGGGTTGGTCCGGCGCTGGTACCACTCACAGCCTTCCTCCATAACCGTATCGTTTTGGTCAAAATTGATTTGTTGCCAGGAATCAAATTCAACTCTGGACAAAGAGCCGTCGGGGAACTCCGTTTTGACCAGACGCCCGACGGGATCATAATACAGAATGGGCGTTACTCCAATTTCGACCAGTTCGGGAGTACTTTCATAGGAAAAATTGGTACTGAAATAAGACTCGTATTGCTTGACTGGGTTGCCCTTGTTATTCAGAACGGTACGGCCATTGCCCACCCATCTGATCTCAGGACTTGTATTTTTCTCTGCCCTAAGCCCATTTTCCACAAAATACGCCCTGCCTGGTTCCGCCTGCACTTTGGTCATGGCCAGTTGGCCCATCCCATCCGTGTATTCAAAACTGAATTGGACATCACTGTTATTGTTGTCAGAGAAATGCTCTTCCCGTGCGATGGAAGCTACCACCACGGGTTGGCTGCCTGTATTATAGTAGGTATCAAAATCGTAGATAAAACGGATGGATGCCCTTTGTAGTAAGGCATTGCCAGCCTGTCGCAATTGAACGGTGTCGGTGCTGTTAGAGGTGGAGGCCCCCATTAATTGAGTCAGGAGGGACGTTTCTTCATCTTCCCAATATTCTTTAAGGTCAGCTAGATTGTCTGCTGCTTGTACAATATTGACAGCGCTTCGGGTTGTACCTGTAAAGACACCATTGCCCTCTATGGCCAATGCTTTCACCAACCCCAACTCATCCAATAGCACCATGGTAGGATTTGCATTGAGGTCAATCATCCGGGTCGGTGACATGGTGCGGTAATTAAAGACGTCTACCTGTGTTTTATTATCGATGGCATCTGTGATGGCTTTAATGAAAAGATAATAACCATTATTATTTCTAGTTGAACCCGTGAAAGATTCTGTGTCGTAAATGACTGTGGTCACTGCGCCAAAAGGGTCTTCAAAAGCGATGGGAGAATAGAACCTGTCCTGAACAGCGGACAGAGGTTCAGCAACTTCGGTGCGGAAATGGGTGATACCAGAACGGATCCACCAATTGCCGTCCAAATTGGAATATTTTCCGCTGGGCCCCATGATATTGTTTACTCCATCGCCATTTACCTCTAGTCCTGTCCCATCTTGTTGCTGGTAAATATCTTGCAACAATTCAGGTGTAAAAGCCTTTTGGTAATTTTCGCAGGGCAAGCCCAAGGTATCGAAAAAACCAAAATCAAGTTCGTTCAAATCGTCGTCCAAATATTTGGTTCTGAAGTGCTCTATTAAGCGACTTTGAGGTGCTGTCCCGAGGTTTTCGTGATAACCTATTTCCGTTGCTGTGGATAAAGCATTTTCCAGTTCATCCAGTTTGAACAGGCTATTTTGCGGAGTGAAACCGGCCAACTCAAAGGTCTTGGTTTCATGGGGCATGCGCAGCCGGTAAGCATGCGGCAGGTCAATATCCTCCAGTTGCGAAGTGCCGCTTCGGTACTGGGCAAAATTGTTTTGGGTGTAGATGATGCGGGTCCTGGTCTGCTCGTCTTTAGCCAGCTGAATGTTCCGGGTAAAAGCATTTTGCAATTGGCTCATCTGATCCGCATCATTGTTGAGAACATCCTGGGAGAAGTCGGTGATATTGTCGACCAATGATTGAAAAGCTTCATTTGCGTTGTCCTGTCGCCTTCCATAAACAACAGCAGCATTTTCGAGTATATTTCCCAAATTATCAATTTTGGTATTCAGCTTGTGAGCCAGCCGGTAATCGTTTTCGTCCCGTTCGTATTCGATCGTTACGGCTTCGCTTTCTGTGACTAAAAAAACGCCGTATTCATTCTTGTCCCGCGGTTGTAATAATTGTACGTAACAATTGTGGGAAGCCACCGTGTACGGTTTCATCTGTAATTGTAATGCCGTCTCGGTTGGATTTTCAGGAGCGTCGAGTGCGAACACTTCCTGCCGAAGCATCATGCCCTTGCAGGCGCTCAGGGCTTCCCGGTATTCATCTCCTCGTAATGCTTTTACAGCATCGGAAAGTATGGCATCGGGCAATGAAGGTTCATCCACACTGAGTGATGAGGCAGGAAACCGGCGGTTGAACTCCGCCTGCCAATATTCGTCTTCAAAATGGGAAAGGGTTCTTTCTCGGTCTAAAAAAGTTCCGGTGTGAAACCATGTTTTGGTCAATACCGGTTTTTGGTAAAGTTGTTCGGATGCTTCCAAATGATTGGTCGCATTATTTCGTTTCCATTCTTCATAATATTCAGAATCCACTTGTTCGACCATGCCAAACCCCCTGAACTCCCTTTCCGGATGGTCATAATAACCATGGTGGTATTGGTATTCACTGGTAAAACGGACATCCGTGACCTTTTCTTCCGTCATCAGCTTGCTGACTACCTGAACCGGGAAGGGCAGCTTGGTGGCCCATGGCCTTCCATCCATTTTGTCTTTTAAATAATAATAAGTGGAGCTTTTATATTCGATGAAGGTTTCTTTGCCAAAGTTGTTTTTGTAATGGGTAAGCACATGGGGTTTTTTGCCATCCATTAAGTCGATGAACTGCATAGGAGCATTGGCATGGGCTGGCAGCTCGGATGACCAGACTATACAGGAAGTACCATTGCCCAGGAGGTCTGTAACGGTCAGTCGGCTATTGCTGTCGATTTGAAAAAATGGTTCAATTTCATGCGCATTGCTCCAGGCATTGCCACTTAAATTGAGGAAGGCTTTGAACTTGTTTTTTCCAAAGTAAATGATATCGGTAGCCCCTGTCCCACTCACGTCAGCCAGTTGCAGGTACCGGGGATTGAACAACTCAGGGTGGTCAAACCAAGGAGCGTTACCCATGGTGATTTTTGCACTGAAATTGCCGTAACCTTTATTGCTCCAATAAGCGACTTCTCCATTGCGAATGCGGACAATATCCGTCAATCCGTCGCCCGACATATCTGCCAGAAAAATAGTTTGTTCCCGATCGGCAAAAACAATTGCGGGACCTTGTTCATCATCGAATGGTTTGCTGGTTTGTTCGAAAGGCAAATGGCCTCTTTTCCCATCCGCCCCGTACCAGGTAAATACATTTTCCTCCGTCATGACAATATCCGGTTGGCCGTCCCCATTGAGGTCTAGCATTCTGATATTGGGATCCCGCAAATCGATATGAGCAATTTGCTCAAAAGGCATAAATGGTTTCCAGCGGTTGTCAGGTGACAATTCAAAATAGCCCTTTATACTACCATCATTGACAACCAGTTGTTTTTCTCCATTTCGTTCCAAATCCTGGATAGAGAGTATACCGTTGGTCAGGCCCGAGAGTGCAGGTTTGGGAATCACTTGTTTGGCAGCTGTAAAGGTAGGTTCTCCTTTTACCCTGACCTCGCCCAGGTTTTCTTTGTAGAACCAACCATCTCCTTGCTCGGTGAGAATCCCGGAAATGCCTTCCCCGTACAAATCCACCCACTGGTAATTATTGGTCAAACCGACCGGTGCATTGGCCAGGTATTCAGGACGGATGCTTTTAATCGTATTGTTCCAATTTAGTGTTTCATAGGTGAACTCAAGAGGGGGGAGCGTTTTCCTTGTATAGGTCCCGCCAGGTTTTCTGATATAACCATGTTGGGTGATGGAGGCGAGATAAGTCGTTTCCGATTGTTCTGAATCATTGATGGAAGAAGGTTGGTATTCCAGGTCCATTGATCGGACCAGGTAGTTATTGCCAAAGGTTTCCTCTTCGGCTGTGCCTGCAAACTGAAGTTCATTTTCAAAATGGTGAAACATTAAAATCCGTTTACAAAGACGGTTGGTCCTGATCTCAAATCCGGAGCGAAAGGAGGAAAAAGCATCGGGCCGATAGTCCCATTGGCCGTTGTCCTCAGGAGTAGGGTCGGAGACACTGTGTTCTCCATAATCCATCACCAATTCAAAGAAAAATGTTTCGCCGGCCGGGACCTGGGGATCGTATGGAGTGGCAGGGTCTGCGTAATAAGCTGTGGCGTTTCCATATTGTACCCGTTTAAGATAACAATTGGTGAAGGGAGCAATCCCCGCTATCCGGTTCTTTTCGTTCACGGTTTGGGGCACATTGGTTAGATCCTCTTTTTTATATCTGTATTTTATCCAGTTGCCTTTGTCGTCATAACTAAACTCTGGCATCCACTGGAATATGCGTGTACCATCTTCGGGATCAGCTATCCGGGCCTCCGGGTTTCTTCCAAAGATTGTGGCCACATTTTCCCTGGTCACGACTTTCCAGTAAACACCGTGGTCATCGTGGTGAATTTTTTCAATCCGTGCAAATCCTCCCTCCACCCGGGGCCGATACCTTTTGATAGCATACCCGCCGGCACCATTGTTCGGATAGTTCTTTTCTTCCCAGCTCCCCCCTACATCTTCCATAAAAGGGACCAGGTCTGCTGCCCCGGAAAACAAAAAAACATCCTCTTGCTGTCCATCTTGATACCTTGGCAGCCGTTTATCTGTTTTCCGTTGAATCATTGGATAGCTGACCGACCAGCCTTGGCCAAAAGGGGAGTTGCCGCTCCCGGAATTGTAGCTTAATGTTAGTGAAGGGGAGAAACCATTGCGGCCTCCGGTTGCAGGAAGCGGAACCGTAAAACCAGCCGTGCCGTTGGCTGCATTGACCTCAAATTTTTCATCAATGCCTTTGAGTGCACCACCGCCTTTTGGAAGGGAAACTTCGGGAATTTTAATGGCATTGGATTCAGTTGCCCGCTCCTGGGTAAGAGAACTGATGCCGTTGTGGGGAGATAGTTTGCTCCTAGAATTGGTTTTTTCTTTTGGGTCGTTGTTCATTGGTTGTTTGGACGGAGAGATTTATAATGAAGCTTTCTTGGTAGAGGTTCGTAAAATCTTCAGATAGCTTGTTTTATGGTAAACATCGATCTCTCCTATGTCTTAAATGAAACTTACGACAAATGTACATAAATTTTACAAGAGACGGTTTTTACGAATTTTAAATTATTGTAAAGTGCGTTTTTTGAGAATAAAATTTTTCAAAAAAGCCTTTTTACCAAAAATTTGATCCTCTTTGAAAGAGGTTTTTTTCTGAAATATTTATAAGCCTGTTCGAATAGAGGTTATCTCTTAAGTATATTTTTACCACTTCGATCTATGTCATTGTGATTAGAATTACCTTCCTTTTATTTATTATCATTGGGAGTTATTCCCATATATTTTGCCAGCCGGTTATTACCGACAAAAGCTTTCATTTCAAACACCTTTCCCTTGAAGAAGGATTGCCGCAACCATCCGTGTATGCCTTGCTTCAGGATACATTCGGATACATCTGGGTCGCCACTGCCGACGGTGTTGCCAAGTATGATGGCTATGCGTTTAAATTGTACAGACAATCCGATTTGAAGAGCAGGAAACTTGCCAGCAATCGGACAACGGCCCTGGCAGAAGATAGCCACGGAAACATCTGGATATCTTCTGACAAAGGCGGACTGTCCATGTGGCATTTAGATACTGACAGAATCGTTCAGGTAAACTACCTCTGTGAAGCTGAAGAAATAAAATCCGCCTTTTGTTACTCAATGTGCCGGTCAAGGGATAGTTGGCTATGGCTAGCCACCAACAAAAGGAGCATTTTGTTTTAATCTTAAGAGCGACTCTTTATTCCGAAAAACCAAGAACCGATAAAACGCGCCTCACGAAAACCCAACCTACCCTCTGCGGAACAGAGGCTTTCTCAACCTACTAGCAGCTTCGATTTTGTGGCAGGAGCAGAAACGACTGCCATCCCGACTGCCTGGGCGTTGCGGTCGCACCTACCCCAATCTGAAAAAATTCGCTCAGGTCACGACTGCCAAAGCCTCGTTTCAATCTTAAATCGCCCAGTTCCAAATCGGACAACCTGATTTTTAGGGTGTTCCGCTACCGCGGAAATACAATCGAAAATTAACTACCTAAATTATATCAATAATTAACTACGCGAATTACGAAGGAATATTGATGCTTCAAAGGGGAAATTGCAAGGAGCAGAGGAGAAATTCTCAAACAAATAAAAATTTAGGACTAAATTCACCATACATTAGATACCATTATATAGTTTATTAAATATTTAATTATTATGAATATGACTGAAGAATACACTGAAAAGAATATTATGCAAGGTTTTGAATCTGTCGAGCATGAAGCCCTTGCGGAACAGGGGAACAAGATACCCGATGGCCCGCTTACTTCGTTTATCAAAAAAGTTGACGGGTTTTTATTTTGGCTATATGTATTTATTGCGGTGCTTGCATTTGTTGGGTTATTTTACGACAGCTACTTACGTAATGAAGAGTTCTTGATTTTAAAATATAGCAAGCTAGAAAATGGTGGCCAAGATATAACACAGAGAATCTTGCTGTATGTACAGTTGTTGTTTTTGATTTTTACCGGTATTGTATTTCTATTTATTGGCGACCGAACAAACAAACTGATACAAGACAAAGCAGTAAAACTGCCTTCAAGAAAAAAATCGGATTATTCCAATTCATGGTTATCGCTTGCAGTGCTAATGTGGGTCATGGTCGTGTCGATCGACCTGTTATTTCCTCTCTGGGACAATCAATGGAATATATTTGTCAAAAGTGGGCTGTCCACTTTGAACAGCTTTTTTTTCATCATGGCCATGCTCGATCTTGATTTTATCAATGAACCCGATTGGAAAAGGTGGAAAATTTATCCGAAAATACTCAAGAACAGACAAGTGGTTATCCTAATGGTAGTTGCTACGGGAGCAGTAGTCTTAGTATTTACCTTG
Organism: Bacteroidota bacterium; assembly: GCA_039819485.1. Classification (GTDB taxonomy): domain Bacteria; phylum Bacteroidota; class Bacteroidia; order Chitinophagales; family Saprospiraceae; genus UBA6168. The sequence continues at coordinate 2,039 of JBCBRY010000050.1, read as the reverse complement.
CTTTTTGCTTGGCTCTTACCTGGATATTTGGACAACATATATGAGAACGGAACAGAGGATAGTAAAAGGTTTCTTCAGTTGATCAGGTTTCCAGACATCATACTATATTCGTTTCCTACTATCTTAATGATATTCCTCCATTTGAACACTGCTTTCATAGAACGCCGCCAGAAAAAATTCAGGATTGTACTGATTTTTACAATAGTCCTGGTTTTTGTGATTCAGCTATTTCCTTTTTCAGAAGTAATCAGTGGGGAGTTTAAAGTACGCATGTGGGGGGAAGTGTTTTATGCCCTATACAGATTTTTGCTCATTAGTATGTTTTTATTTTTGGTAATCAGTTGGATCGACTTCTTTAAAGGTGAGAAATTGAATGAAGAGTTGAATATTGCCAAAGAATTAAGAATGAGCATGAATCATCGTGTAAAAAACCACCTTGGCCGGATCGAACATTTTTCATCAAAATTTGCTAAGAACAATGAGGTGCAACAAAACAAGCTTGCGCTCTCTATGTCACAACAATTATTAAGTAGAATAAAAGTCTATCAAGAACTTGCGGAGCAGATATATGGAATAGCGAAAAAAGGAGAACTCATCCAGGAAATAGAACTGGTCGATTTCTTGTCCAAACTGTTGAAGGAGTACCCTAAGCTTTTTGCCCATAAAAGGTTTGTCTTCTCCGGACTGAAAGGGTTCACCGAAGACCCAATAAAAATACATGTCGACAATGCCCAATACCTGGGCGAGCATTTAACGGAATTGATCATCAATATTTTGGAAAATGCCGATGATGGCAAAGACCCTTGGGTCAGGCTGGAAATACGAAACATCAACAATGCTATTTTCATAAAAATATATGACAAAAACAAAGCGTTTGATTTTTATGAAAAAACTGCAAAAAATAAAAGGGGAGGATTGCGAACAATTTACAAAAAAGTAAAATACTCTTGGGAGGGAGTAATCGAATATAACCATGACCAAGAATTAAATGGTAATACCATTTTGCTAATCATACCAATCGATAATTTAAAATAGAAGTTGCCAATGTTTTTGTAATGAAGATGAGACTACACAATTTGATTTCAAACGCCTTTTAGAAATTTGAAACGCAGCCTATCGAAAGCCCAGCACACCCGTTAAGGGGCTACGGAACAAAGAACTTGGAATCATCAATTCAGCGCCCATCCATTAGAATTATTTTGGACAGCCTCGCGAAATCAATTGAAATGAATAAGAAAGAAACTGTATTGGTCCTTGACGATGACGAATTAATTGCCAACCGATTATGCGAAACATTGGAAGGTGCAGGTTTCCAGGCATTTGATGCTAACAGCATTCGCGAAGCATCGGCCACATTAGAAAATCAGGATATTGACATTTTGATTTTCGATGTTGGCTTGGACAAAAGGGACTTGAGCAAAACAAGTATCGAGTTTGCCATCAGGCTAAATGAGAAAAAACCAAGACCAACTCTTTTTTACACGCATTATAGCACCAGGGATGTTCCGGAATTCTTCGAAGCTACCCAAAAAATTGAGCACTCTCAATGGTCCTCCAGAAAAGGAACTGACTGGGACGTTGACATACTTAACAATGTCTATTTAGTAAAGAGAAAATTTTACCTGGATCTATATCGTAGAAACACAAAGGCCACACTCTCCATCCCCTTTCAAAACCGGATTACCTTTCAAGAATGGAGAGGCAGAAAGGTCGACCATGATATGAACCCTTTGAGGAAACTGTTTTTGGAAAAAGATGAAATCCAATTTATCACATCTGATCGAAAAAGGAATATTGAAACTTTCAAGAACGCTTTTAAAGTACCTGGAGAATATTCAGTAATCTTTACTAAAAGCAAAAAACCCATTCGCGTAGGTGCAGGTATAGGACATATTATCAGACAGATTGAAAACTATGAACCCATTGGGTGGAATTTTAAACGGGTGCACGACCGATATATTATTAACATGGATTTACTAGAAGAATATCATCCCGAAGACCAGATATTGAAACTAAAATCGTGCGACATTAATATTCAT
>JBCBRY010000049.1:0-57059 GCA_039819485.1 Bacteroidota bacterium | reverse complement strand
ATAAAAAGCAAGAGGACAGGTAGATAATAAAAAGAGAGAGGGTGTGCCTTGAAAGTAAGGTTAGTTTTCATGATCGTCATTTTTTAAGCGTGTTTATTAAAATGATATTTTCAATAAATACGGAAATATTTATTAAATATTATTTTGGAATAAAAATTTAAGTTGTGTTTAGCTGAATTAATTTTTTGAATAAATTCCCGTAGTGTCTGTTTGACCTTTTTTATTAAAAATAAACACAGCTTTTTATATGACGATGATTTATGAAAAAATGTTGGGCAGCGTTAGGGTGGTTAAAAAAGAAATTTAATTAAAACTTTCCAACAGGCCTGTTTTAACGGTTGTGCTGAATGGGTAAAAACCTAAAAGTATTATTTTACCCTTCGTCCATGTTTTACTACGATGTCCACATCCTGCAATATTGAAATATATCGCAATACGTCACCTTTCACGGCAATAATATCTGCGTATTTTCCTGGCTCGATGGTGCCATAATCTTTATCGGCACCCATATAATTGGCGGGCCAATAGGTGGCGGCTTTGATGGCCAGCAACGGGTCGTAGCCCAGTTCATTGACCCACACGTCGAGTTCGTGCCAGGTACTTTGGCTGTGAAATTTCATGGGCACACCACTGTCCGTTCCGATCATCATCACGACGCCGGAATTTTTCAGTTGTTCAAATTTTCGCCGGAGGGTAGGTTTGCGATTGGGCATCAATTGAAAATAGGGGAGGCGGCGGGGGTAGCGGATGCTTTCTTTGATGTCCTGGATGATACTGTCGGGCAGGCCCATGTGCCAGGAGGTGTTGTCGAGTTCTTCGGGATTGTCGCGGGTATATTCAAAATTCCAGAGTACTTCGATGGTCGGGGTCCAGAAAAGTTTTTTCCCGGCGGCGGTACGTTCCTTGATCATCTCCATGATATCGGCCGGGTACTCAGGGGCAGTGGCATGGCCTGTATGCTCGAAGCAATCGACGCCTGCCATCAGGCCGCGCCTGATTTCTTCGGGCCGGTGCGAGTGGGCGACGACGGTCAGGTTGTGCTTGTGGGCCTCGTCCACGATGGCATGTACTTCTTCCATTTCCATTTGGTCCTGATCGATGAGCTTGATGCAGTCCACTCCGGCGTCGGCGAGTTTTTTCACTTTTGCCCGTGCATCGGCTTCGCCGCTGATGCCCCACCGGAACAGCTCCGTGCCGGGGTAGGGTTGGTGCTGTAAAAACGGCCCCGACATATACATCGTCGGCCCCTCTATGTCGCCCCGGTTGATGGCGTCCCGCACGGCGATGCTGGCTTCGAGCGGTGCGCCAAGGTCACGGGCGCTGGTCACGCCGGCGTACAATAATTGCTTGGCCGAGGCCGGCATGATGACGTCTTGAAAAAGGGGCGGGTATTTTTCGTCCCAGTGGGCATAGTCGCTGTGGCCGTTGATCATGAGGTGGACGTGCATGTCCCACAGGCCGGGGAGGACCGACATGCCTTCGGTCGAGATAATTTCTGCATCGGCGGGGATTTCCACCGTGCCCTGATTGCCGACGGCCGTGATGCGATCACCTTCGATGAGGATGACGCTGTTGTAAATGGGGGTGCTGCCGTAGCCATCTAACAGCGTGCCTCCGACGAGGGCTTTTGTGTTTTGGGAAAAGGAAAAAACGGAAAAAAGCAGTGAGCAAAAAGTAGCGAAATATTTCATGTTGGAATGTTTTGTTTTGAGAGAGCTAATTTAATTTAATTTAATTGGGCGTTTATTAATGAATTGTAAAATAAAATTCAAAAATGGGGTAATCTTATTTGTCTGAAAATCAATGACTTGAAAAATGATTGGCTTGTGGGGCTGTGTATTTCGACTTAATGTTTTTATCAGATAATGAATTTTTAGGAAAATAAGAATGAACAAGCTATGTTAAATAATCCGCCGAAATTTTGCCACTAAAAGAACCTGCATACATTTGATTATTCTCTAATAATTAAAAATGTTAAATTATGAAACCAAAATTCTCACTTCACTTCACTTCATTTCTTTTTGCTTTTGATGTTTTTGCTGACGGCCTGCCAAGAGGATGACTCGATTTTTGATCAGGGAAATCTTTTATCTGAGGGGCAGGTTATTTCTAAATCTGAATTTTTAGCAGTGTTAGACCACCAAGAAGGTGTAGAAGGATTGTTTACTGACTTTTGTAATTGTAAGTACCGGATCATTGATACTAATGCCTCTCCATTTTCATTTGGTGACCCAAATGGTAAAGTTGATTATTATTTAACAGGTACCATTCCTAACAACGTTCCCGGTCAACCAAGTGGTTGTGCTGGTTCTTTTGATAGCTGTACTGGTGGTACTTGCTTTGAAATGAGTGCATATGGCAGTGGAGAAGCAAATGGCTGCCAGTGCTTCGATGCAGGATGTACTGACTTTGTTTTTGATGATGGCTCTAGGAGTGCCTATCCCACTGCTGTACTTGATTTTAATTGTGAAATGCCGAAATATGAAAGTTTTGCCATTAATTGGCAACCGCTCTGGATGAATCCAAACTGCGCTGGTATAGATTTAGTAGCTCTTGGCAGCACTATTACCTTTGAGGTTATATGTGAAGATCAGTTTGAAGAACCTATTGTCGATGAGTGTCATCGTGCTTATTCCACAGGCCCAATTACACTCATGATGGAAGATCATCAAAGTAACCCTGCTCCATCTGTAGATATTAGTCTCGAAGGTTGTGGTTGCAGGCCAAGAATAGGTGCTAAGCCTTAAGCTAGTGGAAGCTGTTTAAATCTTCAAAAAGCATTCAAATACCATATGATTTTGGATGTTTTTTGAAGATGTTGCACGATTATTTATCGGAATAATTAAAGACATGATTCACAATTTATTTTTGATACTGAATAGGTGTGCAGATATATCAAAGACCGTTATTGTTATTTTAATAACTTCCTGCCATGTTTTTCCACAAGCTTCTTATCAGGTATTAATAAATACACAGGAAAATTTGCTAAATGATATTGTCGTAAACAACAGGGATGAAATATTAGCAGTGGTTTCTGAAGGGGGTATAGACCCTGCAGTTTTTTTTGTTCCAATAGATGGCCTTGCCGCCAGTGCAACCGGGTGGAAAATAATAAGCAATAACTTCTCGACAATTTATCCGATAAAAAAAGTTGTTTATCACGATAACTTCTTATGTTTCACACATGCGCTCAATAATACCGGAGCTGTTTCCTGCATTGATCTGGTGACCAATGAATTTTGGTCAAAGGAAATAGCCAACGCTTTTTTGCAGGATGCTGTAATAGATATAAACGATCAACTGGACGTCGTTGTGGCTAATACTGTTGTTGGCACTGAAAGTGATTCGGAGATCTATAAAGTCGATAGGGAGGGAACACTTGTCTGGAAACAGGGATTATCTAGAGTTAATGCCTCACCTGATTTAGATATCTATTTAAGTCCGACGGCAATAAAATTTGATAAAAATGGAAATATCTTCATCATTGGAGGCATTCGTGGCGATAACAGTGCAGGAGAAAGTTTCATTATAAAAATGGATGCCGAAGGAAATGTGTTACAGGCCAGGTCTATTGCTTTTCATGCCATGGGTAGGATGGTTTTAACGGAAGATGCAATTTATATTCTGAACAAAGGATATTTAGAACATTTTTGGGGAGTCGACTTTTTTGAGCCAGATTACGCGATCCTTTTAAAATTAGATTTTGACCTCAATATGATGTGGGCCAAGAGATATTTTGCCGATCGATTTATTTATTCTTCAGCTAGCATAAGAAAAAACGAATCAGGAAGGTTGTTTATGTCACATACTACATTAGGCGCTTTTCCTGCTATATTTTGTGAAATAGATAATGGCGGCAATATTTTATCTCAGCAAGGGTACCCAAATTATAGACCGGATATGGAATTGCTAAATGACGGTTCCCTGGTGCTTGGCTCCCAATTTAATTTCGATGAATTAGGAACAACAATTGTTCAACCACTCATCTCCAAAACAGACACTAATGGGAATATAGAAGGCTGTATAACTTATCCTACTTGTTTGGAGGCAGAAGATTTGGATGTTCAATTTGGAGAAATTGAATTAAATGTGTCTCCAATAGAGGACTTGGAAGAACTCGAATTAATACTCGAAACTGTCAGCTTTACCTTTACCGAAGGCTGCAACTTCCCACCCGTCCCCATCCCCGATTTCCATTTCCCGGACACCCTCTGCCTCGGCGATTCCGCCCGCACCACCGAGACCTACAACCGCCTTGCCAACGCCCGCGAATGGCACCTCACCGGCCCCGGTGTGGACTCCGTCCAGTCGGACTCCCTTGACTTTGCTTTCCGGTTCCTGGAAGCGGGGGGGTACCGTTTGCGGCACACCGTCTGGGTGCTGGGCTGCAGCTATGCATATGAAGAAAACGTTACCGTGCTGCCGGAACTGGAAATCGATATCACGCCGGAATACCTCTGTCCCGACGGGCCGTTCGAGATCGGCGTAATTTCCGGAAGGGAGATTAAAAACTATTTATGGGAAAATGGGCAAACGACGGAGCTGCTGAATGTGGCGGCGACCGGCATTTATGCCGTTCAGGCTGATGACGGTTTTTGTGTTGCCACTGATACGGCGGAAATAGTATTCGTGTCGGAACTGATCGGAAATGTACCGCTTTTCAACCTGCCGGCGGATACAACGGTCTGTGAAAGGCACCTTCCGTTTCCGTTGGCCATCACGAGCGGTTTCACCGACACGTTTTTCGTCAACAATAGTTTTGTGGCCAACAATGAGTACACTGTGAACGGCAGCGGCGAGTATTTGATCGGAGCCAACATCTACGGCTGCGGTTTTTCGGAAACGTTCACCCTGCACACCAGCGACTGCCGGGCATCGGTCTACCTCCCCAACGTCTTCAGCCCGAACGGGGACGGCATCAACGATGCGTTTTTTCCGCAGGGAAAAGATTTTGAAACGCTCTCGCTGCGGGTTTTTGACCGCTGGGGCGGGCTGCGTTATGAAGGGAAGGGAAGGGGTGCGAAATGGTCGCCGGGCCGGTCGGTGGGGCAGGGGAATTATTTGTATTTGCTGGCGTATGAAAATTTATTGACGGGGGAAGAGGAGACGATGGCAGGAGGTGTGGTGCTGGTGCGGTAAAATGGCCGTATTTGGGCCAATGGTTCCATGAATTTTTTATAAATCACTTTAAGAATACATTGATCGGGCAGGAATGTCCGATCTACGGCAGGTTTGGCTGCAACCTTCCTGTCCGCCCCAAATCTTTATCAAAACCCCGACAACCCGTATCAAATTTAACTTTTCCGCAACTAACCTCCTGTTTTAGGCGTTTGCAATACGTCTTTTTTCACTTAGTTTTGAAAGTGCTTTTTGAAATTACAGTGGAGAGAAATTTGCTGAGAAAGGAGAGATCAAAGCAATCGAGCAGGCAAGTAAGCAAGTAGGCAACTAATCATAAAGCCTACTCGATTACTTGCCTGCTCGCCTACTTAGCTTACTCGCCTACTAATCAACCGAACATGGCAGAAATAAAAGATAACTATCAATTACTCATCGAAAAACTCGATCAGTTTATCCGTAAATACTACGTGAACCAATTGATCCGGGGCAGTCTCTACTCCCTGGCGCTGATGCTGGTGCTTTTCCTGGGGCTCAACTTCCTGGAATACCACTACTACTTTGATCCGGGGGTCCGGCAGGGATTGTTCTGGTCGTTTGTCGGTGTGTCTATCGTAGCATTGGTGGGCTGGGTGTTCGTGCCGCTGATGCATTATTTCCGGTTGGGAAAAATTATTTCGCATGAAAAAGCAGCGAGTATCATTGGCGATCATTTTACAGATGTAAAGGACAAGTTGTTGAATGTATTGCAGTTGCGCAACCAGGCGGAGAGTGCGCAGAGCCGTGACCTGATCTTGGCGAGCATCAACCAAAAGTCCGAGGAGATCAAGCCCGTACCTTTCAAGTCGGCCATTGACCTGACGCAGAACAAGCGCTACATGCGTTACGTTTTGCCGCCGCTGTTGCTGTTGATCGTTTTGCTCTTTGCGGCACCGAGCCTGATCACCGATAGCACCAAACGCCTGGTGAGGTACGATAAGGAGTTTGAAAAACCTGCACCTTTCTCGTTTGTATTGGAAGATGAAGAACCGGAGGTGATCCAGTACGGTGAGTATCCATTGAAAGTGAAGGTGGAGGGAGAAATATTGCCGAACGAAGTTTTCATCAATGTCGACAACATTCAGTACCGCTTGCAAAAAGAAGACAACAGCACGTTTAGCTACCGCTTCAGCAATGTGGCCAAAGAAACCGATTTCAAATTGTTTTCCAGTGGCGTGGAGTCGAAAAACTACACGTTGAATGTTTTGAAAAAACCCAACATCACTGGCTTCGATGTGAAGTTGAACTATCCGAATTACACGGGCCGCCGCGACGAAACACTGAAAAGTATTGGTGACCTGGTAGTGCCTGTCGGCACGAGCATCGATTGGGTATTCAATTCTGAAAATACCGACCATATTGCCATCCGCTTCGCAAATGGCGATGACATCATGGATACCAAGCGTTTTTCGGACGAACTCTTTACCTACAAAAAGAAGGCACTGAAAGACGAAAGTTACCGCCTCTACATTTCCAATGAGGCTTTGCCGAATGCCGATTCTGTCACCTATTCCATCGCCGTGGTGCCTGATTTGTACCCGACGATTTCCGTGGAAGAATATCCGGACAGCACCAACGACCGGGTGTTGTATTTCGTGGGAGACGCATCAGATGATTATGGCCTGTTGAGCCTTTCTTTTAATTACCGATTGAAAAAAGCTGGGAAAGAAGGCGAATTGAAAACAGAAAAGTTGTCAAAGTCAGCCGGCAAAACAACCCAGTACAACCACATCTGGGACATGAACGAACTGGGCCTTGAACCTGGCGACGAACTGACCTACTATTTTGAAGTATTTGATAACGACGGTGTGAACGGCAGTAAATCGGCCCGCACGAACCTGATGGTTTTCGCCATGCCTACCCTGGAAGAACTGGAGCAGATGGAAGAAGAAAACGACCAGGAAGTAAAAGATAAATTGAAAGAATCACTGGAAGAAAGCAAAAAGATACAGGAGGACATGAAGCAGCTGCGTGAAAAAGTGCTGCAGGAAAAAGATATGGACTGGCAGACCCGCAAGGAACTGGAAAAACTGCTCGAACGCCAGAAGGAACTGGAAAAGCAGATTGAAGAAGCCAAAAAGGCGCTGGAGGAAAATATGAAGAACGAGGAAGAATTTAACCAAAACGAAGAAAAACAGGAGATGCAGGAAAAACTCGATGAAATGATGGATGACGTGATGAGCGACGAAATGCGGGAACTCATGCAAATGATCGAGGAACTGATGCAGGAAATGCAAAAGGACGAAGCCCTCGAAATGATGGAGGAAATGCAACAGGAAAGCCAGCAACAGGAAAAATCCATGGACCGCCTCCTCGAAATGTACAAGCAATTGGAACTGGAATTTGAAATGGAAAAAGCCATTGAAAAACTCGAAGAACTGGCTAAAGAGCAAGACCAATTGGCAGAGGAAACAGAAAAAACCGATGAAGAAAATCAGGAGCAGAACAAGGACGGCCAGTCTGAAGAAGAAAAACAGGCGCAGCAGGAAAAACAGGACGAGCTGGAAAAGAAACAGGAAGAGCTGAATGAAGAATTTGAAAAAATCGAAGAAAAAATGGAGGATATTCAGCAGAAGAACGAAGAGTTGCAAAACAAGAAAGACATCGATGAAATGAAGGAAGAGCGCGAAGACGTGAAAGAGGACATGCAGGACAGCCAGCAGAATCTCCAAAAACAGGATAACAAAAAGGCCAGCCGCAAGCAAAAAAGCGCTGCCCAGAAAATGCGCCAAATGGCCAACCAGATGCAGCAGTCCATGCAGCAACAGGAAATGGAACAAATGCAGGAAGACATGGAAGCCCTGCGGCAACTATTGGAAAACATCGTCACCCTGTCATTCGAAGAGGAGGGCTTGATGAATGATTTTAAGCCGACGGATGTGAACACGCCCCGTTATGTTACCCTCACGCAGGAACAAAAGAAAATACAGGATGATTTCAAAATAGTGGAAGACAGTTTGTACGCCCTGGCAAAAAGGGTGGTGCAGATCGAAAGTTTTATCACCGAAAAGGTAGGCGACATTAATGTCAACATCCGCAGGGGGCTCGATCACCTGGAGGAACGTCAGAAGCCTCAGGCGCAGGAGCAGCAGCAACGGGCCATGAAAAACCTCAACGACCTGGCCCTCATGCTCAGTGAGGTCATGCAGCAAATGCAAATGCAGATGTCGAGCATGATGCCCGGCAGCCAGCAGTGCAGCAACCCCGGCAACAACCCCAATGGGCAAGGTGGCAAAGTACCGCAGGACAAAATGTCGGAAGGACAGCAGCAGATCAACGAAGGCATGAAAAAGATGATGAAAGGCATGCAGGAAGGCGGTGGTGATCCCAGCAGTAAAGAATTTGCTGAAATGGCTGCCCGTCAGGCGGCCCTCCGTAAAAAACTGGCCGAAAAAGCCAAAGAGCAACGGCAAAAGGGCGGCGGTGAAAATCAGCAGTTGAAAGAGCTGATGGAGCAGATGAACAAAAATGAGATCGATCTCGTGAACAAGCGCCTCACCAACGAAATGATGAAGCGCCAGCAAGATATCATGACCCGCCTGCTCGAGCATGAAAAAGCCGAGCGCCAGCGCGAATGGGACAACAAGCGCAAATCTGAAACCGCTCAGGACACAGAACGCAAGATGCCGCCGAGCCTCGAAGAATACATCAAAAAACGCGAGGCAGAAATCGAGCAGTTCAAAACAGTGAACCCGGCCCTGAAGCCCTACTATAAGCAACTGGTGGAAGAATACTACAAGTCCCTCAAAAAGTAACCCGGACAGCCCGTCCGTGAAAATAAAAGAGGGGAGCGGCCGCAAGGCCGCTCCCCTCTTTTTTAACGATGTGCCCGGCAAAATCACCCAGTAACGGTCACCTCCGCAAACGGGTTCCCCAAATCTTTCCTCGACACCTTCCTTTTTTTCAACAAATACAACTGTAGCGGCAACAGGATCAGCGTCGGTGCAAACCACTGTATGTACCAGGGAGCAAAGCTGGCCGCATTGACCGCAAAGGCAGTTGTGGAAGCCATGAAAGCGGCAAACATGGAATTGATATGCAACTGGAACCACCAGCGCCTATCCAGTTTCTGTACACTGAGCAGCCGGAGGAAGTACCGCCCGTCTGCCAGGCTGCCCAGCCCAAATACGCCGAACAGAATAGGAAAAGCGATGTGCGCTTCAGTTGTTAGATGGTAAGCGGCCGTCCCCAACATTAAGATGCCACTGATGATGGCCATCCAGGCCCATTGCCGGTCAAAGAAGGTAGGTTGGAGCGAACCCTTCATGAAAAAGATGGCCCGAAATCCACGGATGATATGAAAACCCACCAGAATGCCTATGAATAACAGGAACTGGTAAAAAATAACAGTTGGGTGCTTGATGAAACCGGTAAAAGAAGTGATAACAACAACGGCCATCGAGTAGAAAAAGACCTTCCCGGCAATTTTATGCTTTTTCGTATTACGGTTGTAAAACAAGGCGATGGGGCCGGCAATTAAAGTGGAGATGCCGACTACGATGTGGATGAAGAGACTGAGCTTACCTAAGAATTCCATTTTGATGAGTTAAGAGTTATGAATTTGAGTTATGGGTTATTTCGGAGTGATGGGACAAAGAAATGGGGGATTTTCCATCCCTGCACAGAGGAGGGGCGTTTTTCAATATAATGGGTTGAATGGCAAGCGTTTGGGGGGAATGGGAGCAAGATTGGGGCGAATGACAAAGCCGTTGATAAAATTCATAGTCAGGATTGATGGGAGTCATTGCAGGGATGGTCAGGTGTAGGGCATTTTTGGGGGAATAAAAAACAACTGTCCCCTCAACCCCCAGACTGCGCCGAGCGGCCGATAGGCCGACTGCGGCGCCAACTTAGCGAGCATTTGACCCTAAGTTGATCAATCATTACAGCTAACAGCTATTTAAAACGCTCTACTATTTCCCCGTTCAATGAGCGCGAAACGGGAATGGGTTTTTCGCAATTTTCCAGGTGCAATTTATAGCCCTGGGCATTGCCGCTTACTTGTTTTACTTTATTTAAATTTATCAAATAAGTACGGTGGCAGCGGTAAAACTGTTCATGCGTGTCGAGTTGCTGTTCCATTTTTTTTAAGGTACTGCGCAACAGGACATTGGTCAGGCCATTGTTTTTTTTATAAAATATGCGAACATAGTTATCGGCCGCTTCCATGTACAAAAGGTCGGTCGGGTGGCATTCGAGTGTTTCGTTTTGATTGTCACCTGTCAGTTGAATGATCGGTTCATTGCCAATTATTTCTTCGTGGTGCCCGGCGATTTTTTCATTCAAAACATGAGCCCCTCTGGTGTGTTTTTTTTGTAACAACTGTTGCTTGGTGTAAGCTGTGAAAAAAATAGGAAAAAACGCGATGGACAAAGTGACCTTTTGCCAAGCCCAAAAAACCGGAACTGTCAATTTTTGCCCAAATAAAAAAGTCGCCAGCAACATATTCCCAAAACCGATCATGGCAATGACCAACACATTGGTCAATATTTCTTTCCATATCACCCAGCCATCTTCTCTGAAAAAAGAAGGGACGATCCGCATGCTCAGTGATAAAAGCAACAAAACCGCAGATGTTACCAGCCCAAAATAACTGCAGACCAGTGCCAGCTTCCAAAAATTAACGCCGGCTCCCCCAATCCCAAACGGCCTGAAAATTACCAGGAACAAAAAAACAAACAGCCCCCCGTACAACGAACTTCGCATGCTTTCATGCCATGTACCTTCGTACGGATATGGGCGGTTGAGCCATTTTAAAATTGGGTTCATTGTTGATTTAAAAATTAAAAAAAGTTGGAGTCGAAACTCTCGTTTTAATTATTAGTGATTTTTATTGTCAGGTGTCAGGTGTCAGGTGTCAGGTGTCAGGTGTCAGGTGTCAGGGGTCAGGGGTCAGGGGTCAGGGGTCAGGGGTCAGGGGTCAGGGGTCAATAATTTTCTATTTCTCCCAGGCATTCAAACCCTTCTTCGCAATTTAATCCGATTACATTGATTTTTATTTCGCCGTTTTCAAATACGTCCGCAATCAAATAATTGTCGGTTTTATTGTTTCCCATACCAGAGGCCAATAAATAAACATTGTTGGTTTTGTGGTGGAATAAAGAAGGCTTATCAGGAAAAACACCGACATCGCCGGCAAATAAATAAACAGGTTTGGGAATGGTTTTTAGAAAAGGCAAAATCTCCTGGTGAAAATTTAAAGTTTTTGCCATGTGCATAAAAGAATTTGGGGTGCATTTCCCAAACTCGGTATTTTTTTGCCACCAGATTATTTGGTGGATGAAAATAAAAACATGCTTTGCTTTGCCTGCTTTTTCAGCAATAGTATTTTTTAAAAATGATAATTGCTCACCTTCAATGTTCCAACCATTTTCGTTCCCGTTTAAAATAATAAACAGGTCGTTGTTTTTTTCAAAAGCATAATAATATTTGCCAATGTACTTTTCGAAAAGGTGCGGGTGGTAGGTTTCATGATTGCCGGGTGCAATATGTGTTTCACAATTTATTTTGTGAAGGTCTTCGAGTGCGGCTTCCCAATATTCAGGCTCCGGAAAATGCACGAGGTCACCTGTGAAAAAACCCAACTCAATATTTTTGTTATTATTTATTTTTTGAAATTCTTGTTGGAAAGGCGGGTGCAGCCCAGGAGCTTTGTCGTCGGTAGAGCCGTATGCGTGGCCAGCCACGAAAAAGGAATATTTAATTGAATTATTTTTTTTACAACCGATTAATAGTTGGAATAAAATAAATAGGATGAGTATGTTTTTTATGGAATAAATTCGCATTTTTTATTGAGGTTGCCTCAAGCGCTCAAAGTCGGGAAATAACATGAAATATTTTTTCAGCAAAGAGACACGGAAATACAAAAATCCATTGTAAAAACCCCGTGTCTCCGTGTTGAAAAAAGCTATAGAAATTATGGTAGGAAGTAGGTGGTCAAAAAAATGACACTTTTCCTTTGCCTGAAAAAGAGTTTGGAGGCTTGGAGATCAAACATTTGCCCAAATAAAAGTGTCATTTTTAGCGCTCCTTATTTTTGTCCAGGCACTTAACTTCTTAAATATCTTTTCAAAAATGCTTCCATCCCTGCGCTTCCAGGTCGACAATCCGTCCGCCGTTTGTATGGAATTTAATGCCCTCTTTTTTATCCAGAATTTCGCCCATGATAAAAATGTCGGGCAACAGTTTTGTTTTTTCCAAATCCTTTGGGTCGATGGTAAATAACAGCTCATAATCCTCGCCACCGTTCAGTCCGCAGGTGATAGGATCAAGCTGGAATTTCAGTGCCATGAGTTTGGCCTCTTCGTGAATAGGGACCCCCGTCTCCTCAATAAATGCCCCGACCCCCGATTGTCGGCAAATGTGCATCAGGTCCGATGACACACCGTCTGAAACATCGATCATTGCGGTGGGCACCAGTTTAGCCTTGGCAAAAACCTCGATCATATCACGACGGGCTTCTGGTTTAAGTTGTCGACCGACGAGGTATTTCTGTTCTTCCAGGTCGGGTTGGATGCCGGGGTTCGACAGGTAAAGTTGTTTTTCCCGCTCCATGATCTGCAGGCCGAGGTAGGCTGCTCCCACGTCGCCGGTCAGGCAGATGAGGTCGCCGGGCTTGGCACCGCTGCGATAGGTAAGTTTGTCTTCGTCGGCTTCACCAATTGCTGTCACGGAGATGATGAGCCCTTTGTTGGAGGAGGTGGTATCACCACCGACGAGGTCGACGTTATAAAACTCACAAGCTGCTTTGATCCCTGCGTACAGTTCTTCCAATGCCTCTACACTGAAGCGGTTGGAAATGGCGATGGATACGGTGATTTGCTTCGGAGTGGCGTTCATTGCATAAATGTCCGAGAGGTTGACCACGACCGACTTGTAGCCGAGGTGTTTCAACGGGAAATACATCAGGTCGAAGTGGATGCCTTCAATGAGCAAGTCTGTGGAAACGACCGTCCGCGGGTCATTGGTACCCAACACGGCGGCATCATCGCCGATGCCTTTCAGGGTGGTTGGTTGTTTGATTTCAAAGCCCTTGGTCAGGTGTTCAATCAGCCCGAATTCGCCAAGCTGGCCGATTTCGGTTCGTTTTTGTTCTGTGTTTTGCATGGGCAAAGGTATTGAGATATTGGGATATTGGGATATTAGGATATTGGGATATTGGGATATTGGGGTATTGGGATATTGGGATATTGGGGGGGGCTTCATAACTGAAATCATTTATCTTTTAACTTTTTAATGTAGATATTTAGTTTATGATGGAGTTTTTTGAGCTTTTCCAAAAGTTCCAGGTATTCTTCCTGAGTGATGAGATTTCTTTTGCAAGATTTATACAGCCAGGATTTTGTTTCCATTAATGAGCCGCGCGCGTAGTAACAGAATACTTTTCTTTCTTTGAAGAAAAAGCGGCCGTAACCTTCTGCAATGTTTGCAGCTATGGAATCTGCGGCTCGTATGAATTGATTCCCCGGATGCCGTCGGTGAAGACATTCCCATTGTTCTACCAGATGCCATACTTTTTCACCAATTTCAATTGACATCTGATAAATCTCAAGATCTTCTAATCTTAGGGTTTGTGGAGTATTTCTCATTGCGTTTTATTTTCAAAAATGCAATATAACCCAATAACCCAATATCTCAATATCTCAATATCTCAATAACCCAACAACCCAACCCCTCACCCCCTCTCCGCAAACGCTTTGAACTGATCCATCCACTTCTGTACCTGCTTTTTGAACATGCCGGGCATGAGGAAGGCCATTATCTTGACCATGAAGCTGTTGAGTTGGGTGTATTCTACTTCCGCCGTCCAGTGGGTTTGGTTGGTGTTGAGCTTTTTGAAATAGTTTTTCATACTGTTGGTCATGTGCTTATGTTCGTACCTGCCACTGAATTCATGTGGCAGGTTTCTGACCAGTACCGTTTCGATCAACTCCATGGGGGCTTTCTTTTTTCCTATTTCGTATATGATCCGCGATTTGGCGCCTGGCTGGCCGGGTGTGCCACTGATCGGCTCAAAGCTGACAAAACCGTCCTGCCAGTGTTTCATATTGTTGGGGTCGTCGAAGAGTTCGATTACCTTGTCGATGGGTTGGTCGATGGTGACCTGGCAGGAGAATTTCATGGTGAATGATTTTGCGTGCTTACTGAAGCAGGTGGTCAATGACACTTTTCCTTTGTCTGAAAAAGGTTTTTAAGCGATGGAAACTAAGCATTTGCCAAAATAAAAGCGTCATTTTTTGCGCGCCTAATTTCTGTCTAAGTACCTGCTTAAAATCAAAAATCGCATTTTTTCGAAATTTTCTACTGCCTGCTTGCTAAACATCTTCTTAAATGCCTCAATTTTTCACCATGATAAACTGCCCCGCTTGACTGATGCCTTCAAATGTTACACTTTCCTCATCCATATCGGAGGCGCCCGCTTTCAACAGTTCCCATGCTTCATGTCCGTTGGTAGAACGACGGTAGAGGCTATAGGCGTCGGGTGAAAGATCGGTGAAGGTATTTTCAACAAAATAGAATTGGATGTTGAAGGAAAAGTCACCGCCCTTCAATTGGTGCAAAGTCCACATTTCATCCTGATAAATTTGCAAGGCAGCAATGCCTTCAGTGGTGTTTGGGGCGTAAGATTGATAAGCCAGGTAAAAGTCACAGGTGTCGGAAGCGGAGGTGCACTCGATGAAAGCCTTGGCTTCGGACAGGTAGAAGAAGGAATTGCCAACGGTCTCTTTCATCCATTGGCCAGCTCCTGTTTCGCCCACGTTTACGCCCGAACCACTGTAGATAGGATCACCATAAATAGTGGCAGTGATGCTTGAAGTTACATCGTGCGTGGAGTCTGAACTACCCTGGTTGAATTGAAAATAAGTGGCTGTAGAACCCGACTTAGCGGTAGCGGTCAGGTGCATGCTCTCCAGGATTTCTGTTTGGGTACGCGATGCCGTCCAGATCTTTAGTTCTTCCATCTGGGCGTTCAGAAAAAGATCGTCGTTTTTATATCCGCCTACTTTGAGGTGGGTAAAATCAGTGTTGGGTGTATTCAGGTCGCCACTTCCCACTTCGATGCCGTTTAGATAGCAGAAAAAGGAGGAACGGTCCCAGGTAAAAGCAATGTGGTTCCATTCAGCGTAGCCGATATTCGTTCCAAGGGAAATGGGGGCCCACTGATTGCCAAAACGGATGTGCATGCTGCCGTTCCAGATCACCATGAAAAAGAGGCTTCCGAGGTTGTCTTCTGAATCAAAGATGGTCTGACAGCCCTCAGAGCTACTGCTGATATTGATCCAGCATTCGATAGTGATTTCATCATTGGTTGGATTGAATGAAAAAGGAATTTCCATGAGATCGTCAATGCCGTCCAGTTGGAGGGCGAGGCCCCTTTCGGTCGCTTCCTGCGTCTGTACGACCATAAACTGCCCCGTCGTGCCGATGCTGTCGAAAGTGATTGTTTGGCCGTCGGCAGAACTGGCTTCGTCTTTTAGTAACGACCAGTCACCGTCACTGTTCATCGACCGGTGGTACAATGCATAGTAGCTCGCCCCGGCACCGCCGAGTGTATTTGCAGGAAAAACGAAGGCAAAATGGCCGAGAAATTCGCCATCGGTGGAAGAGTGGTTGATGGTCCAGACAGGGGAGTTAAAAATAGCGTAACCATCTACCGTTCCCGTTGTGTTGGGTGCAAATTCCTGATAGGTAGCAGTGAAATCATGCGTGCTTGTTTTTTCAATAAATTCAATTTCAAGGTTGGCTGCATCAAATGATTGCATGCCCGAGGAGCTAATCTCACCGATCGTTTGGCTTTCACCCTCCCTGCCACAATTAATCGCAGAAGAGGTGAAATAGGCATCTCCTGCCAGGCTACCGAAACTGGCTCCTACCCAGTCATACACAGCACCGGTACTTTCATTAAATTGGTAATAAGCGGCCAACCCGCTTTCATCGCCCTGTAGCGTCAGGTGCATGTTTTCCCTGATCTCATTGGCAGTGCGAGCGATGCTCCAGACTCTTGCTTCGTCTATGCTGCCCTGGAAGTACCGGTTGGCCATGTCCTTACCGATGGTCAGCGTACCGGAAGCGTTTGTATTGATGGTATTGCTGACATTACTTGATGAATAAATATCTTCTTCCATTCCATTTACGTAAAGCGTCGTATTGCTGAGGTTGGCACCGTTCGTATTGTCCAGTACTACGGCGATGTGGTGCCAGGAACCATCGGTCAGAACGGTAGTACCGACTTTTGATGCTCCGTTGATTTCTGCCCTTAACCGTCCGTTGCCGTCGGTGCGGATGACCCACTTTTGGGAAGAAGAGTTGATGCCGTACCCAAAAATAATACTGGCATCGTCAGGTTTTACCCATGCTTCGAAAGTACGGGACTGGCCGCCGGAAATAGCATTGAAGTTGGTTTCTACCGCATCGCCGTTACCATCAAATGCAATCGCATTTCCCCTTTCTTTGCTGATCTCTCCTACGGCTCCAGTCAAGGCAAGAGTCTGGTCCGAAAGGCTATAGGTGCTGATGGTCAGCGTTGCGGAATAGCTGTCAACAGAAAGCCCTGATTTCAGCCGTACATAGACGGTACTTGATGCCAGGACCATATTGTCAGGCAAAAGAGACAGGCTTGCACTAAAATCAGAGCCGTTTTCTGACAGCTCGAATGCGGAGCCATCAATACTAAGGCTCACCTCTCCAAGCAGGTCAATTCCTGACAGGTCAATGCTTTGGGAGGCGGAGTGGTTATCTGTCGTCGTCAGGAAAGTGGATAGCGAATTGGGGGAAACGGTTAGCTCCGTTTCGAGGGGAACAATGTAGACGGGGTAATCCTCTACCTGCCCGTATGTCGGTGTGTAGCAGCTGCTGGAAAT
Organism: Bacteroidota bacterium; assembly: GCA_039819485.1. GTDB lineage: Bacteria > Bacteroidota > Bacteroidia > Chitinophagales > Saprospiraceae > UBA6168. Next base: position 40,041 of record JBCBRY010000049.1, on the reverse strand, counting down.
AGTGTTCTGTTTGTGGTCGGTGATGACTCTCGCTCTGATCCACTGGCCCTGTGCTGCGGTTACAGGCACGGAGAAGCTTCCTGAAAAAGACTCACCATTGTTGTCGGAAAAGACCAGTTCATCTTCATCCATCGCGCCGTTGTTGTCCCAATCGATGTACACGCTAATATCCTCGTTGTAGTTTCCATGCGTATTGACTTGCAGGTCGTAGGTCTGGTTGATTTCCAGGTCGGCGGAAAAGCAAAGTCGCTCGATGTAGCCACCGTCATCGTAAGCAGACCCGGAGCTTGCCTCCAGGCCGCCTATTTTCACATAGATCGGCCCGACGCCGTACTCGCCGCCAGTGCCTGTTGCAGAGGTCTGGGGAGAACACTCGGTATCCGCCAGGTTTGTAGCAGTTGTTTGGATGCCTGGGGAATGAAGCAGGGAGGGCCGAATGGTTTCGAGTGCAGCGATCATTCGTTCGGTCTGCCCTTCCGTAAATTCAGAATAACAGGATTCGCCTGCGTAGCCCATGTAGTTATGGATAATTTTTTCCCAACTATAATATTCATGTGTGGATGCATAGCAAGTATTACCACCACTGTACGAACAGTTGGTGATATACTTATGGGCAGGGGTGTCGGCCACTTCGTCGCCGGCATCGTCATCGGTACTGGGGCAGGTACTTGCATCGCCACCTTCGAAAGTATGTTTCAAATTCAGGTAGTGACCAACTTCATGGACCAGGGTAGAATTTTCATCAGTATAAGATTTTAACTCATAACAATCACAATTGTCATAATCGTAGCCGATGGTATTGTACATCACCACAATGCCGTGGTAAGTATTTGAAACAGTCGGGTAGAACGCATAGCCCTGGGTACCGTATCCACCATTATTGTTGCCGATTTCACTGACGATATAGACGTTCATATAAACATCGGGATTCCAGCGGCTCAGGCCAAAAATGTCGGTCAGGCTTGCCCCCACGCCATCTGTATCAAAAACCTCGTTATCAATACCGTGGCTGCTGTAATTGGTCATATCAGCCCCACTTACACGGTTGATGCCGGTGGTTGGCTGACAGAACTCATCCATGGTGGCAATTTGGAACTGGATGCCGGTGTTGACGCTGTTTCCGTCGGCATTGGCGTATATTTCATTGAGGCGTTCCACGGAGCTGATCAACTGTTCATCTGAGATGTTGTTGTTGGCATCTTCGCTGGTGTAGATGACGTGGAAAACGATGGGGATGGTATAAGTTGCCGCATTTTTTAACGATGCCTGGCCAGACTCCTTTTTTTTGTCCAAATATTCTTTATACCTCTTTCTGGCTTTTGCCACCCGTAGCTCAAACCCGGGGTCAACGATTTTCATTTGATCATGGATGTGCTGAACACCACAAGCAGTAGACTGTGCGGACATCTGGTCAGCACATAACGCGGATGCAAAAAATAGAAGGAAGAGTAAGTGGGACCTGGACAGCATAGTTTTTTGTTTTTATAATCTCTTTAGCGTTTTGCGCAGGCAGCTTTTATGCCCTTGCAGAACGAGTTCTCAGGCAGGAATGTCTGAGCGACTTAAATGGAGGGGGAAAAGTAGGGGAGTGATTTTATCGGTATTCAGAATAGCCCGGGGACTGAACATAATAGGGTCACAGAACTAACTTAATTTATTTCATGGTGTGAACTATCTTTCAGTTTTTTTTATCAGTTGATCGGTAATCGGGACGCTGTTCGATAGCAGGGTTTTGATAAATGTGGAAGGCAGGCCGTTCTGGTGGTTTAATCCGGACGCTGCGAATGAGGGAGTACCCGATACTGCCATTCCAGGAGGTAACCGATTCACCGAGCAGCCAGGCCTCCAGTTCCGGACCAGTTCCTCCCGGATTGCAACCACTGCCCCCACCTCCTCCCGGAGGTGCCTGGGCAGCAGCATGGTTTATCATTAAAAAAAAGAAAACTAACATGGTATGTATCTGTACATTCATTTTTACATGCTTAAAAAAAGAGAAGTTTAAACAGGATGGGCGCAGGCGTGTGTTTAATTACCTGCGCAGGCCATCCTGACCTATTTACTCCAGGGTCGTATCCTAATTTTGTCAAAGATTTTGATTCATTTGAATCAAGGGGTGGTACTTCTTGCCGGCGATTTTTTTTAACCCACGGCCGTTCCGGGCCAAAAAATAGTTTGCTGGTATTTTTTGGTTTATACCTTGATTCGCATGATGCCCCGCTGATCATTTAACCACTGCCCGCCCCGATTCAACCGGGGCGTGATCTAAATGATAAATGCGAGGGGGGAGATTTTGGGCATATGGCCGAAAGCATCGCCTTTGGCCGTACGCTGAATGTTTTTAATGGCAGGGGAGGGAGCGTTTTCAGCTGGCTTGTTGCTGCCGGCCTGAATATTGGCCGCTTTTTTTGAACAGGTCAAAAATCCCGATGCGCAGATGGTACTCCGTGCGGTAGTCGATTTTTTCATGTTGATGAATTGTTTGCCAAGTGGGGGGCAGGATTATAAAAATTTGGTCTTTCGGGGCAGGGTTTTCTGGGGCGTTGGCTTTTGGAAGAAAAAACTGTTAAGCAAAACGATACATAAGACGAGGACGGCACAAATTATTATGTCATTCATGTTGAGGGTATTTTTAAAAAAACGTTTGGGGGCATGTTGGTTTTTATCAATAATGATGATCCGGGGCAGTGCTGGCGACTGCCCGATGGTTTTTTCAGACTTACTGCTTTGTTGAATTGGGTTCGGAAGTGTTTTGTAAAAAAGGTAGGTTTGTTTTTGTTGAGACAAACATGTGGGAATGTCAGGTCTACAAGGGTAACAAAGAGTGGCACAATCGTACAAAAAGGGCCATTATGGTACCATTGAGGCCAGTATCGTACCGTTTCAGGTAAATTTCAATCAATTTTCATTGAAATAATCGGAAGGCGACCTGCCAAACTTTTCCTTGAACAATTTCGAAAAATAAGAGGAATTCTTAAAGCCCACACTCAGGGAAACTGCCTTGACTGTCGTGTACTTCCCTGCATCAAGCAAGGCTTTTGCCTCTTGCAGGCGGGCCTTTTGCAAATATTGGTTCGGTGTCAGGCCCGTAACTGTTTTTATTTTCCGAAAAAAATGAGTGCGGCTGATGTTCATTTCATCGGCAATATCGGCGATGTTGAGGTTGAAATTACTGAGCTTTTGGCGTACCACTTCATCGAGGTCCTGTTTCCACTGTTCGTCGGTCTCGTTGAGCAGGGAGTCCAAATGACGGATTTGTTCGGCCTGCTCATGGATGATTTGCTGGTCTTCCAAGATTTTCCGGGTACGTTCCTTCACCATTTGTTCTAAAAGTCTTTGCCGCCTTTTCATGTTCCCTGCCCGCCACAGGAAAAAGGCCAGGATGCTGCCGATTACAGCGATCAGGATCGCCCCCCTAAACCACCAGCTTTGTGAAATAGGTTGTGCCATGTATATTTCATATTCCAATGGTTGCCCGATCCGCACGTCGTCCAGTCCTCTGGCCTCCATGGTAAGCTCGTACCTGCCGGGGGTAATGCCCAAGATATTGACCGTGTTGCCGTCGCTTTTGACCCAGTCACCGGAAAAAGTACTAAGGGAGTGGCTGTCCAATGGCCTGACCCGATAGAAATAGTTGATTTTGTCGGACATGAAAAAGTTGGGGGTTTTGATTTTGAAAGTCAATGTCCGAACATCGTGCGGATAGTTCAACGTATGGCCGGAGTGCAGGTGGGCCAGGGCTTCCACTTTTTTGGCGCCAAAATCATGGCCTTCGGTAAATTGGTAGACCTGAAGTGGCGACTCCACCTCCTGCCAATCTTTCCAGAAGTCTTTTGGATAAAAAGCGATGATGCCGTTTTGGCCACCGAAGTAGATGCGTCCGTCAGGGGCCCTGAAATGGGAAGCCCGGTTGAATTCGGGGTGGTTGATGCCGTTTTCCGGCATGTAGACTTTTTTGCGGAAAGTGCGTTTGTCCATTTGGATGAGACCAAAATAACTGCTCATCCAAAGAAAGCCTTTTTCATCTTCGTAAATAGCGTAAATGGTATTGGTGGGCAGTCCGTCGGCGCGGGTGAAACGACGGATTTGCTTGGTTTTTGGGTGCCATTTCAGGAGGCCCTCGTTCTCCGTGGCGATCCAGAAAAAACCTTCAGCATCCTCGTGTATGAACTGGATATGACTGGCAGGAAGATAATAGTCGCCTTTGCCTTTGATCCAGTATCGATCCGTGACCCCCTGCCCTGCCTTTATTTGGTAAAGTCCCCTGTTCGTGCCGAGCCATAGTTCTCCTTCTTTTGACTCATGGTAGGTGTAGACCGCGCTCTTTTCGAGCGATGAAAAGCCATTGTAGGCCCGGAATGTGTTCAGTACGCCATCTTCATAAGTGAGGAGGCCTTTGCCTTTGTCCAACCAGATCGTCCCCTGCTGGTCCTCGTACATGGCCCACATGCGGAACCCCCGTTTGGGCAGTTTGATTTGTTCGACGATCGCTCCGCTTTGCCGGTCAATTCTATTGAGGTAGTCGCCGCCGTTCCATACTTGCCCGTTGTGTGTTTCGATAAAAATGAATGGCTGTTTGTTTCTTGAGAAAATCTTTGCCCGTTCGGGTTCTGTGACGGTTTCTGTTTCAAGGTCAATTTTAAGCGTCTGTTCATAAGTATTGACGAACAAATGGTTGTCGATGCCCAAAATTCCCCGGCAAGGAAAATCCCCCAGTTTTATTGGGTCTTTGATCGGTACGGACAAATATTTTTTGAAACGGGTCGGCTTGATTTCCAGGATTTGGAACCCGTACCAAGTGCCGAGCCAGAGCAGTCCTTTTTCATCTGTAAAAATGCGGATGATCTGTGCCTGGAGGGGCTTGTTTTGATTTTCCCGAAAATCAAAAACTTTATTTCCCAGGCTGTCATAGGCAAGCAAGGTCTCCTTTTTCGCCATCCAGACCCAATTCCTTTTTTTGTCGAAATGCCAGGGCTTGTTGTACCAGTTGTCAGAGCCTTTCCGGGCCGGGGTGGCCTTTGGGTTTTTGACGGAAAAATGGATCAACGGCCTGCCAAGTTCTCTCACCCAGAGATCTTTCCCGTTTCCATCCAGCCAGATTTCTTCATCGGTCAGGGAGTACGGAATGCGTTGTATCATTTCCCCTTGCTCATTGAAATGGACCAATGCGTCCTTCTGTTTTCCCCAAAAGGTTTTGCCGTCAAGAGAATTAAGTGGTTTTGTTCCTTCTGGCATCGGAAGGACTGTAAAACCCTCATCTGGCAGGTATTTCCAAAATCCAAGTTTGGAAACAAAGAACAGGGCCCGGTCAGGAGCATCGAAAAAGTGAGTGATTTCAACTGGTTTGAAAGGGAGGTTGCTTCCGAATTTTTTTTGGAAGATGGCTACCTCGCCCGTTACAGAATGTACGAGGCTGATGTGCTTGATTTTTTCTGTCAGGTGCCGCCTTTCGGTGGTAATGGCCCATATCCAGCCGGCTTGGTCTTCCATCAAAAAATGGATATCGCTGGAGGCGAGGCTGTCGTTCAACTGTGTCCAGGTGTCGAAGCGGTGCCCGTCATACCGGTTGAGGCCGTAATGGGTACCGACCCACATCAGTCCGTTTTGATCCTGTAGAAAACACTTCGTATGTTGGTGCGAGAGGCCTTCCGTCAGGCCAATGTGACGGGTGTTCGTGACGTATTCTTGTCCGCCTGCGGAGAAAAAAGCCAACTGGAAAAACAGGAATATGAGAAGTTTCGGGTTCAAAATCTTATATCATAAAACAAGGTTCTTTGGCTGGTGTTCAGTATTATTTATAATAAAAAATATATGTGCTGTTGGCTGCAAATATCCCGCCATGCGTTTTTGGGTTTTCTGGGCTTAATGTTTAGTTCAAAACGATCAATTGTGGTCGAACTATCTCACTCTACCTTCACCAGTTAACCTTTGTCCAACAATACCACTCCCGAAGCGGTTTCGGGACTCAGGTCTTCCCATATTTCGTAGAAATATCCCCCTCAAACCATGTTCCCCATCGCAATCGCTCCCTTCCCGAACCGCTTCCGGATGCGGTCCATCTGCTCCAGCAGGCGTACTTCTTCTTTGGTGTCTTCAAAAAGGTTGAGTTGATAGTGCCCGGGCACCAACCCGCTGAATTTTACGCCGATGAGGCGGATGAGCTGGCGGCGCTGGTAGAGTTTTTTGAAGAGGTCTTTGGCGTGGTGCAGGATGGTTTTGTCGCTGGCGGTGTAGGGGATGCGGCGTTGTTGGGTGAACGTATTGAAATCGGTGTAGCGGATTTTTACGGTGATGCAGGAAGTCAGTTTTTGCTGGGTGCGCAGCTCAAAAGTGAGGCGGGTGACCATGTTGCCGAGACGGGCATTGAGGGCTTGCACGTCAATGGTATCGGTCTGGAAGGTGCGTTCGGTAGAGATGCTTTTGGCCTCGTGGTAGGGCACCACGGGGGAGTCGTCGATGGCGTTGGCTTTTTTCCAAAGGGACACACCGTGCTTGCCAAATTCGCGCTGGAGCAATTTGGGCGGGATGCCGGCCAGTATTTTCACGGTACGCACGCCCATCAGCGCCAGTTTTTGCTGGGTCTGCCGGCCAACGGAGGGGATCTTGCGCACGGGCAGAGGGGCGAGGAAGGCCCTTTCGCAGCCGTTTTCCACGAGTTGAGTGCCGTTGGGTTTGGCCTCGCCAGTACCGACCTTTGCAACCAATTTGTTTGAAGAAAGGCCAAAAGAAATGGGCAGGCCGGTTTCCTTGATAACCTTTTGCCGCAGCTCTTTCGACCATTTCCAGCACCCGAAATATTTGTCCATGCCCGTCAGGTCGAGGTAAAATTCGTCGATGGAAGCCTTTTCAAAAACAGGGGCGTTTTCGTCGATGATCTCCGTTACGAGCTTCGATTGGCGGCTGTATTCCTCCATGTCGCCGCGTAGCACGACGGCATCGGGGCAGCGCTGCAGGGCCGTTCGCATGGGCATGGCCGAACGTACGCCAAAACGCCTTGCTTCGTAGCTGCAAGAGGAAACGACACCTCGCCCTCCTGTACCGCCGATAATGAGCGGTTTTCCTTTTAAATGACTGTTTTTCAGTACTTCTACAGATGCGAAAAAGGCGTCAAGGTCGAGGTGCAGGACGGCCCGGTCGAATGGTTGCATGAGTTGTTGGCATTTAGCTGTTAGCTGTACTGGCAGGTGAACTTGTGCCAAACAGCTCTCTGCGGACTTTGTGGCCTCTGCGTGAACACTGAATTCCACGCAGAGGCCGCAAAGTTCGCAGAGGGGGCTCTTATACAAGCTTTGCTGTCATCAGAGCTAACGGACAGAAAAGATAATGCTCCTGATAGGGTGGGCGGATGCGCAGGGCAAAAGTAATAAATAAAATTATTTGTTTGAAACAAAATAGTTTAAAATGTGTCGATAAGCTTAAAACAGAAACGATGGATGTTCAGAAAGAGGGGGCAGCAGTCGAGGGTTTATATCCTCAGAATGCATCTAAAATGAGGAAAAGGGAAAAATGAAAAACAGCCTCCTCCTACAAGTAAAGCCGCCTGTAAATATTGAAAGCGGTTGAAAATCAACGGTGTACCATTAAAAACTGGAACACTTTTTTCCTATTGAAATAATGGTAACCCTCCCTATTGCGGCCAGCCACCGCAAAAACACTCCGGTCCCTTTCATTTTCAGTTTTATTTCAAGTCTGCATTGCCGATCCCCTGAGTTGAGTTCGAAGAACACCTTCAATTTAAACCTTGAACATGTTTAAGCGTTATTGCCTGCTATTCCTATCGTTGATTTCATGCCTGTCATTAAAGGCGCAAAATGACTTTGTCCCAGAGGTAAGGCTGGTGCCTTCCGTTTACACTGGCCATGATTGTTATGCCCCGTTCCGTTTTGGGGATAAAATCTATTTCACATCTAAATACCCACAGGGCCCGACATTGCCGCCAGGCACCCGTTTGCTGAACACGGAAGTCAACAAACAAGGGACCAACCTGCTGGAAATAAACCCCGCAGGAAACACAACTTACGCATCCAACATGACGCTGTCCGTGGACGGAAAGACGATGTACTATACTTTGTGTGCCGACAGTACACAGAACGACTGTGCCATTTGGTCGCGGAAGAAATCCTATTACGGAGGATGGGAGGCCGCCATTAAATTGCCGGCCCATATCAACCTGAGGGGCTACACCGCTACGCAGCCGAGCATTGGCTACGACAGGGATTTGAAAAAAAAGGTACTGTATTTTGTTTCGGACCGGCCGAGCGGCAAAGGAGGGATGGATATTTGGCGGTCCGTCATTGAGTTGGACGGAACGTATCAGCGGCCAACTTCCCTGCCATTCAATACCCGAAAAGATGAAGTGACCCCATTTTTCCAGTTGTCAGAACAAGTACTGTTTTTTAGTTCAAATGGGATGCGGGGACATGGTGGATTCGACATATTTTCCACCAAAAAAATAGACGGTGACCAATGGCAGAAGGTAGAAAACCAGGGGGCGGTCATCAATTCTGAATACGACGAGACGTACTTTATGTACCATACTATTTTGCAAAAATCCTACTTCGCCTCCAGCCGGCCCGTGACGGCACAGAGTGCAAAATTGAGGTCGGAAGGACGCATGAACATTTATGAAATCGACCCCGTGGTCGAGATTGAGCTACCGGTTTATAATATTCATAACTCAAATATTCTGCACAATACGATGGCTCACGTTTATGATGAATCCACCGGACGTAAGACCATTTTCCGGGAACAACCATTCGACCGTAACCTGAAGGTGGCTCTGTACGCCAACAGAATTTATAAGATAGTCGTACTCAAAGACGGGTTTATGCCGTCCGTGATCGAGACCAGTACGGAGGGGGTCTTGTTTCCTGTGAGCCGCGCACAGGAGGTACAACTATTTGTGGATGAGGCGCTTACCTACAGCAACCGGGAAACCTACCACGAAAAGGAAAAAGATGCCGAACAAGAAACCGCCAAAGCAATGGAAGTCGGCGGAAAGGCAAAAGGACGGAGGGTTTACGAGCAGAAGTAGGAGAGTCCGTCCGTCATTGGTTGGAGGGTATTTGGTTCTTCAGGTTGTCAAATGTTGGATTGGGGCAAGACAGCCGTCCGGAGAAGATGTGGAAACCCTGGATGGGAACCTCGTTCTGCCTGCCTCACGGGCCACATAAAAAGGCAGTAAAAAAATGAACCGATCACCGTGTGTCCAATACTTCACAAATAATTCATCTCTTCCTTCCCCTTGTTCCAGCCACATCCAGTAATTTTACCTTTTGCAAGTGGGCAAGAATCAAAGTGGGCGAATGTTGAAATAGGCGAGTGGGCAAGTTTCCAGGTAGGCGGGAAATCAATAAATAGCAACGGTAAGTTTTGACGACCTGTTGAAATTGATTTACTCATCGCCGACCCCAATTGCTTGCCAATCTGCCGATTCTGTTACTCGTTTACTCAAGATACTTGCCTGCTCGAACTTCGCCTACTAAAAAAATCACTCCCTTTATGAAAAGATCAACTTTTACATTTCTCTTTACCTTTTGTTTTTTCTTCCTGAATCTGACGGCGCAGGATGTCGTCATCACGGAAATCAGTTATAACAACCCATCCGTTGATGACTACGAATACATCGAACTCCACAACAAAGGCACTTCGGATATTGATATGACGGGATGGTCATTTTCCACTGGTATCGACTTTACCTTTCCATCCTATACGCTGAATGCAGGGGGCTACGTGGTGGTGGCTATTGATTCCGTGGCATTTGAAATGGCTTTCAATCAACCTGCTTTTCAGAATGCAAGCGGGCAATTGTCGAACGGGGGAGAAGCGATTGTCCTAAATGACGCAATGGGTGCGGTAGTTGACAGTGTAGATTATGATGATACCGCCCCTTGGCCCAGTGATGCGGACGGCGGTGGCCCATCCCTCTCGCTGTGCGATCCGGATGCCGACAACAGTGATCCTGCCAACTGGATCGCTTCCGTGACTCCGACAGGTTTTTCGGTAGGGGGCACAGAGTTTTTGGGAACGCCCGGTACGGTCAATTGCTCCAGTGACCCGGTCATTTCCTTTTTTGTAAGTGCCGTTTCGGTGCAGGAAGACGGAGGGATTGCTAATGTCGTGCTCCTTCTGAACAATGGCAATGCCAATGTCACGGAAGTAACAGTGGAATTGGATGGCAACTCGACTGCTACCAATGGGGATGACTATATGCTCTCCCTGCCATTGACCATCACTTTTGATGCCGGCGTAACGTCAGATACCCAATCGATCAGCATCCCGATCGTAGATGACATGGACATGGAAACGGTAGAAACGATCATCCTCGAATTGACCAACCCGACCAACAATGCCTCTGTCTCCAGCAATAATCAATTTACGATGTCCATCGTCGATAATGACACACCGGTCTCCATGCTTATCACCGGGGTGTTCGATACACAGGTAGATCCAAGTGCAGGCACCTGGTCAAAAGGAGTGGAGTTGCAGGCATTGGTGGATATTCCGGACATCAGCAGCTACGGGCTTGGCTCCGCCAATAACGGAAACGGCTCGGGAGGTGAAGAGACCACTTTCCCTGCCCTGTCGGTCCTGGCGGGAGATTGCATTTATGTGGTAAACGATAGTGCCTTGTTTTTCGATTTCTTCGGCACGGCGGACTTTGTTATTTCCGGAGGGGCGGCCAATATCAATGGCAACGATGCGATAGAGTTATTTCAGAACGGAGCAGTCATTGATGTTTTTGGTGAAATCAATGTAGATGGAACCGGCCAACCATGGGATTACATGGATGGCTGGGCTTACCGCAACAGTGGTACGGGCCCCGATGGCACTGTGTTTAATTTGAACAACTGGACTTTCTCCGGTATCGATATTTTTGATGGCGCACCTGACAATGCCAGCGCGCAAAGCCCGTTCCCGACCTGCTCTTATTCAACAATGCCTCCCAACGAACCCATTGCCAATGACGACAACGCCACGACAGATATTGACCAACCGGTTACCATTAGTGTGTTGACCAATGACCAAACACCCAACGCACTGACATCCATGCAGGTGACCAGCGGCCCGGACAACGGGATGGTAACAGTTAATGGCGTTTCTGATATTACGTACACCCCTGATCCTGGCTTCTGCGGCGCAGACGCATTTATTTATGAAATATGTGACATGAATGGTTGTGACGAAGCATTCGTGAACATCACTGTCAACTGCCCGGTCAGTTATCCGCCATACGACATCGCTTTGGTCACTACGGTTGATGGCACTGGTGAAATTGACTCGTTGGATGTGACCTGCGAATTGCAAGGTATCGTGCACGGGATTGATTTTCAGGGAAATGACAGTATTCAGTTTGCCCTCATTGACAATACCGGTGGCATCAATATTTTCGGTACCAAAAGCTTTGGCTATACCGTTACGGAAGGGGATGAACTGATCATCAGGGGACGAGTATCAGAATTCTTCTGCATGACGCAGTTCAGCGTTGATACACTCATCGAGGTGTCCTCTGGCAATGCGCTCGAAACACCTATTGTGACTACTTTCCTGAACGAGACTTTTGAGTCGGAACTGGTTAAATTGACCAATCTGGATTATGTTGATATTTCAGAATGGGCGGGCGATGGCAGCAGCTTTAACGTACAGGTAACAAACGGAAGTTTCACCAATACCATGCGCATAGATAGTGATACGGAACTGGCGAGTATGCCTCCTCCGCAGGCACCGTTTCATGCCACCGGCCTCGGTGCGCAATTCGACAGTGATGGCCCCTGCGACTCGGGTTACCAATTCTTCCCGCGCTACGCCGACGACATCGAAGAGCTGAACAACGTAGTCGATCCGACCTTGTCGGAGAAAATTGATTTTTATCCAAATCCAGTGACCAGCACCCTGCGCATCGATGCAGAAGTGAAATTGGCCAATGTACAGATCGCCAATCTGCTGGGACAGGTCGTGCTGAATCAGTCCAACCCTGGCAACGAGTTGGATGTAAATGCATTGGGCAAAGGGATCTACCTCATTACTTTCCAGGTGGGCGAGTCCATTTGGACCGATAAATTGGTGAAGGAATAACTGATGGTTTTATTGTTCTACTGATTTCAATACTATTCCGATAAATTTATTGAAACGAATGGTAACACCGTAGGATTTCTTAAATGAATGGTTTTCAAGGCTTGAGGCCGATTTCCATGCTAAAGAACGGTGTTACCAATTTTTGATACTCATAAACAATAAAGCAATAAAGCAATAAAAAGTGCAACCACCACTCAGCTTAAAACTCCTCCTCTGGTATTACAACCGTTTTTTAAAACTGGAAACCGACGGCAGGTCGGCCGAACAGGTAAGGGCTTCCGTCAATGGCAGGACCGGTAGGGTGAAAGCCATGCTCAACGGGGAAAAAATCCCTTTGTTTAAGGTGGAAGACAGAACCATAGCTGTCCGGGAAGGGGAGGTTCCCGTCCGCATTTATTGGCCGAACGCAAAAAAGGCATTGCCCGTGATCACGTATTATCACGGTGGTGGGTTTGTAATGTATGGCCTCGATTCGCATGACCACGTTTGCCGAAGACTTTGCCGGGACAATGGGGCGGTGGTCGTATCGGTAGATTACCGCCTGGCACCGGAGCATAAATTTCCAACTGCTGTCGACGATGCCTATGATGCGTTGCAGTGGGTCTCGGAAAATGCCGCTTCGCTCAATGGGCGTGCGGATAAAATCGCTGTCTTGGGCGACAGTGCCGGTGGCAACCTCGCGGCCGTTATGAGCCAGTTGGCGAGGGACAACGGCGGCCCTGAGCTGGCGGCGCAAGTGCTGGTCTATCCCGTGGTGGACGGCCGCATGCAGCACCCTTCGATCAAGGAAAACGCAGATGGCTATATTTTGACCGAGCAACTGATGCGTTGGTTTTTAGACCATTATAAACGAACCGATGCCGATATTTTTGATCCTCGCCTCTCACCCATCCTCGCCGACAACCATTCCAACCTGCCGCCAGCCCTCGTACAGGTCGCTTCACTCGATCCCCTCCGGGACGAAGGCATCGATTATGCCGAAACATTAAAGGCCGCGGGCAACCAGGTTCGACTCACCAATTACGAGGGGCTCACCCATTCTTTTTTTTCCATGCCGGGACTTTCGAAAAGATGTGTGTCGGCTTATGATGAAATCAAAGGATTCCTGGCGGAGCAGTTTGCTGATTGAAAACGTGTAGTAAATCCCCGGGGTTGCTCTGGAAAAGGTATCGCGCAGAGAGCGCAAAGGACGCTGAGCTGCCCATCAATGCTTTGTGTCCTTTGCGCTCTCTGCGTGATAAAAAGGGCCCATTAAACTGTTTTACATGCCTTTTACATCCTTTTACATTTGACCCTGCCCTTTCGGAGACTACCCGCACTATATTTGAATCGGATTAATTAATCGCAGTTTGTGATGAATATTCCACCGAAGTTTTATTCGGCGCCAAAAGGCTTCGGCGGTACATTTTTAAGATTCAACCATTTCCGACATGAAAAAAAATATTTTAATTTTTTGCACCGTACTTGCAGCCTTCTGCTTGATGGCTTTTAGTTATATGAACTGGAACAACGATAAACCGGCAGAGATCGACCTGGTGTACAATATCGGTTCGAGGTTTGGCGCCACCGTTACGAAAGAGGAGCTGCACAAGGCAAAAACAGTGGATGATATTACTCCCGAAAGAGCAGAATGGGACAAAATTACTTTTCTGAACATGAGGGTCACCGTAATGCAGGACGATGAAGAAATAACTGCTTTAGGGGAAAATGAAGTACTCAATGCAGGTCAAGCCAAGCTTTTGCAAGCTGCTGGGTATTCCACCAATTTTTACATGACCGGCAGAGGCAAGAGAAAGGGGGCAGGCCCGGAAGGGTTGATGGATAATCCGAAGGATGAATTCAACTTTGCCTACTATTTCACCATCGTCCCGGAAAAGGAAGCGGAATACGTGGGCGGGATTGAGAAGCTCATTTCCTACCTCAAAAAAAACAGTAAAAAAGAAACGGCCATTATTACCGAAGAGCAGCTCAAACCTTGCCAGATCAATTTTACCATCACAAAAAATGGGTCGGTAGCAGAAGTCACCTTGAATCAGACATCCGGTTTTCCATCAGTCGATAATACGTTCGTGAAACTGTTGGAAAATATGCCGGGAAAATGGCGGCCCGCCAAAAATGGTAAAGGAAAAGAAGTCGATCAGGAACTGGTGTTTTTTTTCGGCCGGCAGGGATGTTAAACAGGTCATTGCGCCGCTTGCGTTGAAAAAATAACTACCATCAAACCATAAAAACTAAAATCACTAATTATGTGGAGTGAAAAATTAACCTTCTCCTTTTTCCTGATCAGTTTCTTTTGGCTGGCATCTTGTGCTCAACAAGAGATCGTCAACAATCAGTTTGAAACGTCCATAAAAGAAGAACAACCCATAAAACCAAAATATGGAACCAAGAACCCCTTTGTCGGTTGGTCTTGCCCAGACAACCTTAGAGGGTTCCCCCCGGTAAATATCCAGGAATTGGACCAGGTGCCGGTCGTGAATGGTCGTTTGCCGACCGAGGAAGAAACCATGAACGGCACTTCGCTCATCTATTTGGACACGGCCGAGTACCAAAATGCCCGGGCTTTGGATATGACCATGCCCCGGCTGGCGAGGTTTTATTCGGACTACACAAAAAAGAATGAACTGGTTATAGTGATCCAGGCCGTGGTGGTTTTTCGTGATACGATGGTAGGTTTTCGTTACCTGAACGGTGGAAATGGTTCAGCGTACCTCGGTGAAGTCAGTTTTGTATCCGATGAAGAAATGGACAAATTAGGGGCTACACCTTTTGTAGCGGCAGAAGTAGAAATAAACGCGCCTAAAGAAAGAATCGATGAGATAATAACCGATCCGGCCTACGCGAAAGACCTTGGAGAAATGTTTGACAAAAACGCATACGTAGAATCGGACTGGCAGAACGACTCGAAAGTGTATTTTAAATATGGGCCTGACAAGGTCGTCTCAACCGGAATCGTGACGGCCTCCTGGGATAATTTATATTATCAGGTCGACTACAATTTTGATGGTTACCATTATGCCGAAAAATTTCTCATCCTGGAAAATGCAGGCACCAAAAGCACCCAGTTGATCATCGCAGCCGGCCCCTATAGCCAAGAAGACATCGACGCCCAAAAAATTGTCTGGAACAACTGGCTGCAAAAAGTCAAAGAGCTCAGCGAGGATAGTTGAGGATTAAAAATGGAGAATTGAAAAAATTAATTTTTTGCTCAGCATTAAATAATTCTCCATTCTCCATTTTCCATTCACCACACTAAAATCCCATTCATGAAAATGGCCCTGACCTTGGCGGTAAGTTTTTTGCTATGCGCTTTGTCATTTGGACAAAACCAAAAAGACCGCCCCGATATTTTCATTGACTGCCAGATGTATTGTGACATGATGTACGTCAAACAGGAAATTCGGTTCGTTAATTATATGCAGGATCGCCAGTTGGCAGCTATTTATATTTTAGCTACCCGTCAGCAAACGGGGGCCGGCGGCCGGGAAGTGCAGTTGGCTTTTATCGGCAACAACGAATTTTCCGCCATCAACGATACGGTCAGGTATTTTATAGATCCCAATGCAACGGATGCGATTGAGCGGGAACAACTGGTAAAAGAATTAAAAAAAGGGCTGCTTCGGTTTTTGGTGGAAACACCAATGATTGACCAAATTGCCTACGAGGTTGAAACCGGGGAAATAGCCCAAAATACCGAAGTGGAGGACCCTTGGCATAATTGGGTTTTCAACATCGGGGGCAATGGCTGGCTGGACGGCGAAGCCTCTTATTCCAGCATTGACCTGACCGGGCGGTTCAATGCTTCCAATATTACGGATAGGCACAAACTCAGGTTTTCGACTTTTTATAATTATGAAAAATCGACTTTTAAATTGACCGACGGTGATGAGTCCTTCGTTAAAAGAAGCTATAATCTACGACTGCTCTATGTCAAAAGTATAAGCCCTAAATGGTCGGTGGGGATCAACACCAGGACGGGCTCCACCACCTTTGGCAACACGGATATTTCCACGACCTTCAAGCCGGCCATTGAATATAACTTTTTTCCTTATTCCGAAGCGAGTACCCGACGATTCAGCTTCAATTATTCGATCGGACCGGAATACTACAATTATACCGATACGACTATATTTAACAGGGCGTCCGAGACCCGGGTACGGCATGGGCTGGACATAGAGTTTAACCAGACTCAAAAATGGGGAAACGTTTCATTGGATATGGGCGCTCAGCAATATTTACATGACCTCGAATTATTCAATGCTTATTTTAATCCAAATATTGAATGGCAGATTTTTAAAGGGCTGAGCATTAACATTGGTGGGTATGCTTCTTTTGTTGCCGATCGGATCAATATTGCCAAAGCGAATATATCAGACGAAGATATCCTGCTGCAGATCAGGCAGCTGGACACCGATTTTACTTATTTTACTTACTTTGGCTTGAATTACCGCTTTGGTTCAAAGTATAATAATTATGTAAATCCGAGGTTTTAGGATTATTAAAAAACTTTGTACAGGACAAAAAAATATAATGGTAATTTAATCTTGAAAATCCTTTTCCCCAGCCCCTCCGAAGGAAGGCAGAAACGGACCGAATTTCCCCCTTTGGAGGGGGAAGGGGGGGAGGATCGTACTCGTATTAATTTATAAAAAAAAATGTTTTGTCCTGTACCCAGAAAAAATAAATAAAAATGAAAAGGCAATTAATTCTACTCATTGTTTTCTTGATCCCCTTTTTCGGGAAAGCACAGGAGGCGACAAAAAGTACAGAACAATTTTTATCCGAAATAGATAAAAAAATACCACAGTTGCTGAACGATTTTAACGTTCCCGGAGCAGCGCTTGCTATTATTGAAAATGGTGAGGTTGTTTTACAGAAAGGATATGGATATTCGGATATGGAAAAAGGTACTAAAGTTGACACAAAAACAGGTTTTAATATTGGTTCTATTTCTAAAACAGTTGCCGCCTGGGGAGTGATGAAACTGGTACAGGAAGGTAAGATTGATTTAGATGCACCTGCCGAAAAATATTTGACCAGATGGCACCTGCCCAAATCTGAATTTAATTCGGAGGGCGTTACCGTCAGGAGAATGCTGAGCCATACGGCAGGTTTGTCATTGCATGGCTACCCAGGCTGGTCGCCCGATGATCAATTGCCAACGGTAGAAGAATCTTTGAATGGTAAAAATAATGGACCGGGACGTGTTGAAATAATCATGGAACCCGGAACAAAATGGAAATATTCAGGCGGTGGATTTACCATCCTTCAATTAATTGTTGAGGAAGTTACGGGCCAGCGGTTTGAAGATTTCATGCAGACGGAAATATTAAATCCGCTCGGTATGTCCAACAGTAGTTATCAAATCAGCGAAAAAATAATGAGCACTTCCTCTTTAGAATATAATGCTTTCGGGGAACAGATTGATTTTGAATTATTTACTGCACAGGCTGCCGCAGGCTTGCATACCACCATAGAAGACTTTATTCTTTTTGCGAAAGCAGGTCTTTATAAAAATAAAAATCCTGAAAAAAACAACCCTGTTTTAAAGGCGGGCACTATTCAACAAATGATGGAGCCAGCGGAAGCTTCGAACGGCTATTATGGCTTGGGTTATCAGGTAATGCCGATTCGGGAAACTTCGGTGGTCTTAAGAGGGCATGGGGGTGCCAATACCGGATGGCATGCTTACTTTCAAGCAGACCCCATGACGGGCAATGGCTTTATTATGTTTACAAATGGAGGTGCCGGATATAATATTTATAATCAGATTTTTTGCAATTGGATAAATTGGAAAACAGGGCAATCACTGGGAAGGCGTTGCCAGGCGAAACCATCGGTTGCAAATAAAATAAAACGTATTATTGATGAAAAAGGCATTGGCGATGTTGCAGCAGCCTATCAGGATTTAAAAAAGAACCAGGCTGAAAAATTTAATTTTTCAGAAAGTCAATTAAATGAATTGGGGTATCATTATTTAGGAAAAGATGAAGTTGAAAACGCATTGGCTATATTTAAATTAAACATAAACGCGTTCCCAAATGCATCCAACGTTTATGACAGCTACGGGGAAGCACTTTTAATAAAAGGTGAAAAAGAAAAAGCAATTGAAAATTATAAAAAGTCCATAAAATTAAATCCTGGTAATGATCATGGAATAAATGTTTTAAAAGAATTAGGTGTAAATACCGATGAGTTGATTTTTAAAGTTCCGGTTGAAGATCTAAAATTATTGGAAGGGGTTTATCAAGTCGTTAACCTGCCTGCGGATATGGAAGAATGGTTGATAGAATTCGAACTGGAAAACGAGGTGCTATTTGGTAATGACCGGGGTTATCGGTATAGAGTGCTGCCTGTTCGTAAAAACGAATTTATTAACCCTGACGACGGAGAAATATTAGTATTCGATACAGAAAATAAAGACAGAATATCCTTAGAGCTTTTCGGAGAATATAAATTCAGGAAAATATCTTCCAGTAAAAAAGAAGATATTTCTTTTTTGGAAATAGATAATTCGTGGCGTAAGGAAATTTTTCCTTTCCCTTTGTCATTTGCACCCGATATAAAGTATGAAGGCCTTGAAGAGGCTCGTTTTTTGCCTGGGTGGGGAGAAATGGAAAGTGATGAATTTTGGTCTTATGCGTTTGTCTGGAGCATAAATTTAAGTGAAGAATTGACAGCGGATTTTTTACAGGAAAATTTAAAAAAATATTTTGATGGATTAATGAAAGCGGTCAATAAAGACAAGGGAAAACAACTGCCCCATACAAGTGCTGAATTTCATAAAAAAGAAGCAGTGAATGGTCGGCCTTATTTTGCGGGAACAGTTCAGGTTTATGATGCTTTTAAAACCAAAAAAACTCTTGCTTTAAATGTCATTGTAGAACAAAAACATTGTGAGCAAAAAAATAAATCTGTAATGCTGTTTCGGTTTTCCCCAAAAGGATTTGATGATGATGTCTGGTTTAAATTAAATGAAGTAAAGCTGCGTGCCGATGCGTGCAGCTTTTAAAGGGTTTAATAAAATGGTCTTTTAATTATTTTTTTCGACCGTTTTAATAAAATTAATCAGGGGATTAAAAATAAGGACTGCTAAAAATGACACTTTTATTTTGGCAAATGCTTAGTTCCGATAACTTAAAAATCTTTTTCAGTTAAAGGAAAAAGTGTCATTTTTTTAAACAATTACTTGTGCAAATTTAATGGAGGGCTCCTTAAGTTCGTATGAAAAAATGTGAACTTAAAGAGGTGTCCGGAAACAAAGACTCTTCATGCGTTTCCTTTCGCCCACAGCTTCCTCCAAAGAAGAAGAAAAGAACGTGCGTGTCTACCCTTTTGGAGGGGGGAGGAACCATGGTTTAAATGAAACACATTTTTTAATTTTTGAACACCTTGTGTTCTATTCAAAAATAATATCTAAACATGCATTTTAATCGCCCATTATTTATCTTTCTTTTAAGCACCTTTGTTTTTTCTGGCAGTGGCTTTTCACAAGCTTTTTTGAGCTATGACATACATCGGGTTTATCCGCCCATTTCCATGACCAAAAAACAATTGAAGGAAGCAGGAACAGTGAGTGACCTCAATGAGTTTTACAAAACGGCATGGGTAAAGGAATATATTTCAGTGGAGGTGTCTACTATCTGTCAAGGAAAAATGAGAAAAGCGGTGAGCAAAGATGATACCCTCAGCCAGGAACAAAAAAACATCGTGCAAATGGCAGACGAAGGAACGGAAATTTCAGTGACGGTCCATTATTTGCCCGACAATACATTGTCTCACAATGACCCAAAAGAAGTCAATTTCAATGTTTTGATCGACCCTGAAAACGATGCATCATTTACCGGCGGGCAACCACAAATGGAAAAATATCTAAAGGAAAATTTAATCAATAAGATTCCCGCCAACGTTTTCAGACAGCACCAATTGGCCGCCGTAAAATTTACCGTCGACGAAAAAGGCCGAATTGCGGATGCCCACATTTTCTGGTCGTCAGAAAATGAAAAAACCGATCAGTTATTATTGGCCACCGTTTGCAATATGCCCGACTGGCAGCCGGCGGTATTTGCCAATGGCCAAAAAGCAAAACAGGAATTTGCATTGACGGTGGGCGATATGGAAAGCTGTGTGGTCAACCTGTTGAATATTCGGTTAAATTGATTAAACCGCTGGCGCAGGACACGGCCCTGCGCCAGCGCGCTCCATTAATATTAAATTCATATAAATTTTACTAATCTGACCGAACATCCCTCATGTTAGCACGGTTATTGAAGTCGTATGCACGTTCGACTTTTTATACCCTTTCTGTTTATTTCCACCTAATACCCAATCCTTCTTACAACCTGTAAACCCTCCGTTAGAGAAAATCCGATATCACCTAAACGACCCTTGCAACTACTTTTTATTGAAAGAATCACACATTTGGGAAAAGTAAAAAAGCGATGCAATTGAACTTTGCTGCTCGGCCGTTTTGCTGTTCCCTGAGAACATATTGCTCATGAAAAACCGTTACGATTATCTGGGTGGTCCAAGGTCTTGGAACCCTATCCTGCAAGCTCGTCCTTCTCCTTTTTTTTATGAGATCGCTTCGCTGTCAGAGGTCAGATCGCTGCGCTGTCAGAGGTCAGACATCTAAGGTGTGAAGGGCGATAATTATCGCCTGACCTCTGACAGCACAATGGTCTGACCTCCGACAACGAAGTGGTCTGACCCCTGACAACGAAGTGGTCTGACCCCTGACAACGAAGTGGTCTGACCCCTGACAACGAAGTGGTCTGACCCCTGACAGCGCAGCGGTCTGCCCCCTGACAGCGCAGCGGTCTCTACCCCCTGACATCAAAAAAAATTACCAATAAATAAATTTCTACATGGCTTCCATCAGTTTACGACAAGGAGTTCTTGGCAAGCGTCTGGCTGCCCATTTGCTCCGACGTTCTTCTTTTAAAGTAACACCCGCCCGGATCGCAGACTTTGCATCCAAGACGGCCCAACAGGCAGTGGACGAACTATTTGTCGTACCGCCGCTGACGCATCCCGAAGGCCCCATCAACTGGGTGGATGGCGTGACCGCCTGGCTCACTACCGGGCCTTACGAAAACAATCCACAAAACGGTGGACAACAAAAACAGGCCGTCCTCACCTGGCTGACCAACGAGATGCTGCACGATGCCTCTATCAGTCATAAAATGACCCTTTTCTGGTCTTCCATTTTTGTGACAGAAATGGACACGGACTGGCGAATGTTCGAATTGTGGCGGTTGTTCCAGCAGTTTGCCGTCGGGAATATCAAGACCCTGGCCTACAAGGTGACACTCGACAATAAAATGCTCCGCTACCTCAACAACAACATCAACAACAAAAACAGCCCGAATGAAAACTACGCCCGTGAATTTTTCGAATTGTTTACGATTTTAAAGGGCGAACAAATCGATACGGGCAACTATTCCAACTATACCGAACACGACATCCAGGAAGCTGCCCGCGTACTGACCGGATTCGTCACCAGCAACACTTACGTCGACCCGGAAACAGGCCGCCGGGCAGGTGTCGCCAGTTTTGGCAAGCACGATGCGGGGAACAAAAAATTCAGTGCAGCTTTTGGGCATCAGCACATCACCGGAGCCACTTCGGCCTCGGATATGTACCGGGAGCTACAGGATTTTGTGGACATGATATTTGGCCAGGTAGAAACGGCTCGGGCTTTCGTGCGTCGGATGTACCGTTTTTTTGTAAGTGATTTTTTGACCGAAGAAATTGAAAATGATGTCATAGAGCCTCTGGCACAGCAACTTTTCAGCGACGGATACGAAGTCGAAAATACATTGAAGACCTTGTTGAGGTCCGTCCACTTTTACGATGAAGACGACAGCGACAACCACGATGAAATCATCGGCGGTAAAATCAAATCGCCACTGGAATTGTACCTGTCCGGCATCAACCTCTTCGATGCCAACCAAATGGGCGTTCTGAACGACGACCCGGCTGAAAACTATTCCAAAGGCTCCTGGCTGATCAGTTACAATTTAGTGCCGCTTGGCTTTTCGTACTACCCCTCCTCGGTAGAAGGCTATCCCGGATTCTTCAAAGCACCGAATTACAGCAAATCCTGGTTTGACCAGGCGACCATCTCTTCCCGCTACCGCTTGTCTTATTCCTTCTTGCAGGGCAGAACCGTCAAGAACAACAAGACGATTCCGTTCGCCATCAATACGGTCAACTATTTCAATACCCATTTTTCCAATCAAAGTTATTCCGACGAACTGGTCACACAGCTATTGGAAATAGCCCTTCCGGAAATGCCGGATACCGACCGTTTTGAATATTTCCGACAAAAACTGCTCGGCCAGTTAAGTCCCATCAACTGGGCATTTGAGTGGGCCAATTATGAATCAACGGGCGATGGGGCAGCCATCGAAATTGCGCTGAACGATCTCTTTGCGGCCGTCTGTGATTCGCCGGAGTTCCAAACTTTTTAGGCTTTTAGAGATGACATTTTTCGAAAAATGTCATCTCTGAACCGACTCGAAAATGTCATTTCTAAACAAACAATCAGCAAATTCATAATTCAATTATAAAATGAATAGAAGACAATTTTTTAAAACATCCGCTCCGCTTGGGCTCTTTCCGGTCATGGCCAATTTGCCTCTCAAGGGCATTGCTGCCACCAGCCCGTTGGCTTTCAATCCCTGCAATGTCACCGACCGCTCCATGGTCCTTATTTATCTAAGCGGGGGCAACGATATCATCAATACCACGGTGCCATTGGATCAATATGACGACTATGTCAATGCCCGTCCGAACATTCACTTGCCGCAAAATTCCCTGATCAATTTGGATGCTACCTTGCCCAGCGAGCGGCAGATCGGTTTGCACCCGAGCCTGACGGATTTCAAAGCTTTGTATGACGAAGGCATGCTGAACATCGTGCAGCGCGTGGGGTATGCTCAGCCCAACAAATCGCATTTTAAATCGCTGGACAATTGGCTGACTGGCAGTGGTGGTGCTTTGCCAGACCGCGAAACAGGATGGATCGGCCGCTTCCTGAGCGATCGCTATCCAGGCTACAATGGCAGCCCGTTCCTGGGCGAGCCTGACCCACTGGGCATTCTGCTCGGCAATATGAATGCCACCGGTTTCCACACCTTCGATGAGCATAAAATGGAAATCAACCTTTCTGGCCAGGACCCTGCTGGGTTTTATACACTGATCTCCTCCCTGGGCGGAGCGCCCATTCCAAATATTCCCAATACGGAGCATGGTGAAATGCTGATGCACCTGGCAGCCATCGACGAAAGTGTAAATGTATATGCCGAGCGCATTTCCCAAACGTTCAGCAACGGCAGCAACAGCTCGGTCAATTACCCCAGCAGCAGCCTGGGCAACCAGTTAAAGACCATTGCCAAAATGCTTGATGGCGGCAGCCGTACCAAAATATTCATGGCCAATACCGGTGGCTTTGATACCCACGGTGGTCAGGTCGACCCGGCTGATACCACCCAGGGGAACCATGCCAACCTGTTGGGTGGCGTCGGTTCAGCGATTAAGGCTTTCCAGGATGACCTGAGAAACCTTGGCCTCGACCAGAATGTCGTGACCGTGGTCTTCTCCGAATTCGGCCGGAAGATTATTCAAAATGGCAGCTATGGCTGCGACCACGGAACGCTGAATTCTATGTTTATCGTTGGTAAAGGGGTCGAGGCAGGGGTGCATGGCACCAACATCGACCTGACCAATTTGGACAATCCGGGTGCAGCACATCCCAACCAGTTGGAGAACGATTACCGGGTTGTTTTTGCATCTCTGTTGCAGGACTGGCTGGGCTCCAATGATACCTCTCTGACCAACACCTTTTTGGCTTCACAATACATCGGGCCAAAAATTCCGCTCATCAATACCAGCAACCTCGTTCCGCCTTCCTGCTACCTGACGCCCACTCCACCACCAGTCTGTGCCTGCATGCAGGTGAAAGTCGTGTTGGAGGGTTTTTACGATACGGCGCAGCAAACCATGGGCACCCATTTGGCGGATTCCGGAGTGCTGCCGTTGGCCCAGCCATACAACACCGCTCCTTTCAATTATTCTGGATCGGAGGCTGCTGCCACTTTCCCCGCCGATACCGTCGATTGGTTGCTATTGGAGCTGCGGGACGCCGACGAACCGGAGCAGGTGATTGCCCAGAAAGCAGTGCTGCTCCGCAATGATGGCATCGTCATGGCGCCGGATGGCACCCCTGGCGTCGAATTCGACGGGGTTACGGAAGGCTTTTACCGCTTGGCCGTATTTCACCGAAACCACCTGGGTGTGCTGAGCAGCGATACCGTGCTGCTGGATGCGCCGAACTTTATCTACGATTTTACGACGGGTGAAATGAAAGCCGAAGGGGAAGGCCAACAAACAATGGTCGGCACCAAATGGGCCATGATTGCGGGCGATACAGATAAAAACCAGTTGGTCAATAATGAGGATTTCAATTTCTGGGACCAAAACATCGGACAGACCGGCTATCACCAGGCCGATCTCAATGCCGACGGGCTGGTTGATACCCAGGACTATGACCTGTGGTCGGGCAACCGGAGTAAACTGGGGAATTTTAAATGATCTCGTCGATAAGCGGTGGATCATTTTCCAGGAATAATCAAAATCTAAAATTGAATGCAGGTTCAATCTGTTTTCCTCCCCCAACCCCCTCCAGATGGGGAAACCCAGACTTGATTTCCCCCTCTGCCGGGGGGTAGGGGGAGGAAAATATTTGGCGAAAACATCCAGCCTGCGCAATTATTTAAATTAAATATGAAAAAATATACGCTATTTATCTGCTTTTTCATTTTATGTGTGGCCTCGAATCAGCTACTCGCCCAGTCAGTGGATTTGCTGCTTTCGCCCAAAAAGCAATGTGATGAGAAAGAATACTGCCTCACCCTGAAAGTGAAATCGAATGAGCCTATGCTCGGTATCCAGTTGGGGACGGCTTCTTTGCTGATGACTTACAATCAGGCGGCCCTTTCTTTCCGCCATTATTTTTCCAAAAACCTAAATGAAAAGTCCTGCTCGGGTGCGTGGGACATGCACGACTACGATGCTGTTTCCCATCCGGGGCAATTTAACCTGACCTTGTCCCTTTTGGACGAGAGCAACAGTTGTCCGGTCATCATGCCGGGGCAATCGATCGAGGTCGGGAAAATCTGCTTTGGAATAGTTCAGCAAGGGGCCAACCCGGAAATCGCCTTTGATGCAAACCTGACCCAGATCAACAGCGATCAACCTAACAATGGTACTGCTCCCGTTTTCATCAACGACATGGAGGCCATCAATGGTCTAAACCTTTTGGTGTGTGACTGCCCGGGAGAAGGTTCCCCCTGCGACGACCAAAATGTATACACTACCAATGATCAATTTGATGTTAGTTGTAATTGCCAGGGCGAATATTTAGACCTTGATGAAGATGGGATTTTAGATGGAGTTGATGATTGCCTGGATCAAAGTTATCAGGCTGAAAATGCTACTTTGAACGAAGTGCAGGTCCGGAACAACCATCCACAATATGAGGGACTGGGCTTTGTGGACTATCAGCATGGTTCAGGCGATTGGGTCGAATTTACCGTGATGGCCGCCCAGGCGGGCAATCACGTCATGGCGTTTCGGTATGCCCTTTCAAGCGGTACGAGGACATTGGAGCTGCAGGTCGATAACCAAGTCGTCAATGCGGGGCTGCCGTTTCCGGAGACGGGGAGTTGGGGCACGTGGGGAGAAGTGAGCGATGAGTTTTATTTCACGGCCGGTCTGCACACCGTCCGCTTGTCGACGATTGGCTCGAATGGCCCCAATCTCGATCAATTGGTTTTTTCAATTTGCAGTGGATGTACCCAGGCCGGTATGCCTTGTGATGATGGGTTGGTTTGCACGACCGACGATGTTTATGATACTGACTGTAATTGTCATGGCGTCTATTTGGATACGGATGCCGACGGTGTCTGCGACGTCGAGGACACCTGTCCTTTGGGAGATGATAACGATGATGACGACAGCGACGGCATCCCCGATGCCTGTGATCCTTGCGACAATAACCTGGTCGGGACCGCCTGCGACGATGGCGACCCCTGTACGATGAATGACGTTTATAATAATGATTGCGAATGTGCGGGAACCTTTTTTGGAGATGATGAGGACGGCGACGGCGTTTGTGATGATATCGATGTTTGTGAAGGTGGTGATGACAACCTCGATGAAGACGGCGACGGTATCCCGGATGACTGTGATACCTGCAACGAAAACCTGATCGGAACACCTTGTGACGATGGAAATGTTTGTACCATCCTCGATGTCTATATTTCCGGCTGTGACTGCGACGGACTGTATATCGATTCTGATTCGGATGGTGTGTGCAATATTTTAGATCAGTGCGAAGGCCACGATGACAACCTCGATATCGACAGTGACGGCATCCCGGATGCATGCGATGATTGTGATAACCTGAACACGCCGGGCACGCCTTGCGATGATGGCGATCTTTGTACGATCAATGATGTGTATGATGCAGAATGTAACTGTGTCGGTGTTTTTGAAGATACCGATAACGACAGCGTTTGTGATTACTTCGATCGGTGCGAAGGTTATGACGATCTCGCCGATGCCGATGCGGATGCCATTCCGAATGCTTGCGACAACTGTGATGACGTGGTTTATCAGGCGGAAGATGCCGTTTACTCAGGGGTTCTGTTTAAGAATTGGGCCGACTATTATTCAGGTAGTGGTTTTCTTGATTACAGAAACTCGACCGGGGACAGCATCACTTTTACGGTGGAACCGGCCCAGGCTGGTGTTTACCTCGTCAGCGTACGTTATGCCAGTTGGTCGAACAGCCGGAAGCTGGAAGTACAGTTGGACGGTAATGTCATCATCCCGGAATTGTTTTTTCCGAATACCAATAATTGGTCGAAATGGGAGTTTGTTTCTTTCTGGGTTGAGTTGGACAATCCCTCCCATGACTTGTTGTTGAGAACCAATGGCCATCACGGGCCCAATATTGATCACCTGTCGATCTGCCACCAGGTACTTGATCCGATTACCATTGATTTCACCAATCAAAATGTCTCTTGCCACAGTGGCGAAGACGGTATGTCCACTGCTTCCGCAAATGGTGGGACGGGCAATTATACCTACGCCTGGAGCAATGGCCAGAGCGGCGCCGAAGCAATTGAACTGGTCGCAGGAACTTACTCCGTCACCGCAACCGATGACCTGGCCAATACCGCCACGGCCACGGTGACCATCACCGAGCCCGATGTTTTAGCATTGGCACTGACAGCCCCGACGATGGAACAGTTATTTGATGGCAGCATCGACTTGACCGTTTCAGGCGGGACTGCGCCATTTGCTTACGCATGGTCAAATGGCAGCACCGTGGAAGACCCCCAAAACTTGCTGAGCGACAACTACAAAGTGACCGTCACAGACGCCAACGGCTGTTCGGCTACTGGTGGAATCACCGTTTCACCTGAATTGATCATGGAGGCCGGAACGGTGGTTGAGGTTGGTGAAAACTGGCAGACGATCACGTTGGAAGAAGAATATATTTCACCCGTCGTCATTGCTACCCCACTTTTGCTTTCCTCGGCTGATGCGCCCGTAGTGACCAGGGTGAAAAACGCCACTGGCAATTCATTTGATTTGAAAATTCAAAACCCTGGAGGTACTGTTTCCGCCACCTACATTGTCCGTTACGTGGTGATCGAAAGTGGTGTGTTCGATGACAGCGGCAGTGGAATAAAAATGGAGGCGCAAAAAGTGCTTTCGGTGCAAACCGCCGATAAATTCAACTGGGTCAGAGAACAACGGACTTACAAAAATGAATACTCGTCCCCCGTCGTGGTCGGGCAGGTGATGACCGCAAATGATCCGGCTTGGTCGGTCTTCTGGTCGTCCAGGCACAACTCCCAGTACTACCCACCACAGGACGACGGGTTCGCTGCCGGCAAACATGTCGGGCACGACAGCAATATCAACCGCGCTAACGAAACCATCGGTTATCTCGTAATGGAGCCAGGTATGTACACTATCAACGGCTGGCCCATCGAAATCGGTATCGGTGCTGATATAGTGGAAGGTCCGGATGCCAATGGCACCGGCGACACATATGATTTAATCATGACCACAGCCAATGGGGCAGTCGCAAGCGCTTCCGGCATGGACGGAGGTGACGGCGGCTGGCCCATCCTTTTTGGCTCCAACCCAATCAGTGGCAATGCCCTCACACTGGCATTTGACGAAGATCAGATCGGCGACAGTGAGCGGGGTCATACCACCGAGGAGGTTTCTTACATCGCTTTCGAGGAAACCATCCAACAGCTTCTAACAACAGCTACTTTTAAAAATGCCCTTTGCGCAGGTGGTGCAACAGGGGAAGCGACAGCTGAATTTACCGGAGGTATCCCTCCCGTTACTTACCTGTGGAGCAATGGTGCCGCAGGCGAAAAAGCAACTGATCTGGCCGCAGGCAGCTACACCGTGACTGCTACAGATGCATGGGGCACTACGGCCACAGCCACAGTTGCCGTCGGGGAGCCTCCTGCGCTTGTGCCGTCTACCACAGTTGTTGATGCAAGTTGTTTCGGGGGAACTAATGGCAGTGCTTCGGTCACATCTGCCGGTGGTACGGGCGATGTTGATTTTGTCTGGGGCGATGGCTCTACAACGGCTTCCATTGCTGGTTTAACGGCGGGCACCTACTCCGTCACAGCAACGGACGATCATGGTTGCACGGCCACGGCTGACGCCGTAGTCGGGGAAGGGCCGGAAATAGTGCTTACATTTTCCACTACCCCTGAAACGAATGCGGACGGAGCAATCGACCTGACGGTCAGCGGTGGTGTTCCGGGGTATTCTTTCAATTGGTCAAATGGATCGACCAGCGAAGACCTGAGTGATTTGCCCGAAGGGATCTATGGCGTGACTGTTACGGATGCAAACAGTTGTACTGCAAGTGGTTCTGTAACCGTTCACCCTGTTCCCAAAATGGAGGCAGGAACGCTGGCCAACGTCAGCGAAACCTGGCAAACGGTCACTTTGAATCAATCCTATAATTCAATGGTCGTGGCGGCAACGCCTGTACTGCCTGCCGCCTCCGGCGGAAATGAAGCGGATCCCGTTGTCACAAGAATAAAAAATGCTGCCGGCAATTCCTTCGATATCCGTGTGCAAAACCCGGGCGGTACTACGACTGATACTTATTCCATTCATTTCATGGTCGTGGAGGAAGGCGTTTACAACACTTCGGACCATGGTATCAACATGGAAGCACAAAAGGTGACCGCTGCATCGACAGCCTCTTATTCCAGCTGGACACGAGAGGTCAGGACTTATCAAAATACGTACACTTCCCCGGTGGTGCTCGGTCAGGTGATGACTTATAACGATACAGCATGGTCCACTTTCTGGGCTTCCCGAAACAACAGCCAGTCCACACCACCACTTGCCTCCGGTTTTGCCGCCGGAAAACATGTTGGGCAGGATGCCAACCAAGTTCGGGCAAACGAAACCATCGGCTGCATCGTGTTCGAATCCGGCAACTATGCCATTGATGAGCTCAGTTTTGAAATCGGACTTGGCAGCGATATCGTGAAAGGGACGCAAAATACCAGTGCGGGCTATCAATACAACCTCAACATGGCGGACGCCCAGGGGGCTGTTTTAAGCGCAGCTGCGATGGACGGTGGCGACGGAGGATGGCCCGTCCTTTATGGCTCAGTGCCAGTTGATGGCGATAAGATCTTGCTGGCATTTGATGAAGATCAAATCCTTGATTCGGAGCGGTCTCACACGACAGAACAAGTGGCCTACTTCGCATTTCACAATGTGGTGCCTCCGCAATATTTAGCTGCGGAAAGCCAGCAGGTCGAAGTGTTCCAGGGAGGTCAGACGCTTAAGCAATCATTCAAGGATACGGAACGCCCATCACTGATGCTCTATCCGAATCCCGTGAGCGACCAGCTTTCGGTGAAGGTTGAAATGGTTGCAGAGACGCCCGCTTTACTGGAGATCATCGATCTGCATGGCCGGATCATCCAGGTAGTGAAAAACATCGACTTGCAGTCGGGATCTTTTAAAGATGAACTGGATGTGAACGATTTGGCTCCCGGTGTTTATATGCTGAAATTGACAGCGGGGAAAGAGACGATGTTTGAGCAGTTTGTGAAAGTGGAGTAATGTATTTCATTTGAGTACAGGACAAAATTTAATTTTTAAAAACAAAACGAGTACATCCTCCCCCTAACCCCCTCCAAAGGGGGAAATTAAATCCGTTTTTTCCCCCTTTGGAGGGGGTTAGGGGGAGGATTATCAGGCATAAATTATCAATGTTGAGTTTTGTCCTGTGCTTAGATATTTCATTTAATTTGATGAAAACCCTGATTCGCTAAATTTTCAATATTTAGTAAATGAAGGAGCTTTCAAACAACTTCAATCTAAAAATACAGGCAGGCAGGGATCCTCAGCCCTGCCTGCTTCTTTTTTGTGGTTAAAAAACAACCACCTTTCCCGTATGTGCAGCACCGTCTTCACTTTGAACCTTCAATAAATAGATTCCTTTCGCCAATGCCGCGTTGAGTGCATGATATGATTGTCCTTCCGGACAGTGAATGGTTGTTTTTTCTATTAAGCTGCCACTTAGTTCATACAGCCCCAGGTCTACTTGGCGGTTGCGATTGGAACTGATGCCAACTTGAACCGCTTGTCCTTGTTTGATTGGATTTGGGACGACCTGTGCATGTAACTCGACCTTTTCAAAGTCAACAACACTACTTGGATTTTGGATCGTTATTTCGGAGTCGGCGACTGAAGGGCCGGCGAGCTTGCAGGTGTCCACAACGACCTGTAATGGTATTTCCGATTCATCCAACTCCAACATGGTGGAAGTTCCCAATGGGGCCAATGTGTTGAAACGTATCCTGAAAAGTGTTTCGTTTTCACCGGCGGTCAATTCAAAATTATTGGTCGCCAAAAACTTTATTTTACCGGGTTCCTGGCTCGTGGTCCAGAATTCGACGTTCTCGATAATGGCGTTTTCCGCTTCGAAAAATTGTAAAACAGCCGGGTCGAATGCGAGGCCAAACTGGAAGGCATCTACTTTGGTGAAATCTCTCGCTTTTACATCTACGGTCAAAATGTTTGCGTTCAGGCTGGCCACTTCGAAATAGAATTCGGTATTGATGGGTGAATTTTCCACCATAGATTCATCAATGATGTTGCCCGGTTGAATGGCCCAGAAATTCTGTGCATTGAGGTCCATGTTCAATGGCTCATATTGATAAATGCTGGACGCCTGTAACGGAGACAGGTCGGGATTGTAGTCAGTTGTCACGAATGTCCAATTGGGCATGACGCCATCAGAATTTGTCCCCATGATCTCTTTTCCAATGATGACCATGTCAAAAGTTGTGATCGCGCCCATGTTGCCGTTGACGTCGCCTGCAATGCGTTGGAAACCGTTTAAAGTTTCTCCGGGAATACCGAGAATGTGATTTCTCAATTTCACGATGTCCAATACAGTCAGCCCGTTGCCAGGGTTGTCATTTCTTTTGAACGCTCCCAGTGTGTAGTCGGCGGTGTCAATATCCGCAAAGAGGAAATTGCCGTCGTCATCTGTATAGATTGGACAAAGGTTGGACATGATCATTTCGGTGCTGTCCAGTGGGGTGCCCCACCAGGTGGATACATTTCCTGATACGCTCAAATCACCGACCTGCCCTTGCATTTCAACAAAATCATTGCCGATGGTGTGGCGGTAGGTATTGGTGCGTATGGGGTCGTTGAAATCGAAAAAGATGTCAGCATTGTTTTCGATAATTGTTCCCATTTGCAGGTTCTCTTTTGGCAGAACGGAAAACTTAATAAAACCGTGCGAGGCCGGTTCATTGATATTACTATCGGGGAGCATGATGTTGGGGAAGGTGAATTTAACCATCCCCGAACCTAACAGTTCAAACTCATAGGGGTGACTGGAAGAACCGGGCCTCACACTGGCAGGTGATAAAAAATTAGAGAGCGTATCAGTAACTGTAATGTTAAAGGCAGTGTCTGTTCCAGTGTTTTGAAAACGGATCCTGTATTCTATTTCTTGATCTGAGCTGATGTAATGTGCTTGGCAAAAGCCTTTGGGATAGCCAGTTTTATCGTTGGGGTCATAGGAGCCGATGTTTTCCTGGCAGTCTACATCAATGGCCAGTCGCTGTTCGTCCTGAGGAAATTGCGTTACGAACCCAAGGCTGAAGCTGCCGCTGCCATTGAATCCACAACCCTCCACAGCGTCGGTGGCGAAAGTGCCGAAAGGATTGTCGGGGGTTTCAGGTATTTCCACTCGCCACGTTGAGCCATTGGCTTCCACTGCGACTTGTATCGACTCCTGGCCCAGCAGTTGAACAGGTTCGCTGGTCAGGTGAACCATGTCGTCCTCGATGATGATGAATTCTACTGGGTCTGCCATGTCGTCACCTGTGTTGATGATCTCAAAACGGACGGAATCGCCGTCGCAAATGCCGGTGATTTCCAGGTCAGAACCATCCCACAAGGTAGGAGGAGTACACGGGGCATCCGGGAAAATGTGGGCAGTGGTACAGTGGGTTTGGCCAAGCACGGAGTTGCAATCATCCTCTACCTCTAACCAAAATGTGTTGCAGGTGCCGGGAGTGACATCGCCCAGGTCAAATGTGTACACATTGCCATTGACGGAAGACACAGGAAGATTGCTGCTAACGAAAATCAGTGCCGGGTCAAGTTCAATTTCAATGTATGCATCATCTGCGGTGACGGTGCCCTGATTGCAGTACAGCACGTGGTAGGTAGAGGGAAAACAACGGCGGATGAAGGCCGCCGAAATATCCACCGACATCAGCGGGCAATCCAGTAATGATTGTACTGGAAAATCAATTTCATCGGAGGTGGCGGAATCTACCTGGATTGTTTGTGGAGGAGTACAGGCCGTCCAAAGGTCTTCATTGGGTAAGACGAGGGAAACATCATAGCTGCCCGGTGGCAGATCGGCCCTGTAATCGCCAAGTGCATTGGAATTCACGTAGTAATTATTGTTGCCTTTGGTAAATTGGATCTTCCAGTTTTTGTGTGGCATTTCTCCTGCGTCGAAGTTGCAGTTCTCCGTTTCATCATAAAAAATATTGCCTTGGACGTTGCCGCAGGAAATGTTTGATTGGGCCAGGTTGACCAATGTCGAATTGCTATTGGTTATTTCAATTGGGGTCGGATTAGAGGTGATGGTGATTGGTGAAGTGTTGCCATTGATCGAATGGAAATTCAGTTTAAAAAGAAAATTACAGTTGGGCATGTCGACTCCGCCCACGAGAGGGTCGAGCCACGAATAGGTCAATTTGCCACTGTTTACATGGATGTAACCGAAGCTTGATTGGGAAAGGCCCGGTAGCTGCATTTCGGAAACAGATAAAAACTCCATTTCATTTGCATCCCATTCCAGGGTGAACTGCATGGTCCGGATATCATTGAAATTAAAAACGTTGACAGGAGCCGTGACGGCCGTGCCCGAGAGCGACACCGGAATGTCGATGGTGAGGGTCTCTTGGGCCATTGTAAAATGGCTCATTGCCAAAGTTGCGAACAAAAGCAAAGAGCGCAAAGCATTTTTGAGTATGGATATTCTCATCATGGGAAAAAGGGTTTTTCTGTTTAGTAGTGGGCCTCATCTGATGGCCATCGGATTTGGCGATAGGTTTCAATAAAATTTAATGATGCAAAAATGAGAGGAAAGCACGGCGAGCGCAAGGACATTTTATGTTGTTTGTAAAATAGAATAATTGAATTCTTGTTAAAAATCATTTAAATTAAGATATTTTGAAAATTTTTTGTCTAAAAAATTATGAATACAGGGGCACAGAGTCACAGAGAAAAAAGTTAAAAAAAACCTTTATGCCTGTCTCGGCGTTGAAAAACCATGCAGAACACCCGCCTTCTATCCTTGCTCCGCACTTTTTCCAATAAAGAACTCCGCAACCTGCGGAAGTTCGTGGCGTCTCCTTTTTACAACCAACGACAGGATGTCAGGGACCTGTTGGCACTCTTGGAAAACTGTTTCAAGAAGGCGCAACCCGTCCCCGGAAAAGAGGCCATATTTAAAAAATTGTACGGTGAAACAGCTCCCTACGATGACCATAAAGTACGGATGGCCATGAGTTTTTTGTTGAGGCTGGCGGAACAATATCTCGTGCAGCAGTCTTTCGTTTCCGAGCAGGTATTGGTAAAAACCCGCCTCGCTGCCATCTACCGCCAGCGCAACCTGCCCAAGCATTTTACCCGCACCATGCGGGAGGCACGGCATGAACTGGAAAAAGGCCAGTTGCGGAACGCCCGGTTTTTCGAGTTTGATCAGGAGCTGCAAATGGAGGAATACCAGTTCCAATCTTTGCAGCGACGCACCTCCGACCACAACCTGCAGGCCGTCACGGACAACCTCGATGTGGCTTATTTTTCAAAAAAACTGCGACAGGCATGTCTGCTGAGATCGCACCAGGCCGTTTACAAAAAGGAATACCGCTATGGGCTGCTGGAAGCTATTTTACAACGCGTGGAAAAGGAGGGGCTGCTGGAAGTACCGGCCATTGCATTGTATTACTTTGCCTACCAATCGATGGCGCACCCGGCCGAACCGGCCTATTTTAACCACTTGAAGAAACTGTTGGTGAGTGAGGGGGGGAAGTTTCCCAAAAACGAAATCGCTGATTTGTATTTGCTGGCCATCAACTTTTGTATCAAAAAGCACAACGAAGGCGAACAGGCCTATCTGCAGGACGAATTCGACCTCTACAAAGACGGTATTGAAAAGGCATACCTGCTCAACAATGGCGTTCTCTCCCGTTTTGCTTACCGCAATGTGGTGACCACTGGTCTTGCCCTGAAAAAGGAAAAATGGGTAGAACGGTTTATTTATGATTATAAAGACCATTTGGTGGAGGCACACCGGGAAAGCATGTTCAGCTTCAGTTTGGCCCGGCTGGAGTTTCAACGCAAAAATTTTGGCAAGGCCCTGCAGCTCCTGCAAAAATCAGAGTACCGCGACCTCCTCCTCAACCTTGCCGCCAAGGGCGTCATCATGAAAATCTATTTTGAAATGAGTGAATACGATGCGCTCTTTTCCCATCTCGAGGCCATGCAGCGGTTTATCCGCCGCAAGAACATCATTGGCTATCACCGGGAGCTGTACATGAACGCCATCCAGTTTACCCGGAAGCTGATAGAAGTGTCCGGTGGCCAGGAGCTGGCCGATTTAAAAAAAGAAATTGAAGCCGAAAAGGCATTGGCCGAAAAGGGGTGGTTGTTGGAGCAGTGCTGAGGTGTGGGTTGTGCAAGACCTTCTTTTTAAAAGGTATTCTATTTCACCCTTGATTCGCATGAGTTATGAGTTGAAACCCAAAACCAAAATTGAGCGCAGCGAAATCCCGCACCGCCAGGTCGGGAACCGAAAACCAACAAATTTCAACTCAGCAGGAATTTTAAAACAACTTCATGGTTAAATGCGGAGTGCTTCAATTATTTCTTCTAATTTCACATCGAGAAAGTGAACAACTTGGACTGCTGGTTTATTCAATTAAATAATAGTGAGCGCGCCTGCATATGGACGAAATGAAGTTGGAATTGATGGTCGCAAACCGTTTGACTGAAATTGAACGGGTCAATCATGCATTTAATCATTTTGCCCGGCAAAATGGTTTTCCGGACGAGGTCAGGAGAAAGATCAATTTGGTGATTGATGAACTACTCAACAACATCATCAATTACGCTTTTGGGGACCGGAACCAGCATTTAATCCAAGTCCAGTTTGTTTATAAAGACCCCGATCTCATTTTGGAAGTAACGGACGATGGGGTTCCGTTTGACCTTTTATCAAGACCAGTGGTGGACGTTCATCAACCCATTGAAGAAAGGGAGGTGGGAGGTTTGGGAATTCACTTGATTCGTCAGATCATGGACGATCTGCAGTATGTACGGGCCCACCAAAAAAATACAACCACACTGATTAAAAATATCCGGCAATTAAGAAAAAACGATTATGAAGATCAAAACCACTGATAAAGAGGGCGTGAAAATCATGCATTTCTCCGGTAACTTAGATACCCAGACCTCGAGTGAGGCGGAGCAATTGTTTCGTGAAATTTTACAGATTGGGGCAACCCGGATATTGGTCGACTTCGAGGAGCTTGATTATATCAGCAGTGCGGGCCTGCGGGTGCTGCTGACCACCTCCAAACGATTGCACGGGAAGGGCCAATTGGGTATTTGCAATGCCAATGAACAGGTGAAAGAGGTATTTGAAATGACAGGTCTGGCCAACCTGGTGTTTAAACTCTATGATACAGAAGGACAAGCACTGCAAGAGCTAAGCAATTAATTGATGAACAGGACATTTATCATCGCCGATAATTTAGTGAACGACTACTGTGGCCAGCGAGAACGGTATTTGTCAAACAATGTCCATATCGGAGAGCGGGAAGCGGAATTTCTTTTCGGTGCAGACGAAGCTGAAAAGACCGGACCAGTTCCGCTCTTCCTGAAAAAACAACTCGAAATGGCCGATAGCCAGGTCATTTTTCTCCGCGACAGCTACGACCCCTCCGATGAAATAGATTTGAACTCCCTGGAACGACTGGGGCAACATTGTGTCGTTGCTTCATCGGGGGAAGAGTTTGTGCCTACCATAAAGAAACTGGTTAACGATGGAATTGCCATTGATGGCAAGGCAATGGTCTTCCCGTTCGGGCCCATCAGAAAAGCGCTACGTGATTTTACCGGGATCGATATAGGCCAGTTTGACCCATCAGCTCACCAGGCTATGGAGGTACGCTTTCTGTTGATCGGTTTCCATACGGAACGCCGCATCTTTTCCATGGCCAATGCCTTGCGAAACCTATTTGGGTTTGAGCAGGTAGCGGTCTTTTCTCATTTCATGGGCAGTGCCAACAAGGAGGCGCATTACAAGGCGCTCCAGTACCAGTACCCGGATAACTTTATCCAGGTTTTGACCAGCACCAG
This sequence comes from Bacteroidota bacterium, assembly GCA_039819485.1. GTDB lineage: Bacteria > Bacteroidota > Bacteroidia > Chitinophagales > Saprospiraceae > UBA6168. The sequence continues at coordinate 2,925 of JBCBRY010000049.1, read as the reverse complement.
TGCCCTGGCTGCTTACCTGGGACAGAACCTGTCGTACCTGAGCCGGTTTGGTCTGGAGTCGGTTCGTATTGAACCAAAAGACCTGAGGAACGGACTGGCATCCTCCCAGCAAAAAATCATTGAAACCATTTGCATGCCATGGACAGAGGTGCATCTGAAAGCCCTCGGCAATGGCTACAGTGGCAGCCTCTTGTTGCTGGCCGATGGCAAACAGGGAACTTCCAAAACAGAACCAAAAGTGCTTAAGATTGACGAGCATTTCCCGATCCGACTGGAAATCAAGGGGTACAACCGGGTGAAAAATTTCCTGGGCAAACATATTCCGGCGCAATCGTTTCCAGTGACCTCGGGCAAGTATTCGGGCATTGGGATGGAGCTCGCCTCAATGGGAGGCACACCCAGTACTTTGCAGGAACTTCTCTTGAAAGTGGCTTCAGAAGAAAGTCTTAATGCATTTCTAAAGACCCTGGATCAAGTGCTCTCTTTGCTCTCCGAAAGACTTTACAACAATACCAGAACGATCAGGCGGATCGCTCCCTATCGTCATTTCAAACTGCACCTTGCCCAGCAGGCACAATGGCTTGATACTAATCTTAAAAACATTCAGGCGCATCCAAACGAGGAGGTTTTTGTGTCGGGCGAGGCCGTCCGGAAAATCTTTGATGTTATTCGCAAAAACAATGACGTCGTTCTTTGTGATACATGCCTGGCGCACGGAGATCTGAACCTGGCAAATATTCTTTCTGATAACAAAGGGAATATCTGGACCATCGACTGGACTTATACCAGGCTCCATCCCATTGCCACTGATTTTGCCAAACTGGAGAATGACTTCAAATTCGTTGTGACCGGAGAGCTGTGTGTAAATGATCTTGCGAAGCTCCAGTTGCTGGAAGAGTACCTCTTGAATACCCCGCTGCCCGTCCCCGTGTACGAGTTGCCCGACCATCTGGATTTTGTGAGGGAAAACCTTCAGTTCAAAAAGATTTACCTGCCCGTCAGAGAACTTAGGATGGCTTATTTCCAGTTGCAGGGAGAGGAAGACTGGTTGATCTATAAAATTGCTTTGTTAAGGTTTTCACTTCATACCCTGAGCTTTGATCAGTCGCTGGACCAGGGAGAGTGCGGACCTGCCCAATTATGGTATGCCCTGGTTTCTGTTGAAATACTTTTGTTCCTTTTGGTCGGGGACGATTTTCACCTCAAAATTCGGAGTGAGCGTCCGGTTGATTACCCAACCAGGTTTCGCATCCCGATCGACCAGGCCAATTGGAAAGTTGATTGCAAGGATTATCAGCCTCCTTATTATACAGCAGCAGAGGTGTTGGAAAATGACCGATTGCTCAACCCGAAAGGTGAAGCCGACCCGGAAGATCAATGGAATTTTGAAGTGCCTGTGACGTGGGGGCGGGAATTTGTCAGAGGAACGGACAGCAAGCCATTGAACCCAAGTGGCCGTACCGGAATCGAAGGAAGGGGAAGTTTGTGGCTTTGGGGCAGTAATCCGATGTTGTTCTTGTGCCCTATCTTTTACAACAAGGAAACCGGAACCCTGGAATGCCTGATGAATATCAATGAAAGCGGGGCCGCCATTATCAGCGTCCATTTTCGGAGAGGAGAATCGTTTCAGGAAGCGATCATTCGGTCGGAGGAAAAGATCAATTTCCAGTGGACAGCTTTTTATCACCAGCAGATGCATGAAGGTTATTTTTATGATCACCGGCAAACCGATCATGCCTGGGTTGACGCCAAAGCTTATTCCGTTTTCATAACGGATGAGAGCATACTCAGGCGGGAGCAGTCCGCCGACTTTAAATGGAGACCGGTCAACCACCAGTTGATCAATGGGCTCCACTCCAATTATGCAAATTTGCTGCGCAATTCATTGAAAGAATTGCATGCAGACGGTCTTTTTGCAGACCAACATATACTTAACATTTTAGAAAAAACAGCCTGATGGACAACTACCTAAATTTGATCAAACAATCATTTACCCACGAAATTCCACCTTGTCAAGATCCATCCAATAAGGACGAATGGGCCAGGTTTGGTTTTTATACCGCCTATCACCTGTACCATCTGATCATGAAGCAAAGGTTCGATTTGGACAAACTGGAACGAACCACAAAAGCGGACGGGTCGCCCACTACGACCCTTGAATTTGAAATGGAAAAGTTCGCCCGGTTGGCGCTCCGGCGGTTTTATGAGCCTGCTGTTTTTCTGGGAGAAGAATCGGGAGGCGGGGGCGATGATTCTGTTTATACTGATCAATATTTATTCGTGATTGATCCAATTGATGGCACCCGGAGTTTTCTCTCTGGTTTTGAAACCTACTCGATTACTTTGTCGGTCATTAAGAACCGGATACCTTATTTCTCTTTGGTTTGTTCACCGTCTTCAGGCGATATGTATTTCAGGGTAGGGAGCAAAAAGAGCATGGTCTTACAGATTCCTTCGACGAAAAAGAAATTACGCCTTCACTCCATTCCTTTGTTTTCGCGCAGTGCTGAGCGGCCCGTGCTGGTCAACCTGCATCCTTCCAAAAATGCCATCCCCATTTTGCACAAGTTGCATGACCTGTGGCGAAAAGGGGAGGTCGCCCTCGTCAAATCGGTCTCGGGGTCGCCTTCACTATTAATGGTGGAGGCTGCCAAAACCGATACGTTCTACATCAATGCCTGGGACAGCGGCCCGACGAGGCCTTATGACCTGATGCCGGCATTACACATCGTCAATGCTTCTAACTGTGTGGCTGTAGACCGGAACAAAGAACATGTAGATGTCTGGAAACACCAGGGCATTTATGTGGTGGGGCCACGGGGAGACCAATTAAATCAATTATTGCAACGCATTTTTGCATTTGGCTGAATAAACTCCTCTGCGGGCATCACGGCCTCTGCGTGAATTTCACGCAGAGGCCGTGAT